>CAZTYV010000067.1:2915-16836 GCA_964617675.1 uncultured Halochromatium sp. | reverse complement strand
CATCACCCCGAAGCGCGGGCGGATCTCGTCGCGGAACTTGGTCTGGATCTGGTAGTAGTTGACCGGCAGCTGCTTGTAGCTGCGCAGCTCATTGCGGGCCAGCTCGGTGATGATCTCCTCATGCGTCGGGCCGAAGCAGAAGTCGCGCTGATGACGGTCCTTGAGGCGCAACAGCTCGGGACCGTACTGCTCCCAGCGCCCGGATTCCTGCCAGAGCTCGGCCGGTTGCACGGCCGGCATTGCCACCTCAAGCGCGCCGGCGCGGTCCATCTCCTCACGGACGATCCGCTCGACCTTACGCAAGACGCGCAGGCCGAGCGGCAGCCAGGTATAGAGCCCCGCCGCGAGCTTGCGGATCATGCCGGCGCGCAGCATCAACTGGTGACTGGCGATCTCGGCGTCGGCCGGCGTCTCCTTGACGGTGTTCAGCGGGAAGTCTGAGGTGCGCATGGGCGACGAGATCCTCGAGCAAAGCGCCGAAGTCTATCGGCCGGATACCGGTTGAACAATAGCTGTCCTGCGCCTGATCGATGCGACGGACGCCGGTCGGTGACGTTGTCGCCCAGCGGTTGCCCAGACTCAGTTGGCGAAGGCCTGTTCGAGCGCCTTGAGTTCCATGGCGTTGAGATAGGCCTCCAGCGTGTCGGCGCCCGCACCTCCGCTACCCTCGACCTGCAGCAGGAGGCTGTTGCCGATCACCAGCGACAGTTTGGCCGAACCGCTGTCCTGGGGCTCGAGCAGCCCGCGATAGCCCTCGTGGACATAGGCCCCAAGTCCATCGGCCCCTTGCGCGAACAAGGGGGTCTGCATCAGGCCGCTGAAGAACCCCAAGAACGGGGAGTTGGCGCTGATGGTCATGACGACCTCGGCCCCAGTCTCGGGCTGCTGGTAGGTGCGGCTCAAGACCTTGCCTGTCAGCGCCGTCATGAGTCCGCTCGCCTGGGCGCTGGCGTCGTCCGCGGTCCAACCGGGCAAGGGCTGCGGAAACAGTTTGAGCTGCGCCTCGGTTTGCTGCTGCTGGATCTGGCTGATCGCGATGTTCAGCGCTTCGGTCGCGACTCCGGCCTCGCCGGCCTCATAGGCGCGCCGGGCCGTGTCGATCTGATCGAGGACCTCATCGCCAATGGCGGCGAGCGGAATCAGAGCGGTCGTGCAGGCGATCAGGATCGCGCCGAGGACCGCAGGATGCTGGGAGCGAGCGCGCATCAGCTGTCTCCGAATCAGTACATGTGTTGACCGCCGTTGACGGACAGGGTGGCTCCCGTCACGAAGCCTGCCTCATCGGCGACCAGGAAGAGGACCGCGCGAGCGATATCTTCGGGTTTGCCGAGGCGACCGACAGGGATTCGGGCGATGATCTTCTCGAGCACATTGGCTGGCACCGCGCGCACCATGTCGGTGTCCACGTAGCCCGGCGCGACGGCGTTGACCGTGACGCCCTTAGCAGCGCCTTCTTGGGCGAGCGCCTTGGTGAATCCGTGGATGCCGGACTTGGCCGCGGCGTAGTTGACCTGGCCATACTGGCCGGCCTGTCCGTTGATCGAGCCGATGTTGACGATACGCCCAAAGCCGCGCTCGCGCATGCCCTCGATGACCGCCCGCGAGCAATTGAAGCAGGAGCCGAGATTGGTATCGATCACCTGCTGCCACTGATCCGGGCGCATCTTGTGCAAGGTGGCGTCGCGGGTGATCCCGGCGTTGTTGATCAGCACGTCGATCGGGCCGACGTCTTGCTCGATCCGCTTGACGCCATCTTCGACGGCCTCGAAGTCCGCAACGTCGAACTTGTAGGCCGGGATGCCGGTGCGCTCGCTGAAGGCCTTGGCGGCCTGATCGTTACCGCCGTAGTTGGCCGCCACCTGATATCCGGCGTCTCTGAGCGCGATACAGATCGCCTCGCCGATGCCGCGGGTGCCGCCGGTGACCAGTGCTGTTCTTGCCATCTGTCTTCCTCGCTCTCGCTTGTTGTTGTGCCTGGGTGACACTTGGATGCGTCCCCAGCTGGGGCCTGGTTGGTCGACTGGGTCGGTCGACATGGTACCGCAGACCCGGGCTCGGTTTCGCAGCGACGCCCAGGCCCGAGACGGCTAGAATGTGGGCGACACGAGAATGACAAACCTGGAGGAGTCGCCGCCTTGAAAGACCGCTTATTTGCGATTGTCGTGTCGCTGCTGGTATGGAGCCTGGCGGGTGCCTTGTTCGGGGGGCTTTTCATCGGCCTCTACGAGGTGCTCGTCGTGCTCGGACTCAGCGGATGGCAGCCGTTGGTTGCCGGCGCGGTCGCGGCGGCGATGACGACGGCGGCGTTCTACAGTGCCATGCCCTTGGCCTTGGTCGGGGCGACCGCGGGGGTGCTGGCATCGATTGGCTACCTGGTGACCTCCGGACCGAATATCGATCTGACCATGATCACCTTGCTGGCCGCGGGTACCGGGATCGCCGCCGGCGGCTTCTTCGCCTGGATGGGTCGTCAGAATGCCCGGCCGCTCGCGGAGACGCTCACCGGGATGCTCGCGGGTTTCGGTGCTGGTCTGGCCTTGGTCATCCTGCTCACGGTGCTGGAGATCAGTGTGGGACCCTTCGTGCTGGCTGCTGGGGTGGTTGCGATCGTCGGTGCGCTCTTTCAGCTCAATGAGTATTGGATCGTCCAGGCCTGCCACGGCTGGCTGCCGGATAGCCTGGCCGCGCCCTTGGTCGCTGGACTGATCGCCTCGGTGGTCGGCGCTGCGGTCTGGTTGATGGCCGGCATGACCACGCCCTTGCTCCTCGGCGGCGAGCAGCCGGTGATCGATCAGGTGCTGCGCCAGGTCCCGACTGGCGCGCTCGGCGGCATGCTCGGTGGCGCGGTCACCGGCCTCATCCTGGAGCTCCTCGGGTTCCGGCTCGAGGAGCACGATGTGGTCTAGGCGGCGCTGGCCGGCGCAAGGGTCGGTGCGACGCCCGCGGGTCTCGGCACACTGAGGATGGAACGCGATGGTTGATAAGCGGCAACTCGGCGGTGAGGCGTTGGGGATCGAGCGAACACTCGAGCTGGTGATCCGCCTCGGCCTGATCGCGGTGATGATCGGCCTCTGTGTCTGGATCATGCGGCCGTTCCTGATCGCCATCATCTGGGGGCTGATCATTGCGGTGGCCTCTTGGCCCGGGTATTCGCGCATGCTCTGCCTGCTAGGTCAGCGCCGGCTGATGGCCTCGGTCCTATTCACGGTGCTGGCGCTGATCCTGTTGATCTTCCCGATCCTCTTGCTCAGCGGCACGCTCGTCGAGGGTGTGACGATGGTCTCAAAGTCGATCCACCAAGGCGTCATCGCAATCCCGCCGCCGCCAGATCTGAGCGCGGTGCCCCTGGTGGGGGACGATATCGAGTCGTTCTGGAGACAGGCCTCCGACAACCTCGAGCAGGCGCTGAAGTCGATCCAACCGCAGTTGCAGGTGGTTGGCGCACGCGCGCTGGCGTTCGCGGCGAACGCTGGGATGGGCGTGGTGCACTTGGTGATCGCCATCGTGATCGCAGCGATCCTGTTGGCCAAGAGCCAAGATGGCCGTCGCCTGTCGGACGCGATTGCCCATCGTCTCGCGGGCGCGGATGGACACCGCTTTGCCCTTCTCGCCGAGTCGGTGGTGAGAAGCGTCTCGCGCGGCATCCTGGGCATCGCGCTGATCCAAGCCATCCTCGGGGGTGTCGGAATGCTGGTGGCCGGCGTTCCGGCGGCGGGACTCTGGGCCTTGCTGATCATGATCTCAGCAACCATCCAGCTGGGAGCCTTTCCGGTGCTCCTCATCGTGAGTCTCTATCTGTTTGCGAGCGCCGACATGACCACGGCGGTTCTATTCGCCATCTGGTCGGTCGTCGTTGCCTCGTTGGACAATCTGTTGAAACCCTGGCTCTTGGGCCGTGGTGTGGCAGTGCCGATGGCGGTGATCTTCGTCGGTGCATTGGGGGGGCTGCTGAACGCCGGGATCATCGGACTCTTTATTGGACCGGTGATCCTCGCGCTTGGCTACGAGCTGTTTCTGGCCTGGATTCGGATGCCCAGTCCGGCACCGAGGGACTAGCAGGTGGCGACGCCATCGACGTTGCTGAGCGGCGAGACCCCGATCCAGGTCCGTGCCGCGAGCGAGCAGGACAAGGAGGCACTGCTCGCCTTTATGGCGAGCTCAGCCGGAGCCGAGAAGGCCGCCACCCTGGCCCGGCGCTGGGACTGGCAATGGCATCGCGATCCGCGCCTCGAGCGGCCGGGCTACCAGGGCGTCGTTGCGGTTTGGGAAGATAAGATCATTGCCAATCTGTCCTGTCTGCCGGCTGCGCTGTCTCTGCACGGTGAGCCCGTCGACGCCTGCTGGCTCGCTGACGCCCGTGTGCACTGGGGTTGGAGTCGGCAGGCGCTGAAGGCGGCCGCGCGCGTTGGCTGGCCGAAGCAGACGCTCTTCCCGCACGGCCTGATGGCGGCCCTGGTGGATCACCCAGCGACCGGCCCGCGGCCGCTCGGCAAGCATGTGGCTGAGGCGATGATGGCGGTCCTCGATCGCTGTGGCTTTGTTGACGTGGCGGATGCGGGTAACCGCATGCGGCGGGTCTCGCTGCGCTCACCGTTGCAGAAGCGGCTGGGCACCGCAGCCGGGGCGATCGTCGGTCGCTTGGCGGATCTGGCGATTGCGCTGCCGCGGCCTGGTGGCTTGCCGGTGCAGCGATTCGAGGCCGACTTCGACGACCGTTTCGATCAGCTCTGGGAGCAGGCGCGTCTGAGCTATCCTGCGATCACCCGGCGCGATGCGGCCGTGCTCAACTGGCATTACCGCCAGCATCCGGATACCAACTATCAGACCTGGATCATCGCTGACGGACCGCTGATCCGCGGCTACCTGGTGCTGAAGCTCTGGGAGCGAAAAGGCCGATGGGTCGCGCGACTGGTGGATCTGTTGGTCCTTCCCGGCGATCAAGAGGCGATTCGCGCGCTGGTGTCGGTGGCGTTGTATGAGCTACGCGAGCAAGCCGCAGAGCGCCTCGATTGGTTCGTCAGTGGGGGTGATGTCGCGTGCGCGGCCGAGGCGCTCGGCTTCGTGCCAAGACACACGCGCGGCGGCCGCATCCAGGGGCTCTTGGTGCGCGGGCTCGAGACGCCCGCGTACGTGACGAGCGGGGATGGTGATGGTGGCTGAGGCTGACCCCAACGGCGCGACCGGCGCTCTGGCCAAGGGCCCCGTCGCTCGGGGCCCGAGGATGCGCGGCTGAAGCGTTTCGGCCATCAACTGGCCCGGCGCCTGGACCCTTGGCTGGATCAGGTTCGGCTGCGCGGTCGTCGCCGGCAGTGGTGCCTGCTGGTCGGGGCGCGTGCCGCGCTCGAGCTCGGGCCAACGGGGCCGCCGACCATGGGCGTGGGCAGTACCGACCGATCTGCGTCAAGGCCATTCACCCTCAATGGCCTGCATCCACTGCTGCCCCCGGCCGACCGCTTTTGGGCGGACCCCTTCCTCTGTTATCACCAGGGGCGTCATCAGCTGTTCTTCGAGGAGCTTCGCGAGTCCAGGGGCCGCGGCGCGATCATGACGTTGGCGGTCGATGCCGAGGGCAGAGCGCTCGACGCGGTTGCGCAAACGGCCCTCGCACTGCCCGAGCATCTCTCGTATCCCTTCCTGTTCGAGTATCAGGATGCGCTCTTCATGCTGCCCGAATGCGGTGAGCGCAATCGTTTGGATCTCTACGGCTGTGTCCGCTTCCCGGATCGTTGGGAGCCGGTGCAGACACTGATGCGCGACGTGAAGCTCAAGGACTGCACGCTATTTGAGCACGGTGGTCATTGGTGGCTGTTCTGCGCCCGGAGTCAGGGACGCCAGCGAATCAACGAAACCCTGGTGGCCTTCTATGCCGATCAGCCGCTGACCGACCGCTGGCACGAGCATCCCCTGAACCCGATCCGACGCGATTTCCGCAGCGCTCGTCCCGCTGGTCGAATCCAGCGCGATGCGATGGGCCGCTTGCTGCGACCGGCCCAGAATGCCGTCCCGCGTTACGGCTATGGTCTGAGCGTCCAGGAGATCCTCGAGCTGACCCCAGAGCGCTACCGCGAGCGCTGTCTCTGGAGCACGACCGGGCCGGAGCACGGCTGGCAGGGCCTTCATCACCTCGACTGGTGTCAGGGATTGCTCGCGCTCGACGCGCAGCGCCTGATTGACGCGACTGATTGACGCGACTGATCGGGGCACTGATCGGGGCACTGATCGGGGCACTGATCGGGGCGAATCGGCGGACCCGCAGCGGCCGAGCCCCAATGGTCTTGGCCTCGCAATCCCAAGGCCGGCCTGGTCAGGGCGATGCGGGTCTTGTGTCAGGCTGGGGCAAGGTATGATCGCGGCCTGATCGTCCCTGCAGCTCTTTGCTAGGGAGGTCCTCGCGATGATCCTTTTCAACCGAGCTGACCCAGTCGGCATGATGAGGCACATGAATGATGCAATCTCGAGGTTTGTTCGGCGGTGTCCCGCTGACTTGCACCCTGTCCCTGTCCATGATTGCCGTCGGCAGCGCGTCGCTGGCCGACTCGCTCGCACCTGACCCGACGCAGACGCCGGCCTATCTGCAGCTGCATCGCGATGTCGTGATCAATGCCGATCTCTGGGATGATCAGCCACGAATCCTCGCCGCGGGTTACGGCTTCGAAGGCATTCAGGGCATCCCAGGGCTGCTGACTGCCGCCGATTTGCAGAAGGCCGTGGACGCGGGCGCTGGCGTCAATCTGGACTGGGCCAACTTAGACCCGGTTCCCCCGCTTCGGAATCTGACCTCCGGTGCGAGTCCGATCGGGATCGCGGTGGCCGGTTTCGGCGGCACGCCGCTGTTCGCCGATGCGATGCCGATCGAGTTCAGCTGGCCGTTGTTGCCGAGTACGGTCTCTCCAACGGATTTCGCGATCCGGCTCAACACCGGCGAGGTGGTGACGCCATCGGTCGCCGCGCTGAATCCGAACTACGACCACAATGAGCGGCATGTGATCGTGGTGTTCGGCGCGTTCGGCAATCGGCTGATCCCTGGCGAGCCCGGTGCGGTCTACCCGGAGAGTATCGAGATCGTTGCCGACGAGACACCGCTGATGGCCGTCGGACCTGATGGACCGGTCTCGATCGTCGGGCTCACGCAGTCGAGCAGTAATCCTTATGTGGCGGGTCCGTCACTCGTTGGCGCGAGGTTGACGCGATTCTCGCCAGTGGGCGATTTTCCGCCCGCGGCGCTCGCCAATGCCTTCCCGAACGACGCCTTTGCGCTCTATGGCGAGGCCGCTGAGTATCGCCTGCGCCTGTTCACGTCGGGTGGTTTCTCACCGGATGGTGTCAGTGGCTTACTGCCCGACGATTTCGAGCGCTTCTTCCGTCTCCATGCCGTTGACGCGCAGGGGCAGCCGGTGGTGATCAGTCAGGCCGGCTTGAGCTACGACCTCGGCGACGGTGAGCTTGAGGTGGTCGGTATGGCAGAGGTGGGAGCACCCACCGACGGAACGCCAGACCGTGCCTACTACGTCGAGGATCATGACAACTACTTCGACATCGTGCTGCGCGGCGATGCCGCCGCCATGGCGCGGCTGCTGGCGGTCGAGATCCCAACCTCGGCCGAGCCAGGCTATCTTGATCTCTACAACCCCGGCGGGCCGGGACGAACGCCGGACCCGAATACGCGCTACACCAAGCCGGCGCTTCCGGAATTCGAGCCCATCAGCATCAGCTTGGGGGATCTGGGTACCGTCAGTTATGCGGCGCAGGAGCTCGACGCCTACGATGCCGACGACGATCTGGCCGTGGTGTTTCGCCTGCGCGACCCCGCGGGACCGGATCGCTTCACCAGCAGCTCGATCACGGCGCAGGACTGGGTTGATGCGGGACTGAGCGTCGTCGGGGTGGAGTTCGCCAACGAATCAAGTCGCCCCGGTGTCAGTGACGTCCGGGCGTTCTGGCATCCCGAGAGCGGGGATCGAATCTACACCCTCGATCCGGATCTGCAGACCGCGCTCTCGGCGCCAGACAGCGGCTGGGTCGACGAAGGACGTGCCTTCGGTGCCTTCGCGACGCCGCAGCCAGGTGCGGTGCCGGTCTATCGGATCGTGCAGCGGCGAACGGGCTGGTCCTACTACAGGGCTGACGCTCGAGCGCGCGGCGACCGAGCGGCTGAAGTGGCCTGGTATGCCGCGGATCTTCGTCCTGGACATCGCCGCTGAGGGCTCAGCCCAACGCCCTTGCGCAGAGGCGCCTGTTCGCACGCAAGGGCGGGGTGAGCAGATCGCTCAGACCAGCACGCCGGGTGAGAAGCTGTAGCTATCGATGATGTTGACGTAGTTGGCGCGCTCGAATTCGGCCGGGTTCGAGACGGCGAGGGCGCTGACACGGCCACGCACATCCGCGATCGACTCGAAGCTCTGATCCTCCATCCAGTGGGTCAATCCGTCGAGGATGCGGGCGATCTGCGGGGCACCGTTTCGCAACAGGGTGCTGCAGAGATGAACCGCATCGGCCCCGGCGAGTAGCAGTTTGACGGCGTCGTCCGCGGTGTGGATGCCGCCGGTGGCGCCCAGCGAGAGACCGTCGACACGGCCATAGAGGATCGCGATCCAACGCATCGCGAGCAACGCCTCGGCGGAGGTGGACGGGTGCAAGCTCGGCTGTAGCCGAAGGCTGTCGATATTGATGTCAGGCTGGTAGAAGCGGTTGAACAGCGAGACGCCGTTGGCACCCGCACCCGCCATGCGCCGGACCATGTTGCCGACCGAGCTGAAGCTCGATGAGAGCTTCATATTGATCGGGATACTGATCTGCGTCTTCAGCAGACGCAGGACCTCGAGATAGCGCTCTTCGACCTGGCTGCCGTCCTCATCGATATCGGCGGCGACGTAATAGACGTTGAGCTCGAGCGCGTCGGCGCCGGCTTGCTCGAGCTCTTTGGCGTGCTCGATCCAGCCGCCCGGGGTGACGCCGTTGAGGCTGGCGATGACTGGGATGTCGAGGGCCTCTTTGAGCCGACGGAGGTTGTCGAGGTAGTTGTCGAGACCCGTACTGAAGTCGTTCCAGTCCGGAAGGAAGCCGTCATCGGCCTCGGCGAAACCGGTCGACTGCTGATGCAGGAAGCGGTTCATGGTCTCGGTTTCGGCGGTGATCGCCTCTTCGAACAGCGAATACATGATGATCGCCGCCGCGCCATGGTCCTCGAGCTCTTTGGCTTGGGCGATGCTCTTGGTCAGCGGCGAGGCTGAGGGGACGATGGGGTTCTTCAGCTCGAAGCCGAGGTACTGGGTGGTCAGGTCCATGAGGTTCTCCGGGAGCAAAAGTCGTGGTCGGGCGAGCAGGCCGGCGCGGGTTGGTGCCCGTCGCCGGCTGACGGGGTCTTAGCTGTCACTCGGCGTCACGGGCTTCTCCGCCTTCTGCCAGGCCAGATTGGCCAGTTGCTCGTAGAGCGAGTATTTGCTCTCGACATGCTTCTGCGCGAGCTTCAGGAAGCGCTCGGCATCATCGGGGTGGGTGCGATTGAGCACGCTGAAGCGGGTCTCGCTGGCCAGGTAATCGCGATAGGGGATGCTCGGCGCCTTGCTGTCCATGTGCAGCGGATTCTCACCCTGCTCGATCTTGCGCGGATCATAGCGGAATAGCGGCCAGTGGCCGGAGTTGACCGCCATGTCTTGCTGGCGCAGGTTGTTCGACATGTCGACGCCGTGGGCGATGCAGGGCGAGTAGCAGATCAGCACCGAGGGGCCGGGGTAGGACTCGGCCTCCATGAAGGCGCGGATGGTCTGCACGTCCTTGGCGCCAAAGGCGATCTGCGCGACATAGACGTTCTCGTAGGCCATCGCCATCATCGCCAGATCCTTCTTGAAGGTGGGCTTGCCGCCGGCCGAGAATTTGGCCACCGCGCCCATCGGCGTCGCCTTCGAGGTCTGGCCACCGGTGTTGGAGTAGACCTCGGTGTCGAGCACCAGCAGGTTCACATCGCGTCCGGTCGAGAGCACATGGTCGACACCGCCGTAGCCGATGTCGTAGGCCCAGCCATCGCCGCCGACGATCCAGACGCTGCGCTTGACCAGGTTCTCGCAGACACTGAGCAGGACCTTGGCCTCGGGGCTGCCGATCGCGCCGAGCTTGTCCTTCAAGGCAGCGACGCGTTGGCGCTGCTCGAAGATGCCGGCCTCGCTGCTTTGGTCGGCGTTGAGCAGGCCATCGGCGAGGTCGGTGCCGATCTTATCGGCGAGCCGGGCGACATATTCGCGTGCCTGATCGGTCTGCTTGTCGACCGCGAGCCGCAGACCGAGACCAAACTCAGCGGTGTCCTCGAACAGCGAGTTGTTCCAGGTCGGGCCGCGGCCATCGGGGTTGGTGGTGTAGGGCGTGGTCGGCAGGTTGCCGCCGTAGATCGACGAGCAGCCGGTAGCGTTGCCGATCAGCATACGGTCGCCGAACAGCTGGGTGGCGAGCTTGATGTAAGGCGTCTCGCCGCAGCCGACGCAGGCGCCGGAGAACTCGAACAGCGGCTGCAGCATCATCGCGTGCTTGATCTTGCTGCCATCGAGCTTGGTGCGATCGTACTCGGGCAGCGACAGGAAGAAGTCCCAGCGCGGTACCTCGATGTCGTGGCGCTCCTCGGCCGGGCGCATGTTCAATGCCTTACGTTTGGGGTCCTTGCGGTCACGGATCGGGCAGACCTCGACACAGAGTCCGCAGCCGGTGCAGTCATCTGGAGCAACCTGATAGCTGATGCGGTAGCCCTCGGGGAAATCCTTGCCCTTGAGCTTGGCACTCTGGAAGCCTTCCGGTGCCTGCGCGATCGCGTCCTCGGAAAACACCTTGGAGCGGATCGCCGCATGCGGGCAGACCAGCGGACACTTGCCACATTGGGTGCAGAGGTCGTCTTCCCATTGCGGCAGCTCGAGGGCGATATTGCGCTTCTCGTAGCGAGTGGTCCCGGTTGGCCAGGTGCCATCGGCCGGCATCAGGCTCACTGGCAGGCTGTTGCCCTTGTTGGCGATCAGTGTGGCGGTAACGCGCTGGACAAAATCCGGGGCATCGGCGGGGACCACCGGTGGACGCTCGAAGGCGCTATTGGCGGCGCCGGGGATCTGCACCGGATGCAGCCCATCGAGCGCGGCATCGATCGCGGCATAGTTGCGATCGAGCAGGCGCTGGCCCTTCTTGCCATAGGTCTTCTTCACCGCATCCTTGATCTTGGCAATCGCCTCGTCCTTCGGCAGGATGCCGGAGATGGCAAAGAAGCAGGTCTGCATGATGGTGTTGATGCGCCGCCCCATGCCGGTCTTCTCGGCGATGTCGTAGGCGTCGACGACATAGAACTTGAGGCCCTTGTCGATGATCTGCTGCTGCATCGATTTGGGCAGATCGTCCCAGACCCGATCGGCCGCGGTCGGCGAGTTGAGCAGGAAGGTCCCGCCATCCTTCGCCTTGGCGAGCATGTCGTAACGGGTCAGGAAGGTCGGCTGATGGCAGGCGACGAAGCTGGCCTCGCCGTCACCGATCAGATAGGTGCTGTTGATCGGGTTGGGGCCAAAGCGCAGGTGCGAGATGGTGACCGCGCCCGCCTTTTTGGAATCGTACTCGAAGTAGCCCTGACCGAAGTTCGGGGTCTCCTCGGCGATGATCTTGATCGAGTTCTTGTTCGCCGAGACGGTGCCGTCTGATCCCAAGCCATAGAACACGCATTCGGTGACGCCCTCGGTCACCTTCGGCTTGAAGCCAGGCTCCCAGTCTAGGCTTGAGTGGCTGACATCGTCGATGATGCCGACGGTGAACTTGTTCTTCGGTTGGTCCTTGGCCAGTTCGTCGAACACGCCCTTGACCATGGCCGGCGTGAACTCTTTCGACGATAGCCCATAGCGACCGCCAACCACGCGCGGCATCCGCGCCATATCGCCTTCGGCGACTGCCTCGGCCAGCGCCGTGACCACATCCTGATAGAGCGGCTCGCCATTGGCGCCGGGCTCCTTGGTGCGATCGAGCACGCCGACGGTCTTCACAGTGACCGGCAGGGCCTCGAGCAGATGTGCCTTACTGAACGGGCGGAACAGCCGGACCTTGATCAGGCCGACCTTCTTGCCCTCAGCGGCGAGGTGCTCGACGGCCTCTTGTGCGGCGCCGATGCTCGAGCCCATCAGCAGGATGACCTGCTCGGCGTCTTCGGCGCCAACGTACTCGAACAGCTTGTAGTGGCGGCCGGTCAGCGCCGCGAGCTGGTCCATGCGCTGTTGCACGATCTCCGGGACCGCGGCATAGAAGGGGTTGACCGTCTCGCGACCCTGGAAGTAGACATCCGGGTTCTGACTGGTGCCGCGAATCACCGGATGATCCGGGTTCATGCCGCGTTCGCGATGCGCCTTGACCAGATCCTCGTCGATCAGCGCGCGGATCTGCTCGTGCGAGAGCTTCGCGATCTTGGTGACCTCGTGCGAGCTGCGGAAGCCGTCGAAGAAGTGCAGGAAGGGTACTCGCGACTCCAGCGTCGAGGCCTGCGCGATCAGCGCGAAGTCCATCACCTCCTGCACCGAGGCCGAACAGAACATCGCATAGCCGGTGGCGCGGCAGGCCATCACGTCGGAGTGATCGCCGAAGATCGACAGCGCCTGAGCCGCCAGCGAGCGCGCCGAGACATGGAACACCGCTGGCGTCAGCTCGCCGGCGATCTTGTACATGTTCGGGATCATCAGCAGCAGGCCCTGCGAGGCGGTAAAGGTGGTCGCCAGCGAGCCACCTTGGAGCGCTCCATGGATGGCCCCAGCGGCGCCGGCCTCAGACTGCATCTCGACCACACTCGGGACCGTGCCCCAGAGATTCTTGACCCCCAACGAGGACCATTCATCCGCCCACTCACCCATGTTGGAGGAGGGCGTGATCGGATAGATGGCGATGACCTCGTTGGTCAAGTGCGCGACGTAGGCGGCGGCTTCGTTGCCGTCGATGGTGACCATGTGCTCTTGCGACATCGTGTTACCACGTTGGATGACTGAAGGGGGGCTCCGACCGAGGAGCCAGATGAGCGGTCGGCGACCTGTGCTCGGGAGTCTGGTCCCGAGGAACCACGATGCGCCGCTGCGGCCGGAGACGGGGAACTCGACAGAACTATAACGAGAATCCCGCGCTTGCCGGGGCATCTCGAGCCCGGATCTCGCAGGAAATCCGCTCGAGCATGATCCGGGTCAGCAAAACGCGCGCATCGCCTCAGGCGCGGCCTGCGGGCCCATCTGACCCTTTCGATTTTAGTCAAATCTTATTATTGACCAGCACCTTGCAGACGGTCGTTTGTGGGCGCGATGGCGCCGCCAGCGCCATGAACGTCCGGGCCTGATTGGCCCTCGTCGGCGTTCGCGCCCCGGCTATAATCGCGCGATGGCTGCCTGTCCGACACCAGAGCTCCGGATCGCTTTGCGCCGCATGACCGAGGCCGATCTTCCCGCGGTGATGCAGGTGGAGTGCGCCGCCTACGCGGCGCCCTGGACTGAGGGGATCTTTCGCGATTGCTTGCGCGCGCACTATTGCTGTCTCGTGGCCGATCAGGCGGGGCACTTGCTTGGGCATGTGGTGATGTCGGTCGCCGCTGGCGAATGCCATATCCTCAACCTCTGCGTCGCGCCGAGCCGGCAGGGGCGGGGTCTGGGGCGGCGGCTGCTGCGCCGGGTCCTGGCGCTCGCACATCAGCGCGACGCTGATACTGCCTTCCTCGAGGTGCGGGCCTCGAATCTGGGGGCGATCCGGCTGTATCACGCCGAGGGGTTCGATGAGATCGGACTGCGCAAGGGCTACTATCCAAGCATCGACTCAGGAGCGGACCCGAGCCGCTCCAAACGAGAGGACGCCGTCTTGATGGCGCGCGCGTTGTAGAGCTGGTCGTTACGGAGCTGTCGTCGGTTTCGCAGCCTCAAGCGGCTGCAGTGCGCGCTTGAAATCC
>CAZTYV010000067.1:0-2905 GCA_964617675.1 uncultured Halochromatium sp. | reverse complement strand
CAAACGAGAGGACGCCGTCTTGATGGCGCGCGCGTTATAACCGATATCGGAGTGGCTGCCCGGCTGCCGCGATCTTTAATGATGTTTCTTTCGCATCCAGGCCTTGGCTCGCGCCGCGCACTCGTCTTGGCGTTCTTTTTTGCGCTCGCGGTGATGTTGGCGCAAACCTGGGTAGCCTGGGGATCGCCGGTGCGCGGTGCCGACTTGAACGCCTATCTCGTTGGCTCGCTCCTGTTGGAGAGAGGCCATGATCCCTACAGCTTCGACCGAGCACAGTGGCGGCAGATCGCCGACGAGCAAGGAATGACATCGGTCACAGGGCCCTATCGTTACCCTATTCACCTTGCGTGGCTCCTCGAACTGGTCGGTGATGTGGACCACAGCACGCTGTGGCTTGCCAACGCATTACTCAATATCCTCGCAGCCTGTCTGGGCGCCTTGCTCACCGCTGCCGCACTAGGCGGAGGCTCCTTATACCCGCTAGCGCTCATATTGGTTGGCCTTTCGGGGGCGATGGGAGAGACCTTATTGCTAGGCCAGGTCACCGGCTATATTTTGCTCGCCCTCGCGGGTGGCCAGCTTGCGTTGCAGCGCAGACAGCCGATTCGCTTTGCCGGCTTCGTAGCCTTGGGAGCCATACTCAAGCTGCTCCCCGGAATTCTGATCCTGGTCGCGGCCGTTTCTAGACGATATCGACTAGCGGCCATCGCGTCTATCACGACCCTTGTCTTATTCATACTTCCGGTCTTTGCTTTTGGTAGCGAGCACCTCATGCGATTTATCGGCGATTTTCGGGAGATCATCACGCTGGATAATTTCCGAGAGAATAACCAATCGCTAGTGGCTGTTGTGTTTCGCTGGGGCCTTCCGCAGTCTTTCGCTGCAATTGCAAAGGTGATTGCAGTGGCTGCATTCATCGGGGTTTGCTTTTTGCAATGGCGAAGGCCGAGCACGGCAGGTACTCAATCCATTTTTTCGGCTGGGCTTGCCTTGGCGCTGCTCCTCCCGACAAGCTCATTTTTCCTGTATCACCTGTGGCTGCTTTTCCCGACATTGTTCGTGTTTCAATGCTTCTCTAGCCGAAACCAACGCATCGCAGCGAGCGCTGTCCTCGTCGCGTACTTCGTCAATCAGATTCTTTTCTTTTTGCCTCAACTACTCGCACGAGCATGGCCAGCCCTGAGGGGTGCCGGCCAAGATCCCTATGCTTGGCTCGGAGAGTGGCCATTGCTCTTCTGCGCGTCGCTTTTCATACTCGCCTGTTGGATAGGAGCCCGAGATGCGCTAGAGCCTGGGTGGACCAAGACTTGCGCGCCGGAATCGGGATTAAGAACGCGCTGAAGTGGGCGCTCGCTCGCGGGCGCGACGGCTATTCCGCCCCGATCGTTGTCCCGTGAGCGATCGCTGGCATCATGATCCGCTAAAGCTGCGAGGTCATCTTGGCACATACCCGATAATCGGCCCAGTTCGGAATCCAAGGCCCTGATATTGCTGAGCGCGAAGTTGATCGAAGCGCTTGTGTCCGATCAAGACGCGATAATTGAAGTAGGCGAAGCGCGTGTTGGAATAGAGTGCAGCGTTGAAGCCGAGGACGGAATTCTTCGGCACTTGCTCCTTCGCCGGGAGAAAGGAGACGTCGAGACCTGAACGGTTGGCATGCGCGAGATCATCGCTGAGGACCGTATACCCGGCCGCGCTGATCATCACCCCGATGAAGGCGGGGATGGCCGCCCAGTGGAACCACCGGAAGGTCGACGAAGGGGCCACAGCGATCAAAATGATCAACAGGGGTAGTAGCAATCGGCCAGCGGGATTGATCAGGCCGAAGAAGTCGTAGGGCATCAGCAGGTACAGCAGGATAAGAAGCCACGCGGCGAGTTCCCAACCTGTCATTGTCGACTGCTGTTGCCGCGGATCATTGGGACGTATCGACCAGAAGACGCGTAGTCCCCAGGTGGAAAGCAATAGCACGATCGCGACGTTACTGGCTGCGCCGAGCAGATAGACGATGGGCCAGGCCTCGAAAACTGCTTGCCCATCGGCTTGAAGGATATTCCGGAAGCTACCCAGCATCAGTGGATAACCGATCTTGTAAACGATTCCTTCCCATGCCCCGCTCATCTGTGCATTAGCCGCGATATCGGCCGTTGGCGAAGAGAATCGGCCGGCGATATACCAGGTCGCGAGTAGTGCTGGCGCGAGCAATGGTGCGGCATTGCGCGAAAAACTGCTCAGAAACGCAGCCACTCCCGGTGTCGCACTGCTTGCCCGCCGCGTTGCGGTGGCGATTACCATGACTCCCCAGGCGAGCGCGACCATTGCATGGCTCATGAACAGGAGGATGCCGAAAACCGCATTTTCGGCTGCGGTCATTCTCCCGTTGCATCGCAGGACGTAGAGAACCAGGATCGACAAGGCCAACTGGTAGCTGATGAATCCGTACCAAAAAAAACTGGAAAACGTCAGTATTGAAGTCAAGACAAGAAAAACGCCGCCTTGACTTTCGCTTGGTACGAAGCGGCGCACGAACCGACTCAATAGCCATACCCAGGCGAGAATCTGCAAGGTCAAATAGACCTTGCCGGCAACAATGGGGCTCAGAAACAGGCAGAGGCCGGCGAGGAAAAAGATCGCCAAGGAGTTCGGGACAGGGTAGTCCGCGAGCATGTACTGCTCGACGCGCCCCGGCTGTGTCAGCTTAAGGGAGAGGATCTTGGCCTGGAAGAGCCATTCACTAAAATCATGGAACCAGGGGTCGGGAGACCACAAGATCACCGCGAGCAGCCAGGCGGCGGTCGCAAGGCCGAGCAGCCGAAAGACAGGGTCCATCTGCACTGGCGGCTTATGGTGCGTTCGATACAGCCTCAAGCGGCTGCAGTGCACGCTCGAAATCCTCTGGGCTCAG
>CAZTYV010000066.1:0-16860 GCA_964617675.1 uncultured Halochromatium sp. | reverse complement strand
CGCGGAGCGGTGCGTCAAATGCAGCTCAAGACCCAGCGCGCGTGCCATCCTCAGCACCAGCGCGAACGACGGGTTGCCTTCAGCGGACAGCGCCTTGCGCAGCCCCTCGCGGCTCACGCCGACCTCGCGCGCCAGGGCGCTGAAGTTGCGCGCGCGGGCAATGTCGCCCAGCGCGTGGCGAATCAGCGCTCCATCTCCGGCGTCTTCCTCGATGCAGGCTTCCAGATACAGGCGGATGTCTTCCTCGGTCTCCAGGTAATCCGCACTGTCCCAACGCGAAAGTGCCTCGGCCATCGCTCAGCCCTCCAGTTCTTTTGCCAGCGCCTTCGCATGCGCGATGTCCCGTGCCTGCGTGGACTTATCGCCGCCACACAGCAGCACGATGATCGCCACGCCCTGGCGGATGAAATACAGCCGGTAGCCCGGCCCATAGAAGAGACGCATCTCCGAGACGCCCTCGCCCACAGACGCGACATCGCCCAGGTTGCCAATGCTCAGGGAGCGCAGCCGCGCATTGATGCGAGCCACCGCGCGTCGATCACGCAAGCTACTCAGCCAGCCCGAAAAGGTCTCGGTTTGGATGATCTCGAGCATGGTACAAATGTAAACCACAGTTGGCAGGCCGGCAACTGCTGGTTCTTCAGCAGCAGATGCGCGAGGCCCTGCCCGAGCGCCCGAACTGGCTTGAGGTTCAGCGACAGCTCAGCCAGTCGACGATCACCCACCAGCCGAACACGAACGCCTAACCGGAGATCAGCATCCCAAGAGCGGTTCGGCGAGCGCCCGCCGCTGGTCGAGATGCCAGCCGACCCTGCCGAGCAGCTCGCCTTGATCCTCGAGGCCCTCAAGGCCGGCGGGCCGTATCGCCCAAAGCCGCCCCAGGCGCTAACATCTAGGCCGTGCCGTGCAGCGCGCTGGCGAGCTGCTGCGGGAGATTGAGCCGGCGCATGGGGCGAACCAAAGCATTAGGGTCGGCGCCGACCTTAAGTTACGCGCAAGACTGCCGCCACTGAAGCGGGCCTGTCCGAGCGTCAACGCAAGACCGCGCTCAACGTCGCCAACATCCCGCGCGATGAGTTCGAGCAACAGATCGAGTCCGACAACCCGCCCACCGTCAGCCAGCTTGCCGAGATGGGCCGCGAGCACAAGCGCAAGACCAACCTCAAGCCGCCGACGAATCCGGCGAAATCTTCGCTAAGTATCTACGGATGATCTACGGGAAGCTCGACAACGAAAAAGGGCTCGCACCCGAAAAGTGCAAGCCCTTGTTTTTATGGTAGCGGGGGCAGGATTTGAACCTGCGACCTTCGGGTTATGAGCCCGACGAGCTGCCTGACTGCTCCACCCCGCAACTGAGCCGCCTATAGTAGGCATATCCGAACGATAGCGCAAGCCTTTTTTGCGGCCGCATGACAGATGAGTCGCCTGGGCTCGAGCCGCGGCGGGATGGACCGGCCACGCGGGGATCGCGACCTGAGGGCCCGGGGGCATGTCGGGTCGCTAGGGGCCTGTGCTGGGCGGTTGCGCTGGCGCTGTGGTCTGGCGGTTGAAGTCTGCCGAGGGCCTGCGGCGGCTGGCTCCGGGGCGCAGCGCAGCGCTGCTCAGAGGGTCTTCAGGTATTCGAGCAGCGCGCGGCGCTCGTTGTCGTCGAGCAGGTCGCCGAACTCATGTCCCTGGTTGCCGTAACCCCTGCGCGTGGTGTCGTAGACCCATTTCTGCTCGTCGAGACTCGCAAACTGCTCGCGGCCCTGGTCGAGCGACTGAACCTTCCAGCCCAGCGACCCCTGATCGTAGTCAGGCGACGCGCTGTCGAAACGCCAATAGGTCGGGCGCTTGCGACTCTCGAGCAGCGCGGCCAGGTTGGGCACCGAGCCGTTATGCAGATAGGGCGCGGTGGCCCAGATGCCGTCCAACGGCGGCGCCACGTAGCCTAACCCCGGCTGCGCATCGGCGTTGCGCCCGTAAAAGGAGGCGTTGAACCAACGCGCGAAACGATCGGCGTGACGATAGGCCGTCTCGGCCATCGCCGGATCGGTGCCGACCTCGTCGAGTGCAATGAGCTCGTTCGGATAGCGCTCCTGCTCACCGTAGCGGCCGTGGCATTCGGTGCATTCGGCCTTGAACAACCGCTCACCTTCTGCGGCAAGCTCGGCGTCGACCGGATAGGGATAAGGTGGCGGCTCGAGCGTGGCCAGATAGGCGCGCACATCCTTGAACCAGGCATCGATCTCGCGAGCCTCGGCGACCGAGTCGGTGCAGGTGGTGGAGGCCAGCATCATGTAGCCGACGTGGTCGCCTCGCCCCTCGCCGTTGTAGAACATCGCGTGCTTCTTGGCGACGTTCCACCAGGGCGGGACACTCGCCGGCAAGACCTCGGTCGGCGGTAGCGGCAACAGGGGCTCGTCGGACCAGGCCAGGGTTTGGGGGTCGCGATGTGCCATCAGCGCGAGCGTGATCGCCTGCGCCGGATTGGCGCCGATGGTGTCGGTCATCGACCAGGGCGCGATCGCGCCGATGCGATCTGCCCAGCGTTGCCATTCGGCCGCCTCGGCCCCGCTCTCGACATAGGCGCCAGCGCCCTCGACCGCCATCACCGGGTCTGCAGTGAAGTCGAGAAACTCGTTGCCCAGACCGATGATCAGCTCGCCGTTCAGCGGCGCGGCATGGCAGCCGAGGCAGTTACTGGTCACCAGCTCGGTGCCGCTCTCGGCGGTGAAGGCCGTCACCGCGTAGGGCAGCTCGGCGTTACGCCCGCGTCGGCCCGGCAGGTCGTAGGTCGGCGCGGGCGCGCCTGTGCTAGCGGCATAGGCGTCGTAGGGCAGACCGCAGGTGACGACCGCACGATTGACCAGCGCATCGTAGCCCGCGCGCGGATCACCCGGTCGCTGCGCCGACGCCGGAATTGGACCTGGCTCGGCCTTGGTGACGCGCGCGGGCTCGCCGCGATCGCAGGACGCCAAGCCGAGCATCACAAAGATGCCGACACCGGCGATCTGCAGTCCTTGAAGGCAACGGGTCAGGGTCTTCACTGATCTCACACTCCGATGTCTCGCTTCAGCCCGAAAAATGACAGGTCGAGCCCGCTCAGGTTCCCTGTGCCGACTGCTCGCCGTAGCCATTGAGGTCCATCTGGCCGCCTCCGCCGATGGCGTCGGACGCGCGCCAGCCACTTACCTTCACGGGTCCGCGCCAGGCGCGCGCGACCTCGCTGAGCGAGGCAGGCGCGAGCGCCATGGAGGGATCAGCAAACAGGGGCTCGATCAGCAGCTCGAGCGCGCGCGCCGGGATCAGCAGCCGCCAACTCAGTGGATACCCAACGCCATCATCCGCGCGCCACAGCCGGCCGGTCGGCGCCAGGGTCAGCTCACGACGCTGCAACATTCGGGTCTCGCCATCGACCCCAATCAAGACACAGCTCGGGATCGGGGTGCCGCCGCCCGCGCGTCGGCGCAGATGCAGGCAGGCAATCTCGGAGCCATCATCGAGCTGCAGCTGAAATCGATTCGCGACCAGCTGCCGACGACCACCGGCGAGCGCCTCGGCCACCTCCCCCCAACCATGATCAAGCCAAGCCAGTCCATGTAACGCCCCATGTAACCCATGGTCATCCGCACCAAGCCGCAACGTGCCGGATGCCGTCAAGCGCGACTGGCTGTAGAAGCGAACCGACGCGGCGGCGCCCTCGCCCGCCGGTCCACCAAGCGCGGCCTGATTGACAACCACCGGTCGCTTCCTGGGCGACAAACGCAACGCCAGCTCGGCCCCCTCGGCCGCTGCTCGAAGCAGAAGCGATCCGTCGGCCTCACGCGAGAGCGACCAATCCTCGATCCAAACGCGCAGGCCACCCGCTGGCTCGTCAACCGCCCCAGCAAGCCCTAGGGCCGCGCGGCTGACACGCTGTGCTCGAACCACATCAGACGGGATCAGCCCGTCGCTGATCAGCACCAGCTCACCGGCCATCAGCGTATCCGCCGCGAAGCTTGAGGCTCGGCGCGCATTCGGTGCCTCAGTGGACTCCGGCATGGACTCTGGCGCTAAATCGGGCGCGGACTCCGGTGCGGGATTTGGCGCGGAACCGGACGCCTCTCTATTGCCCGGCGCATCCGGCGTCGCAGGATCGGCGCTGGCCGCCTCGGCCACCCGCGGCCTGGCCGCGAGCCCTAGACGCGCCAACGACAGACGCATTGAAACGGGTTGGCCCGCCTCGTCCTGCAGGCGCGCCCGCAGCTCCCAGAGCTCGGCCCCTGCATCGGGGTGTGCTCCATGATCGCCGGGGAAGCTGATCGGCGCCGTCGAGCGCGCATCGCCCAACCCCCCCGGCTCGAGATCGCCATCGAGCCCGCCATCAAGCTCGGCGATCGCCGTGCCCAGTGCAGCCGCGTCGAATCCCCCGCCGCCCGGTGCGCGCCCGCCAGGCCAGAGCCCGTAGGCAAGCCCGGCCAGCACGAGCACGAGCAGTGGCACCGCGAGCCAACGTACCAGCGCAGCCTGGGTCATCATCGGCGGCACCGCTGAGGGACGTGGGCGGCGAGCGAGCCCATCAGCCCGCGGTGACTCGCTCGTATTCGGCCAGGGCGCGCGGCATCAGGCGCTCAAGCTGAGCGATGCGCTGCTGATCCAACGGGTGGGTACTCAAGAAGGCCGGCGGCGCCCCGCCGCGCTCGGCGTTGTAAGCCGCAAAGCGCTTCCAGAACCCGATCGCCTCGCGCGGGTCGTAGCCCGCACGTGCCATCAGCAGTAGCCCCAGCTGGTCGGCCTCAAGCTCTTGGGTGCGTGAGTAGGGCAACATCACGCCCAGCTGAGTGCCCACGCCATAGGCCTGCAAGACCAGATCGCGACTCACGCCCGCATCGGCACCCAAGGCCGCGGATAATCCGGCCTCACCCAGCTGCACCAGCATGGCGTGCGACATGCGCTCAGCACCATGGCGCGCGAGCGCGTGCGCCACCTCGTGACCGATCACGGTCGCCAAGCCGGCCTCATCCGCGGTGATCGGCAAGATCCCGGTGTTCACGCCAACCTTGCCACCCGGCAGCGCAAAGGCGTTCGGAGAATCGTCCTCAAACAGCACGAACTCCCAACGCGCGTTCGGCAGCGGGGCGACCTTGCTAATCCGCTCGCCAACGCGCTGCACCATCGCCGCGTTCTTCCCAGAGGCAACGATGCCCTCCTGCTGTTTGAGCTGCGCAAAGGCCCTCAGCCCCAATTCCGCCTCATCGACAGGGCTCACCAGGAGTAGCTGGCGTCGCCCGGTCTCTGGCGCCGTCGCACAGGACAGCAGGCCTGCCGCCAGCAAGACCGCCAGCAGCAGGCGCCGGCGCCAGTGCGGGCTTCGGGCCTTGCTGTTGCTCATGTTGTCGCTCGTCATCGCACTCCCTCCAAGCCGCCCGTCGCGGGTCGCAATCCGGACGATCAGCACACCGAATCGCCGCCTCGAAGGCCTCATCTAGGGCCTGATCTCGATCGGTGTCCCGTTTTGGGTAAAACGCCAAATCTCGTCCATCGCCAGATTCGACACCGCAATGCAGCCTTCGGTCCAGTCCTCGTAGCGAATCAGCTCGCGCAGCGCTGGATCGCCATCGCGCCTCGGCTCGCCGTGGATCATGATGTCACCGCCCGGCGACTGGCCGCGCGCGGCGGCACGAGCGCGGTCAGCCGCGCTCGGATACGAGATATTGATGGCCTTGGTAAAGCGGCTGCTGGCGTTGCGCCAATCGAGCAGATAGTGTCCTTCCGGGGTTCGCCCGTCACCCTCGCGCTCCTTGTGGCCCTCCGGTGCGAAGCCGAGCGCGACCCGATAGGTCCGAAACGGCTTCCCGTCGCGCATCAGATAGAGGCGCCGTTGGCCCTTCTTTACCAGCACCGCATCCGCCAACATCGGCGTCGCGGGCCTCGCCGCCTCAGCCGGCGCCACCCGCGGCTGGTTGAGCACACAACCGGGCAGGAACGACATCGCGGCCACCGAGGCGCTGAGCCCCAGCACACCAATCAGCGTGAGCCCACAGCAACACAACGAGCCCCGCAGCCACCGCTGTTCCACGGCTGAGCGCTCCTCTAGGAGAGATCGATCGCGTGGCGCTTAAGGTCAGCTAGCTTGCAGACCTCGAGCGCGCGCTCATGCGTGCTTCTCAGCGCAACCCCTGGCGCGCAGCCCGCCTCGAACGCCTCTTGCCAGCGTGCGGCGCACAGACACCATCGGTCTCCCGGCTTGAGACCCGGAAAATCGAAGGCCGGGACCGGCGTCATCAGGTCGTTTCCACGACGCCTCGAGTACTCCAGAAAGTCTTGGGTGACGCGCGCGCAGACGGTGTGCGAGCCGAGGTCTTCAGGCCCGGTCTCGCAGTCACCGCTGCGCGTGAAACCGGTCATGGGGGAGACCGAGCAGGTCTCGAGCGGCTCACCAAGGACGTTACGGGCATCAGACATCGGCAAAGGCTCCAATGGGGTACATCGCGTGGCTGCAGATATGACGTGCGCGGGCTGCCAAGGCAAGGGAAGGCGTCTGCGTGCGATGGTAAGATCGTGCGGAGTCGACCCACAGGAGCATCACATGGCCTTCGAGAAGATCCAGGTTCCCAGCAGCGGCGAGCAGATCCGCGCCAACCCCGACAACAGCCTCAGCGTCCCCGATCAGCCCATCATCCCGTACATCGAAGGCGACGGCATCGGTGTCGACATCACCCCGGTGCTTTGCAAGGTGCTCGACGCCGCCGTGGCCAAGGCCTATGGCGACCAGCGCAAGATCGCCTGGATGGAGATCTACGCCGGCGAGAAGGCCACCAAGGTCTATGGGGCCGATGTCTGGCTGCCGGACGAGACCCTCGAGGTCGTGCGCGACTACCTGGTCTCGATCAAAGGCCCCCTGACCACCCCGGTGAGCGGCGGCATCCGCTCGCTGAACGTCGCGCTGCGCCAGCGCCTCGACCTCTATGTCTGTCTGCGGCCCGTGCGCTACTTCCAGGGCACGCCCAGTCCGCTCAAGCATCCGGAGGACACCGACATGGTGATCTTCCGCGAGAACTCAGAAGACATCTATGCCGGTATCGAATGGTCGGCAGGCTCCGATGAGGCCAAGACGCTGATCCGTTTCCTGCAAGACCAGCTTGGCGTCACCAAGATCCGCTTCCCGGAGACCTCGGGTATCGGCATCAAACCGGTCTCGAGCGAAGGGACCAAGCGGCTGGTGCGCAAGGCCATCCAGTATGCCATCGACAACGAGCGCGCCTCGGTGACCCTGGTGCATAAGGGCAACATCATGAAATTCACCGAGGGCGCCTTCAAGGACTGGGGCTATGAGCTCGCACGTGAGGAGTTCGGCGCCGAGCTGCTCGACGGCGGACCCTGGTGCAGCTTCAAGAGCCCGAAGACCGGGCAGGAGATCATCATCAAGGACGTGATCGCCGATGCCTTCCTGCAGCAGATCCTGCTGCGCCCGAAGGACTACGACGTCATCGCCACCCTCAACCTCAACGGCGACTATATCTCCGACGCGCTCGCCGCCCAGGTTGGCGGTATCGGTATGGCTCCCGGCGCCAACCTCTCCGATCGCATCGCGATGTTCGAGGCCACCCACGGCACCGCGCCGAAATACGCCGGTAAGGATCAGGTCAACCCGAGCTCGCTGCTGCTCTCGGGCGAGATGCTCTTACGCCACCTCGGCTGGACCGAGGCCGCCGACCTGGTGGTCAAGGGGATCGAGGGATCGATCGCAGCCAAGACCGTTACCTACGATCTGGAGCGATTGATGGACGGCGCAACCAAGCTCAGCTGCTCGGGCTTCGGCGAGGCCGTCATCGCCAACATGGGCTGACCGTCAGCGTCACCTAAACAGATCAGCGCCCGTCAACGAAGCTGCTGACGGGCGCCGCTCACGACGCCTTCGCTCCGAGAGTGAGACCCTATTGCAGCGCCCGCTGCACCGTCGCCGCATGCAGCCCCTTGGGCCCCTGCGAGATCTCGAACTGCACCTTTTGGCCCTCTTTCAGGGTCTTGTACCCATCCATCTCGATCGACGAGAAGTGCACGAAGACATCCTCGTCGCGCCCGTCCGGTTTCACGAAGCCATAGCCTTTGGCATTGTTAAACCATTTGACGATGCCTGTGATCATCTGAGACTCCTCCACGACTGCTTTGCGATCTTTGGTTGGTGGGTCAGCTTATTGTGGGTTGCGATCCGACCGCTGCTGAACGGCCAAACCAGGGCCCCGACTGCACCGCTCGGGCAGAAGGGGCTTGACACAGAAGTATAGTGGGTCATTGCGTTCGGTCAATCTCACCGAAACGCCCCGACAGCGTAGACGCCGGCGGCTGGGGGCTGTATTTTTCGGCTCATGATCCCTACTCAAGGTGAGACGTCGAGCACGTCTCGAACCCGAACCTTGCGCCGCACGGGTCATGCCGGACGGCCCTGAACCAGACTAGCCAGGCCGATGCCCAACCGCTCAGATCACGATCATCGTTTCGCCGCGCTGCGCCGCGACCAGATTCGGCTCTCCAGCCAAGAAGACGAGGATGGCAGCTCAGGCCTATCGGTGGAAGAGGCGAAGCCGGCGCTGAAACGGCCGCCGCTCTACAAGGTCTTGCTGGTCAACGACGACTACACACCGATGGAGTTTGTCGTCCATGTGCTCGAGACCTTCTTCGCCATGTCGCCCGAGAAGGCGACCCAAGTCATGCTGCACGTGCACACGCGCGGGGTTGGTGTTTGTGGCGTGTTCACGCGCGACATCGCCGAGACCAAGGTCGCACAAGTGAACGACTTCTCACGACAAAACCATCATCCACTGCTGTGCACGATGGAAGAGGCGTAAGAGGCGTCGAGATTCCAGTCACCTTCTTCATCGTAACGTCCCGGGGTCACTGTCCATGTTGAGTAAAGAGCTCGAATTCACGTTGAACCAGGCGTTCAAGGAGGCGCGGGCGAAGCGGCACGAGTACATGACCGTTGAGCACCTGCTGCTGTGCCTGATCGACAACCCGACCGCCGCCAAGGTGCTCCGGGCCTGCGCCGCGGACAATGACAGGCTGCGCAAGGACGTTGCCACCTTCATCGACGAGACAACACCGCTCATCGCCGAGAACGACGAGCGCGAGACCCAGCCGACACTCGGCTTCCAGCGTGTGCTGCAACGGGCGGTATTCCACGTGCAGTCAGCGGGCAAGAAGGAGGTGACCGGCGCCAATGTCCTGGTCGCACTCTTCAGCGAGCAAGACAGCCAGGCCGTCTACCTGCTTAACCAGCAGGACGTCTCCCGGCTCGACGTGGTCAACTACATCTCGCATGGCATCTCGAAGGTGCCCGGCGAGGATCAAGACGACGAGGTCCAGGGTGAGCCCGAAGAGCTGCGCGGCGATGAGAAGGAGTCTCCGAGCCCGCTCGAGAACTTTGCGACCAACCTCAACGAGATGGCCCGCCAAGGCCGCATTGACCCCCTCATCGGCCGCGCCAACGAGGTCGAGCGCACCGCCCAGATCCTCTGCCGCCGACGCAAGAACAACCCGCTGCTTGTCGGCGAGGCCGGCGTCGGCAAAACGGCCATCGCCGAGGGGCTGGCGAAGAAGATCGTCGACGGTCAGGTGCCCGAGATCCTGGCCGATGCGGTGATCTATGCCCTCGACCTCGGCTCGCTGGTCGCCGGCACCAAGTACCGCGGCGACTTCGAGAAGCGTCTCAAGGCGGTGCTCGCCGAGCTCAAGCGCAAGCCACACGCGATCCTGTTCATCGACGAGATCCACACCATTATCGGTGCTGGCGCCGCCTCCGGCGGCGTGATGGACGCCTCAAACCTGATCAAACCGGTGCTGGCCTCGGGCGAGCTGCGCTGTATCGGCTCCACCACCTATCAGGAGTACCGCGGCATCTTCGAGAAGGATCGCGCGCTCGCGCGGCGCTTCCAGAAGATCGACATCAATGAGCCCTCGGTCGAGGAGACCATCGAGATCCTCAAGGGTCTCAAGACCCGTTTCGAGGAGCATCATCAGGTCAGCTACACCTTCCCCGCGCTGAAGGCGGCGGCCGAGCTCTCGGCGAAGTACATCAATGATCGCCACCTGCCGGACAAGGCCATCGATGTGATCGATGAGGCCGGCGCGAATGTGCAGCTGCGCCCCGCGGCCAAGCGCAAGAAGCGCATCGACGTCACCGACGTCGAGACCATCGTTGCCAAGATCGCGCGCATCCCGCCCCGCAAGGTCTCGAGCTCCGATACCGAGTCGCTGCGCTATCTGGATCGTGATCTCAAGATGGTGGTCTACGGCCAGAACGAGGCCATCGATGCGCTGACCTCCGCGATTCGCATGAACCGTTCCGGACTCGGCACCGAGGACAAGCCGATCGGCTCGTTCCTCTTCACCGGCCCAACCGGGGTCGGCAAGACCGAGGTCACCCGCCAGCTCGCCCGCATCATGGGCCTGGAGCTGATCCGCTTCGACATGTCCGAGTACATGGAGCGGCACACGGTCTCGCGCTTGATCGGTGCCCCACCGGGCTATGTGGGCTTTGACCAGGGCGGCCTGCTCACCGAGGAGATCACCAAGCACCCGCACTCGGTGCTGTTGCTCGACGAGATCGAGAAGGCGCATCCGGATGTCTTCAACCTGCTGCTGCAGGTGATGGACCATGGCAGCCTAACCGACAACAACGGCCGCAAGGCAGACTTCCGCAACGTGGTGCTGGTGATGACCACCAATGCCGGCGCCGAGGAGACGAGTCGCCGCTCGATCGGCTTTACCGAGCAAGATCACTCAACGGATGGGATCGAGGCGCTGAAGAAGTATTTCACGCCCGAGTTCCGCAACCGCCTCGATGCCATCGTGCAGTTCGCGTCCCTCGACGCCGAGACCATCGCCAGCGTGGTCGATAAGTTCCTGTTCGAGCTCGAGGCGCAACTGGCCGAGAAGAAGGTGGCGCTGCTGGTCGAGCCCGAGGCGCGTGCTTGGCTCGCGAGCAAGGGCTACGACCCGAAGATGGGGGCCCGGCCCATGGCGCGCGTGATCAAGAATCACATCAAGAAGCCACTCGCCAACGAACTGCTGTTCGGCGAGCTCAGCGGCGGTGGCACGGTCGTGGTGCGGCTTGGCGAGAACGACGATCTCGCGTTCGGATTCGAGTCCGAGAAGACCGTGGCCTAAGGCGATCGATGCCGCATCGATCGGCGATACCGGGGCCGCAACGGCCCCGGCCTCAACGCACCCGATAGGTGATGCGGCCCTTGGTCAGGTCATAGGGCGTGAGCTCGACGGTCACCTTGTCGCCGGTCAGGATGCGGATGTAGTGCTTGCGCATCTTGCCCGAGATATGCGCCGTGACCGTGTGGCCATTCTCCAGCTCGACCCGGAATACGGTATTCGGCAAGGTCTCGACGACCACGCCCTCCATTTGGATTACGTCTTCTTTTGCCATGAATCTGGTGTCTGTCTCGTCAAAGCGCGGGCTGATACCGAAGCGCGGGCGCGAAGAGCCGCCGCCCGGGGCGATCGCCGCTGTAAAACCGGACGAGTATACCACAGAGCGCGACCTGCCCTGAAAAACCACCTGGACGGACCTTGGCCAAATAACGGCGCTTGATACCAGCCCCGGGATGGCCCAACCCCTGCGGTGCGCAGGCGTCGCTCAGTGGCTGAGCCGGATCGGCTCACCCCGCTCGAAGCGTTGCCAGTGCTGACCATCCCAGGCCTCAAGCGGACGAAAACGCTCCTTGTAAGCCATCTTTGGGCTCTCCGCGATCCAGTAGCCGAGATACAGGTAGCGCAATCCAAGGCGCGCCGCCTCGCGTGCCTGCGTCAGCACCGCGTAGGTGCCGGGTGCGCGCGCCGAGAGATCAGGATCGAAGAAGGTGTAGAGGGCCGAGAGCCCATCCGAGTAGACGTCGGTGACGGCGACCGACATCAGCTGTTGGCCCAGATAGGCCTCGATAAACCAGGTCTGCCCACCCCAGGGGCTGAGCAGGAACCGCATGTAGGTCTCGACCGAGACCTCGTCGGCCATGTCGCCCTCGCCGTGTCGGGCACGCACGTAGCGCTCATAGAGCCGATAGTGCGCCGGACGCAATTGTGGCGGCTTGAACGCGATCCTCACATCAGCGTCGTTCAGAGCCAGATTGCGCCGCTGCGAGCGGTTCAATTGCAGCTCGGCGCTCGGTATCCGAACCGGTATGCAGCGCTGACAGCCGCGACAGGCGGGACGATAGAAGTGCATGCCGCTGCGGCGGAAGCCGATCTGCTGCAGCCATTGCGCCCGCTCGCGATCGATGCGCGCCATCGGATCGACAAATAGGGTCCGCGCGCGCCGCCCATCGATATACGAACAATCGTGATCCCCGGTCAGGTAGAGCTGCAGATGACCCGGCACACCTCGATTCTCGTTCATTGCGGATACCACAGCTGCCCATCGTCCCAGGTACCGAGCGCCGGCGGCTGATCGCGTAGCTCATGCAATCGCTCGAGGAAGCGCGCTCGCGTCACCAGCTCGGCGCCCATGCGCTGCATGTGTGGGGTCAGCACCTGACAGTCGACCAGCTCGATGCCGAGGCTCATCAGCTGCTCGCACAGCTGCACCAGCGCAACCTTCGAGGCATTGTCGACGCGACTGAACATCGACTCGCCGAAGAACGCACCACCGATCGCCACCCCATAGAGCCCACCCACCAACCGCTCGCCATCCCAAACCTCGATCGAATGCGCCACCCCATGCACATGGAGCGCGCAGTAGGCGTTGATCATCTCCGGCAACAGCCAGGTCCCCTGGCTACCGTCGCGGGGTCCCGCGCAGGCGCGGATCACCGCCGGGAAGTCCCGGTCCATGGTTACCGCCAGGGCCCGGCGGCGCAGCACTTTGCGCAGACTGCGCGAGCGGTGCAGACGGCTCGGGATCAGCACGGTGCGCGGGTCCGGAGACCACCACAGGATTGGATCACCTTCCCCGTACCAGGGGAAGATGCCCTCCCGGTAGGCATTGAGCAAGCGGCGCAGACTTAGGTCGCCACCCACCGCGAGCAGACCATTCGGGTCACGCATCGCGCACGACGGGTGCGGGAAGGCGCCCTCAGGATCATCCGGCGCCAACAGATAGGGCATCGACATCGCGACGATAAGGGCTGCGTTCGTTCATCTCGCCGATATAGTCCTCGACCGCCTCGATCTCCTGCGCCAAGAAGCGGCCGATCGGACCACGGAAGTCGTCCGCAGCGACCCAATGCGCCGACCAGGTGCGGGTCGGCAAGAAGCCGCGTGCGACCTTGTGCTCACCTTGGGCGCCTGGCTCGAAGACGCCGAGGCCGTGCTCGATGCAATGCTCCAGGCCTTGGTAGTAACAGGCCTCGAAGTGCAGGCTGTGGAACTCGCGCGAGCAGCCCCAGTGCCGCCCATAGAGCGTGTTAGAGCCAACCAGACAGAAGGCCGCCGCCACGATCTCGCCGCCGTGCTCGGCAAGGACCAACAGGGTGCTGTCACCCATGGTCTGGCCGATCTCGCGGAAAAAGGGCAGCGACAGCGTGGGGATGCCACCGCGCTTATCGAAGGTGTCCTCGTAGAGCCGATGGAAGACCGTCCACTCGACATCACTCGCCGCGCTGCCAGGAACGCGGCGGATCTGAACCCCGGCATCGAGCACGCGCCGGCGCTCGCGCTTGACCTTCTTGCGCTTCTCGGCACTGAAGGTCGCCAGGAAGGCCTCAAAATCGGCATAGCCGAGATTGCGCCAATGGAACTGGCAGCCCAGGCGCGGCATCAAGCCTTGCGCACGCATCCATTCGGTCTCTTCTTCGCTGCTGAATAACCAGTGCACGCCCGACAGATCCGCCGTCTTGGCCAGCTCGACCGAGCCCTGCACCAGGGCCGCTGCGAGCGCAGCGCGGTCGGGATCATCGCCGGTGAGCACCCGCTGCCCGGTCGCCGGCGTGTAGGGTGATGCGATCACCAGCTTCGGGTAGTAGCTCAGACCCGCGCGACGGTAGGCATCGGCCCAGGCCCAATCGAAGACGAACTCGCCGTACGAATTGAACTTCAGGTACGCAGGCGCCGCCGCGCGCAGCTGCCCCTGAGCATCGTAGAGGGCCAGATGGCGTGGCAGCCAGCCGAAGCGCTCGCCGACGCAGCCCTGATGCTCCATCGCGGCGAGGAATTCATGGCGCAGATGCGGCAGATCGTCGCCCGCGAGCCGGTTCCAGTCGGCAGCAGCGATCTCATCAATCGAGGCATGAGCGCGAAGTCGATACATCGCCCGTTAGAGCGGCCACCATCGAATCAGTTGCAGCAGAAAGGCCAGGGCGGCCAGCGCGCATCCCAGGGTGACCACCGCATAGCGCCCGGTCCAGCCTTGTCGCCGCCCGTGCTGAATCCCGAGCGCGACCGCGATCAGGTTCAGGATCAGGCCAAACTCGCTGACCACGAGCAGCGTCAGTAGCGGCAGGCGGGGCCCGGCGTCCGGACCCGCAGCACCGCTTTGCCCGCCGAGCCAGAGCAGGCCCAAGAGCGGCACCGCCAGGATCAGGGCAAGGATCGGCAAGCGCTCGCGTTTCATCGGCGGCCCCAGGCTTCACAGCTTGCCCGAGCCATCCCTCAGGCCTCGAGCCCGTCGAGATACTTCTCGGCGTCCAGGGCCGCCATGCAGCCGGTCCCGGCCGAGGTAATCGCTTGGCGGTAGACGTGATCCATCACATCGCCGGCGGCGAACACCCCCGGCACAGAGGTCGCCGTGGCCATGCCGTCGGTGCCGGACTTGACCTTGATGTAGCCGTTGCTCATCTCGAGCTGACCCTCGAAGATGCCGGTGTTCGGCTTGTGACCGATCGCGATGAACACCCCTTGCAGATCGATCTCCTCGGTGCTGCCATCCTCGACCTGCTTGATCCGCATCCCAGTCACCCCGGAGTCATCGCCGAGGACCTCGTCAAGCACGTGGCTCCAGGCGATGCGCACGTTGCCAGACTTGGCCTTCTCCAGCAGCCGATCCTGCAGCACCTTTTCGGCCCGCAGGGCATCGCGACGATGGACCAAGGTCACCTCCGAGGCGATATTGGCCAAGTAGAGCGCCTCCTCGACCGCGGTGTTGCCGCCGCCGATCACCGCCACCTTCTGATTCTTGTAGAAGAAACCGTCGCAGGTGGCACAGGCCGAGACGCCCCGACCGCGAAAGCGCTCCTCGGACTCCAGCCCCAGATACATCGCGCTGGCCCCAGTGGCGATGATCAGCGCGTCGCACTGGTAGGTGCCCGAGTCGCCCGTGAGCATGAGCGGGCGTTGGCCCAGCGCGACCTCGCTGATGTGGTCAAAGATGATCTCGGTACCGACCTTCTCGGCGTGGCGCCGCATCCTCTCCATCAGGTCCGGGCCTTGCAGATCGTCCGGATCGCCAGGCCAGTTCTCGACCTCGGTGGTGGTCATCAGCTGGCCACCCTGCTCCATCCCGGTGACCAGGACCGGGTTCAGATTCGCCCGCGCCGCGTAAACGGCAGCGGTGTAGCCCGCCGGCCCCGAGCCGAGGATCAGCAGACGACATTGTTTGATCTCACTCACCTGATAAGACTCCTTGATTCAAACTACTGATGGTACGCAGGCACCTGACCCCGGTAAAGCCGAAGGAGCTTGCCGAGCAACGCTTGCGGCTGCGGTGACAATCATCGAAACACGACGAAGTTCCCCGGCTAAGGCTATAATCCGCCAAACGTTAGGAGGATCCCGTGGAACAAGCGACTCGACTCGGCCACCCCCGTCTCAGCGACTACCTGGAGCGCGCTTGGCGTGAAGGTGCGCTTTGGCTCGTCGTCATCATCTCGCTCTACTTCGTGCTGGCGCTCGCCACCTACTCGCCGGATGACCCCGGCTGGTCGTTCGTCGGTGACGAGCCGGTCATCAGCAACACGGCTGGTCGGTTCGGGGCCTGGCTCGCTGATCTCTCCCTCTTCCTCGTCGGCGTCTTTGCCTATTTGATACCTGTCGGGCTCGCTGCAAGCGCCTTCCTGCTGTTTCGTGAGCGCGAGCCTGAGCCCGAGACCAAGCTCTACTGGCTGGTGCTGCGCTGGATCGGCCTGCTGGTGACGCTATGCGCCGGCGCTGGTCTGGCAAGCCTGCAGCTCGGCGGCCCATTTGGCGATCTCCCCAACGGCATCGGCGGTGGGCTAGGTCAGCTCGTCTCGGAGATCGCCAGCGCGAGCTTCGGCAGCGGTGGCGGCTCGCTGGTGCTGCTCGGCCTGCTCCTCTTGGGGCTATCGCTCTTCACCGGGCTCTCGCCGTTGCTCATCGTCGATGGCATTGGTGACCTGACCCTGATGCTACTGCGATTTCCACCCCGACTCTATCGGCGCATCAGCGCCGCGCGCGCCGAGCGCCGCGGCCGCGACGACTGGGGCGATGACGAGGCCGATGACGGCTGGTCGGATCACGACTGGCCGGGTGGCGACTGGGCCGATGCCGACGAGGAGGCCGAGTTGTCGGCGATCCGGCCAGGTGCGGACGACGACGGCATCGACATATCGACCGAAGACGCTGGCGACGCCGATCAGCGGCGCGGCACCACAGCGCGCGCGCCCGATCTCATCCAGCGTGGACCGGCGCCACGCAACGCCATCCATGCCCTCGAGCCCATGGCGACTCAGAGCGCAACGCGATTCCTTGAGGCCGAGCCAGAGCTTGAGATCGGCGTAGGCGCCGGCTTCGCATCGGCCCCGATCCCTGAGCCCGCGGCGGCGCTCGAGCGGAGAGCATCCGATTCGGAGCCCTCGTTGCGGCCGCCGGCGACCGCGACCCGAGCGCCGGCCGCTGAGCCTGTCTGGGCCAACAGCAACGGGCCAACCCAATCGCCGCCCTCAGCATCAGCCTCGGCATTGCCGCGGCCCGACTCGCGCCCCAAACCCAGTCCCATCC
>CAZTYV010000065.1:0-17112 GCA_964617675.1 uncultured Halochromatium sp. | reverse complement strand
CCGAGCGCCAGGCCGAGCGACAGGCCGAGCGACAGGCCGAGCTCGAGCGGCAAGCCGAGCTTGAACGCCAGCGCGAGGCGGAAGCGGCGCGTCAGGCCGAGCAAGAGGCTCAACGCCGGGCCGCGGAGGCCGCCCGCCGCGAGGCCGAACAGCGCGCCGAAGCCGAACGTCGAGCCGCGCTCGAGCGCCAGCGCCAAGCCGAGGAGGCACGGCGGCAGGCGGAGCGCCAGGCCGAGCTGGAGCGTGAGCGGCAGCGTGAAGCCGAGGCCGCTCGTGCCGAGGCCGAGCGCCAAGCAGCGCTTGAGCGCCAACGTGAGGCCGAGGCCCGCCGTGAGGCCGAGCGCCAAGCGGAGCTTGAGCGACAGCGCGAGGTCGAGGAGGCAGCGCGTCGCGAGGCTGAGCGCCAGGCGGAGCTCGAGCGCCAACGCCGAGCTGAGGCGCAGGCGGCGCAAGAGGCCCGGCGTCAGGCTGAGGAGGCCGCCCGCCTCGAGGCCGAACGTCGTGCCGAGGCCGAGCGCCAGGCCGCTCGGCAAGCCGAGCTGGAGCGCGAGCGCGAGGAGCTGCGCCGTATCCGTGAGGCCGAGCAGGCCGAGGCGCGCCGTCGGGCCGCCGAGCAAGCGCGCCAGGAGGCGGCCGTCGAGGCCGCGCGTGAGCGCCAGCTGTTGGAGGCCTTGGAGGCCGAGGAGCGCCGCTTGGGTCGCAGCGCTGGTGCGCCGGGCGGCGGCGCTTCTCAGCCAAGCGGCGCGATGGGGTCCGGCGCCGCGGCGGCGGCAAGCGCGCAGATCGCCAACCGCTGGGTACCGCTGATCACCAGTCAGGTGCGCCAGTTTTGGGTGCGTCCCCAGGGTCAGCGCCAAGATCTGCAGGCCGTGGTCACGCTGAGGCTTGAGCCCGGTGGTGCGGTGATCCCGGGCAGCGTTCGGGTGGTCGAGAGCAGTGGCAAGGCCGCCTTCGATCAATCCGTAGTTGCGGCGCTCTATCGCGCCTCGCCGCTTCCGGTCCCGGATGGCGAGGAATTCGAGCTGTTCCGCGACTTCAATTTCCGTTTCCGGCCGTGAGCCGGCCATCCTTGGGGGAAGACATGATGCAACGCGCAGGTCTCGTGCTGATCCTCGTGCTGGCAAGCGCGCTCATCCTCGCCGTGGGCCCGGTCCAGGCCAGGCTCACCATCGAGGTCACCGGTGGTGTTGAGGGCGCGCAGCCGATCGCGGTGGTGCCCTTCGGTGACCTGGATGGGGCGCGTCCGACGGTCGATGTCGCCAACGTCATCAGCGCCGACCTCGCGCGAAGCGGTCGGTTCCGCGCCATGTCTCGGCGCGAGATGCTCTCAACGCCGCATCAGCAGGATGCCGTGGACTTCCGCGAGTGGCAGCTGCTCGGGGTGAACAATCTGGTGATCGGCCAGATCAGCCCCGCCGACGGGGGCGGCTACAGTCTGCGCTGGAGTCTGTTCGATGTCTTCACCGGCAACCAGATCGCCTCCAACTCGCTGCGCTCGACCGAGCGTGGACTGCGCAATGCCGCGCATCGGATCGCTGACCAGATCTACCAGAGCCTGACCGGCGAGCGCGGCGTGTTCGCGACCCGGCTCGCCTATGTGACCTCGAACGACCGCAGTGGTGACTCCCGGGTGACCCTGCGCGTGGCCGACGCCGATGGCTACAACCCGCAGACCATCGTCGACTCGGCCGAGCCGATCATGTCGCCGGCCTGGTCGCCGGATGGCAAGCGACTCGCCTATGTCTCGTTCGAGAAGCGCAAGCCCGGCATCTTCATCCAGGAGCTGACGACCGGGCGGCGCGAGCGCATCGCGAGCTTTGATGGGATCAATGGCTCACCGGCCTTCTCGCCGGACGGGCGCAAGCTGGCGATGACCCTCTCGAAGGACGGCAGCCCCGATATCTATGTGATGGACCTCGCCTCCAAGCAGCTCACCCGGCTCACCGATCACTATGCGATCGACACCGAGCCGGCCTGGTCGCCGGATGGCAGCCATCTGGTCTTCACCTCGGACCGGGGCGGGCGGCCGCAGATCTATCGCGTCGCTGCCACCGGTGGCCCGGCCCAGCGCGTGACCTTCGAAGGCGACTACAACGCCGCGGCGAGCTACTCACCCGATGGCCGTCAGCTGATCATGGTGACCCGCGTCGGCGATCAATTCCGCATCGTGCTCACCGATGCCAACGGCGGCTCGCGCCGGTTGCTGAGCAACGGTGCGCTCGATGAGTCGCCGAGTTTCGCGCCCAACGGCAGCATGGTAATTTACGCCAGTCAAAACAACGGCCGCGGCGTCTTGTCGGTGACCCCGATCGCGGGCGGCTCAGGCCAACGTCTCTCGCAGGAGTCCGGCGAGGTGCGCGAGCCGGCTTGGTCGCCGCTGTCGCCACCGTGACTTGCCCCTCCGCTCGGGCGTAACCCTACCTAGACCGCAGGACCCGCATGATCTATCGACTGCCCCCGCTGCTGCTCATTGGGCTCCTCGCCTTGACGGCCTGCGCGACCAAGACCTCGCCGCCGCTGCCGGACGCGCCGAGTGCCGATGAGCTCGATGCGATGCGGGATCGCGCCGATGTGCAGACCACGAGCGTTGAGGAGCAGGAGCGCTCGCCGCTCGATGACCCCTCGAGTCCGCTCTATCGCAAGGTCATCTACTTCGACTACGACGCCGCCGAGATCCGCCCGCAGGATGCGGCCCTGTTGCGCGCCCATGCGAACTACATCTTCAACACACCAGGGGTCAAGGTGACCCTCGAGGGCCACAGCGATGAGCGCGGAACACGCGAGTACAACCTCGCCCTCGGTGAGCGTCGCAGCCAGGCGGTCCAGCGCTTCCTGATGGCCGAGGGGGCGCCCGCCGAGCGTCTCAGCACCCTTAGCTACGGTGAGGAGCGCCCGGCCGATCCCCGCCGTGGTGAGGGCTCCTGGCAGCAGAACCGCCGCGTCGAGCTGGTCTACTAAGAGGCAGATCCCATGTCGTACCCAACCGATCGCGCCGCCGCCCAGCTGGGGGCCAAGCTGGGGGCCAAGCCGGGCGCAAAGCTGGGGCCCAAGCTGGGCGCCTTGCTCTGCCTGATGGCCCTGATGGTGCCGCTGGCGCCGGTCAGCGCCGCCGACCCCGCGCTCGAGGCGCGACTCTCGCGACTCGAGCGGATGCTCAACGAGCGCTCGCTCTCGGACCTGGTCTTGCAGGTCCAACAGCTGCAGCAAGAGGTGCAGGACCTGCGCGGACAGGTCGAGGTCCAGCAGTACTTGCTCCAGCAGCAAGGGATCAGCAGCCCCGCGCCGCTCGGGGGCGAGGGTAGCACCCAGGCTCGATTCGGCGCCGACGCGACTGGAGCCTCATCGCTCGAGCAGGGCGGGCGGGTTGGCGGGCGCTTCCCACCACTGGGCTCGCTGTCGCTCGACCCTCCGACGACTGATGGCAATGATGAGCCCAGCGCCTTCGTGCTGCCGGGGCAGCAGGCGGCGGATGCCCAGCGGCCGGCACCGGTGGCCACGGATTCCGGGCTCCTGGGGCTACCGGCCCCCGAGACCTCGGTTGGTGGTGAGCGTGACCTCTACCGCGACGCCTTCGAGCTGCTCAAGGCGCGCGACTACCCGGCCGCGCGTGAGGCCTTCGCCGAGATGATTAGCCGCTATCCACAGGGGCAATTCGCCGACAATGGGCGCTACTGGCTCGGTGAGATCGGTTATGTCACCCAAGACTACAGCGCCGCCCAAACGCAATTTAGCCGCCTCGTCACGGATTATCCGCTCAGTCCCCGGGTGCCGGAGGCCATGCTCAAGCTCGGTTATGTCTATGACGAACAGGACCAGCGTGGCGACGCGCGCGCCGTGCTCGAGGAGGTGGTGCGGCGTTTCCCCGACACCACCGAGGCGCGACTCGCGCAGGGGCGTCTCGACCGCATGCAGCCCGAGGGTGGCTGAGGAGGCCCGATGGACATCGCTCAAGCCAATGACGAATTCGGCATCCCGGGTGTGCTCGCGATCTGCGCGGGCAACGGCGGGCTGCCGCTGATCTCGATCGAGAACGGATTTGCCAGCGCCTCGGTCTCCATTCATGGCGCCCAGGTCCTCTCGTACCGCCCGCTCACCGAGCGCGAGGATCTCCTCTTCGTCAGCCGTCAGGCGTCTTTCGAGCCAGGCAAGGCGATCAAGGGCGGCATCCCGGTCTGCTGGCCCTGGTTCGGCCCCGATCCGCAACAGCGCGGGCGGGGAGATCATGGCTTCGCTCGCGATCGATCCTGGCAGCTCCTGGCGACCGAGGCGCGCGTCGATGGCAGCACCGGTCTCCTGCTTGGTCTGCGCGATGATGACGGCACGCGCGCCCTCTGGCCGCATCCGTTCTCGTTGGAGCTCGAGATCATCGTCGGTGAGACCCTCGACCTGCGGCTGACGACCCGCAATACCGGCGAGGTCCCCATCCAGATCACCCAGGCGCTGCACGCCTATTTCAAGGTTGGCGATGTGCGCCGGGCTCAGGTCCTGGGTCTGGCGGGCCATGACTACATCGATAAGGTCGCCGACGGCGCTCGGGCCACCCAATCCGGGCCGATCAACATCGACGGGCCGGTCAATCGCATCTATCTGGACACCACCGATACCCTGATCGTCGATGATCCGAGCCTCGGGCGCAGTATCCACATCGAGCGTGAGGGCAGCCGCTCGGCCGTGGTCTGGAATCCTTGGATCGAGCAGTCGCGGGCGATGGCCGACTTCGCCGATGACGAATACCCGCGCATGATCTGCGTCGAGACCACCAACGCGGCCGATGACCGGCTGTCGGTCGCCCCGGGCGAGGCGCGACGGCTGCTCTCGCGCTATCGCATCCATCAACAGTGAGCCACGGCTCTGCGCCGACGGCGATCGCATCCCGCATCGATGAGTGAGCCTCAAGCAAGCGCGAGCCAGCATCATTGGCAGCAATGGCTGGATTGGGCCGCCCAACAGGGCGTCGCGGTCCCCGATGCGCCTCGGTTCAATCAGGCGCGTGCTCGGGTCTGGGAGGGCAGTGAGTTCGTCGCGCTCGCCAGTGCGCGGCATCCGCAGACCTTTGCCGAGCTGCTCGGCTCGGGCGCGCTCGAGCGTGCCGCGAGCGCGGACGAGATCGCCGAGCAGCTGCGCGCGGCCTTGGCCGAGGTCACGGACGAGGCTGGGCTGCAGCGCGAGCTGCGCCGCTTTCGGCGCCTGCAGATGCTGCGCATCGTCTTTCGCGATCTCTGCGGTTGGGCCGACCTCGACGAGACCCTCGAGGCGCTGAGCGCGCTCGCCGATAGCTGTATCCGCGAGAGTCTTTCGCTGCTCGAGCGCTGGACGCGCCAGGAGCTCGGCACCCCCCAGGACGCCAACGGGCGCGCGCAGTCGCTGTTGGTCCTCGGCATGGGAAAGCTCGGCGCACGTGAGCTGAACCTCTCGTCGGATATCGATCTGATCTTCGCCTTTCCCGCCGCCGGGCCGGTGGTTGGCGGGCCGCGTGAGCTCAGCGGCGAGCAATTCTTCAGCCGCCTCTGTCAGCGGCTGGTCAAGGCCTTGAGCGCCAAGACCATTGACGGCTTCGTGTTCCGGGTCGATACCCGGTTGCGCCCGTTCGGGGACGCCGGTCCGCTGGCGATGAGCTTCGATGCGATGGAGGCGTACTACCATTCGCAGGCGCGCGAATGGGAGCGTTATGCGATGACCAAGGCGCGTGTGGTGGCCGGCGAGCCCGAGGACCGCGCCGAGCTCGAGGCCCTGCTGCGTCCCTTCGTCTACCGTCGCTACCTGGATTTCGGCGCCATTGCCTCGCTGCGCCATCTCAAGCAGCTGATCGACCGCGAGGTCAAGCGCAAGGGCATGGCAGACAACATCAAGCTGGGCCCCGGTGGCATCCGCGAGATTGAATTCATCGGCCAGTCGTTCCAATTGATCCGTGGTGGGCGTGAGCCCGAGCTCCAGGTTCGGCCGATCCAGCAGGTCCTGACGCTGCTCGGAAAGAAGGGGCTGCTGGAGCCGGCGACCGTCACCGAGCTTTGCGCCGCCTATCGTTTTCTGCGCCTGACCGAGAACCGTCTGCAGGCCTGGCGCGATGAGCAGACGCACTCGCTGCCAACGGCTGAGGCGGCGCGCGAGCGCCTGGCGCGGTCGATGGACTACTCGGACTGGGCGAGCTTCGAGGTCGATCTAAGCGCTCACCGCGCCTGCGTGCAGCGGCACTTTGATGCCGTCTTTGCCGGTCCGGATGAGGCCGCCGAGCACGCGACCTCGGTGGCCTCTCTCTGGGAGCGCGCACCGCAGTCCTCAGAGGCCTCTGCGGTGCTTGCCGCCGCCGGCTTCACCGATGCCGAGTCGGTATGGCAGCGGCTGGTCGATTTTCGCGAGACCGCCGTGCGCAGGGGGCTCTCGAGCCGCGGTGTGGCGCGTTTGGGCCTGGTGATGCCGCGTCTGCTCGAAGAGGTCGCCGGCTGCGAGGCCCCGGATCAGACCCTTGGGCGGGTGCTCAAGGTGCTCGAGGCCGTCCTCGGGCGCACCGCGTACCTCGATCTGCTCGCCGAGCATCCCGATGCGCTGCGCCTGCTCGTGCAGCTCAGTGCGAAGAGCCCCTGGTTCGGTGAGCGCACCGCACGCCAGCCCTTGCTGCTCGATGAGCTGCTGGACACGCGGCGACTGTTCGCGCCCTTGCATCGAGCCGACCTCGAGCAGGAGCTGGATCACCTCTTCGCTGGGGTCGACGGCGGCGACCTCGAGCAGCGCATGGAGCGCCTGCGCCAGTTCGCCCAGGGCAACCGCCTGCGTGTCGCGGCGGCCGATGTGACCGGTGTCATCCCGCTGATGGTGGTCAGCGATTACCTCACCGAGATCGCCGAGGTCGCGACCGCGCGCAGCCTGGATGTGGCCTGGCATGACCTGGTCGAGCGTCACGGCTGTCCGCCGGGGACCGAGCGCGGCCGCCCGGGCTTCAGCGTCATTGGCTACGGCAAGCTCGGTGGCATCGAGCTCGGCTACAACTCCGATCTCGACCTGGTCTTCGTCTACGACGAGGCCACCAACGGCCAGATGACCGATGGCCCAAGGCCGGTGCTCAGTGAGCAGTTCTATGTCCGCCTGGGGCAGCGGCTGATCCATGTGATGACGACCCCGACCTATTCCGGCGTGCTCTACGAGGTCGACATGCGCCTGCGCCCGGATGGCAACAAGGGCATGATTGCCCGCTCTTTGGCCTCCTTCGCTGATTACCAGGCCGAGAGCGCCTGGACCTGGGAGCATCAGGCCCTGGTGCGCGCGCGCCCGATCGCTGGTGATCGAGGGCTCGGCGAGCGCTTCGGGCAGGTGCGCGCGGAGGTGCTCCGTCGCCGCCGGGAGCCCGATCAGTTGCGCGAGGAGGTGCGCAGCATGCGCGCGAAGATGCGCGCCAACCTCGACAAGAGCCGTGCGGGCTGGTTCGATCTGAAACAGGGCGCGGGAGGTATTGCTGACATCGAATTTATGGTGCAATACGCGGTTCTTCGGTGGGCCGCTGCGCATCCCGAGCTCACCACCTGGACCGATAACATCCGCTTGCTCGAGACCCTCACCGAGGCCGGGCTCTGGAGCGAGTCGGTCGGTTCCGATCTCAGCGAGGCCTACAAGGCCCTGCGTGCGGCCTATCACCGCCACGCGCTGCAGGATGCCGCAGGTCTGGTTGCGGACGATCAACTCGTTGCCGAGCGTGAGCGGGTGGTGGCCATCTGGCAGCAGGTGATGGAGTCCTGAGTGTCCGCACCCCCTACCGCCTGTGCTGCGCAGGCTTTTCGAAGCGGAGTTTCATAGCAATGACGATGCATGATCGTGACGGCCTCATTTGGCACAATGGTGAAGTCGTGCCTTGGCGCGAGTCCCAGGTGCACGTGCTGACCCATACCCTGCATTACGGCATGGGGGTCTTCGAGGGTGTACGCGCCTATGAGACGCCGCGGGGGCCTGCGATCTTCCGACTTCGGGACCACACCAAGCGTCTGTTCAATTCCGCGCACATCCTCGGTATGCGCATCCCCTTCGAGCGCGAAATGATCGACGAGGCGCAATGTATTGCCGTGCGTGAGAACGGACTGCGCTCCGCCTATATCCGGCCAATGTGCTTCTATGGCTCAGAGGGGATGGGGCTGCGCGCTGACAACTTGCGGGTCCACTGCATCGTCGCGGCCTGGGAATGGGGCTCTTACCTCGGCGAGGAGAACATGAACAACGGGATTCGCGTGCGCGTCTCGTCGTTTACCCGCCATCACGTGAACGCCACCATGTGCCGTGCCAAGGCCAATGGCAATTACATGAACTCGATGATGGCCTTACAAGAGGCGATCCGCGACGGCTACGACGAGGCGTTGCTGCTCGATGCCCAGGGTTACGTGACCGAGGGCAGTGGTGAGAACTTCTTCATGGTCAGTGGCGGTGTGCTCTACACGCCCGAGCTCACCTCCGCATTGGACGGCATCACCAGGCGCACCGTGATCGCGCTCGCGAACCAGATAGGTCTCGAGGTGGTGGTGAAGCGCATCACCCGGGACGAGGTCTATATCGCCGACGAGGCCTTCTTCACCGGCACGGCCGCCGAGGTGACCCCGATTCGCTCGGTCGACGGCCGTGAGATTGGCACGGGGATGCGCGGCCCGATCACCGAGCGCCTGCAGTCGATGTATTTCGACGTGGTGCAGGGCAATAGCGAGGCCCATGCCGACTGGCTTACCTACCTCTAGAGAAACCCAATTCCAATGCAAGAGCAGATCATCGACCCGGCCCTGGATATGGCCGGTGTCACACCCCCGTCTCCTGTGACTGAGGCGCGAGTGGTGACGGCGAAAGACCTCCCGCTGAGCTGTCCGCTCCCCGGTGAGGAGGTTTGGAACATGCACCCGCGCGTCTACTTGCCGATCGACGAGGAGCCGAGCGGTGAGCTGACCTGTCCCTACTGCGGTACCCGCTATCGGCTCCAGCGCGGATGAGCTCACCCGAGCTGCTTCGCGATTAGGTGGGCGCCGACGGCAACGGCGGTGCAGAGCACCATCCCCCAGAGCGTATCGATCACTACCACCTTCATCGGCCAATTCGGCAGGGTGGCGCGGTTGGTCAACTCATAGGTGGCGTAGGTGAAGAAGCCGAAGGCCGCCCCTAGAAACGCCGTTTTCCGCACGGATTCCGCCGCAAGGCCCGGTGCAACCGCAAACAGCAGGATGCCGGCGATATAGAGCAGGTAAAAGACGATGGCTGCTGCCCAGTCCACCCGATCAGCCAGGAGGTGGCCGAGCTGATTGCGATAAAAATCCTTGGCAATCACGCCTAGCCAGAGCATATCGATCAAGAAAAAGAGTGGAACGCTGAGTAGGTAGAGCTTCAGGTAGAAGAACATCGCGGACGGTCCTCGGCAGACTGGATGAATAGCGAGCCATACTCGCTCCCCTCACTATCGCACAGGGCGGCTTTGCTCGCGTCCTCGCTTGACTTTTATTCGATTGTGTTTAAATTGCTGCCCAGAGCGAGTGCAAGCCGGTGAAATAGCGTTTCCGGCGGTGCCAGAACGCAACCGGTTTCGATAGGTCTCGCGCGCTCCGTTCTTGGGGCCAATGCTTACCGAATCACATCGTCACGACATCTTAGACGCCCTGGAGGCGATGAGTGGACTACCAACATCTTTCAGCCAACGAGCTGATCACGCAGATTGAGCAAACCCAGCAGAAAGAGGCTGAGTTGCAGCGCGCGCTGCAGCGGCGGCGCCAAGAGGAGAAGAAGGAGCTCGCCCTCGAGATACGCGACATCATCAAAGACCGTGGTCATGATGTCGACGACATTGCTGATCTGATCATGCCGCCCTCGCGCCGGCGTCGTTCGGCTGCCGTTGCTAATCGAGGCGACACCGGGGGCTACACCCGTTACGTCGACCCGGAAAACCCCGGCAATGTCTATACCCGCGGCGTGCTCCCCGGTTGGATGAAGCAGAAGATGATTGCCGCGGGCTTAGATCCGTCTGACAAGGCCGATCGGGACAACTTCAAGGCCAATCACCTGAACGCCGTGAGCGACTAGGCGCCTGCGAGCGCCCAAGCCTCAAGCCCGGACGTCCGTCGGCGCTACGCCCAGCTCGCCGCCAGCGCCTCCTCGGCGCGGTCGGCGAGGATGTCTACAAGCGACTCGTCCTCTCCCACCAAGCGCGAGATCTGGATGCGGACTCCAGGATGGCGGTCTCGCGCCGCCTGGCAGATCTCGGCCACGTCACCGCCCTCTCCGGCATGTCGGCCAGGGCCGATGAACTGCATGGCAACCACCACCTGCGCCTGAGGTCGACGCGCGGCGATCGCATCCAGGGCCTCTTCCAACAGGTCTCCATTGAACGCGTACTCAGGCCCCGGTCTGCGCTCCATGGCCGCCTCCTGGACGAGGTAGTCGCCCTGGGCCAAGACCCCTAACCGCGCGCCGAGCCAGCGCCTCGCCTCGGTCACCTCTGGGATCGGCGAGCCGTGGTCTACAAGGATGACATTTGGGCGCTCCCCAGGTCTCGGCGCTAGCTGCTCGATCGCGGCGCGGATGGCCCGATCGAGGATGTTCGCCAACCGCGGCTCGCCTTGAGGCAACGGGCAGAGCTCCGCGGCAACCTCGAGCCGGATCGGCCGGTCGAGGCTCTGGCTCACCCGCTCGACCGTCTGCGGGATCAGGCTGGTCAGGGCACGGCTGCGCCCGAACAGGAGCGGGACGGCCAGGAACTGCTGGATGCCGCTCGCGACCTGATGCATCAGGTAGGGCTCAAGGGTCTCGGCGGGCCGCCCGCCGAGGGCTTGGGCGGGCACGGCTGAGGAATGCAGCAGGGAGACCGGGTCCACGGGTCGAGCCAAGCGAGCGGCGAGCTGCTCACCGAGGCGGCGGAGCGCAAGGGTGGCGTCCGCTCGGCGCGATCCATTGTCGACCAGCAGGATGCGTGTCGAGTCGGACTCGCGCCCCTGGGCTCGATCGTTGTTGCTGAGGTTGCCTTTCATGGCGTCCTTAGGTCGCGACGCTTAGGCGTCCGTTCAAGTTGCGCGGCGGGCAAGGTGACTGTGCTCGGGTGACGGGTGTCAGTGCTGGGCGGTTGTGCTGGGCGGTTGTGCTGGCGACAGCCGATCGTCGTTGTCACCGAGGGCGACCTCCATCTGCAGCTCGCTGACCTGTTCGATCAAGGCCTCGCTCGCTTGTTGCAGCTGCGCTAGCTCGTCGGCAGCGGCTGGCTCGCCGCGCGCGTGTTGATGTACGACCCCGCTGGCGAGGTCATGGACACGCTCGTGGAGTTGCTGCAGTCGTCGGAATCCCGGCCGCTCACCATAGCGTCGGCGACCGTCTTGCACGTACCAGCGACCGAAGTGGCACTCGCTGGCATTCGGGACGAGCGGCTCGACGTCGTCCGCGCCTCGGGCGAGGGCGACGACCGCCTCGACCCAGCCCCTGTGCTCGACCTCCATGGTGATCAGCGGCATGTCCTCTTGCAGCCAGACGTGCCTCGAGACCGACCTCCACGCCTGCGGCTGGCGATAGCTCCGCAGCCATGGCAGCACCCGATCGCGGCTCATCGGGCGTGCGATCCCGTAGCCCTGCGCGAGCCTGCAGCCCATGCGCAGTAACAGTGTGCCATGTGCCTCGGTCTCGACGCCCTCGGCGATGATCTCACGGTCGAAGGCGTGTGCGAGGCCGATCACGGCCTCGACGATGCGCAGGTCATCCTTGTGCCTGAGCATGTTGCGCACGAAGCTTTGATCGATCTTCAAGACCGCGGCCGGCAGCTGGCGAAAATAGGTCAGCGACGAATAGCCCGTACCGAAGTCATCGAGCGCGAACCTGAGCCCGCGTCGCCCGCCCTCGCGCAAGATCGCGCCTACGGCATCCAGGTCCTCGAGCGCCGAGGTTTCCAGGACCTCGATGCCGAGCTGAGCGAGCGCGAGCCTCGGGTACTGCGCGACCGAGGCACAGACCTCGTCGAGAAAGTCTAAGGCGTTCAACGAGGCTGCCGACATATTGATGTGCAGGTTGAGCGGTTGGCTGCTGGTGCTCCAGCGCGCGAGGTCGGCGAGCGATTGCGCAAGCACCCAACGATCAAGCCGGCGAATCAGGTCGCTGCCCTCGATTGCCGGCAGGAAATCGCCGGGCGCGAGCAGCCCGCGCTCCGGATGCTGCCAGCGGATCAGGGCCTCGAGCCCTTGCACCTGCCCACGGCGCATATCGACGATTGGCTGATAGAAGAGTCGAAGCTCGCCGTGCTCCAAGGCTTGCGAGAACTCGCGCAGCTGGTCGCGGTGCGCGATGGCGAGCGCGTCTTTGGTCGCGTCGAAGAACTGATAATCATGGCGCCCGCGCTGCTTGGCCAGATACATGGCGTGATCGGCGTGGCGCAGCAGGGTGTCGGCATCCGCCCGATCCTCCGGATAGAAGGCGACGCCAATGCTTGCGCTGAGCGTGAATTGGTGTTGATCCAGCACGATCGGCCGCGCGATCTCGTCGAGCAGGCCCGTAAGCCGCTCTTCGCAGTCTCCGATACTACCGATGCCGGCGAGCAGCACGGCGAATTCGTCACCGCCCCAACGCCCGAGCGTGTCGCCGCCGTTGATGCGTTGCTCAAGCCTGCGCGCCACGGTCTTCAGCAGCCGATCGCCGACGTCTTTGCCGTAGTGATCGTTGATGGGCTTGAAGTCGTCGAGATCGATGTAGCAGACAGCAAGGCTACTCTTGCCGTGATCAGCGACGGCGACAGCCTGCTTGAGTCGGTCAAGCAACAGGCTGCGGTTGGGTAGTCCGGTCATCGGATCGTAGTAGGCCAGCTGCTCGAGCGAGGCCTGGCTCTCGCGCAGCGCACGCTCATGCTGACGCTCCTCGGTGATGTCGATCCAGGTGGCGGCCATGAGCAGCTGCCGATCCTCGCGGATCAGTTGGTTGCGCACCACCACGAGACGCTCGGTGCCATCCTTGCAGCGATGACGCGTCTCAAAGCTCCCGCCGCCGTCTTGGATCAGTTGCGCCATGCGCTGACGGACGTCGCCCTCTGTCAGCTCCGCCTGAATCTGCGGCAAGGTCAGCTGCGACATCTCGCCCTCGGTGTAGCCGAGGCTCTTGCACGCCGCCTCATTGAAGAGGACGAAGCCAAGGGTCTCGGTATCGATGATCGCGAAACTGTCCGAGGCCTGGTTGATGGCCATGGCGAACAGCTCCTGCTGGTGGCTCAGCGCCGCTTCGGCCTCGCGCTCCCGCGTGACGTCGGTATGGGTGCCGATCATCGACCTGGGCGGACCGCCGTCGCCGGGATCGAGCGCCTTTCCGCGTGCCAGGATCCATCGCCATTGAGCATCCTTGGCGCGCATCCGGAAGATGCAGCGATATACCGGGGTCTGCCCGGCGAGATGGCGCTCCAGCGCCTGGCGTGTGCGCTCCAGGTCGTCGGGGTGAATCAGCGACAACCAATCCTCGAGCTCAGCGCCGATCTCCGCCTCGGCGAAGCCGAGCATCTGCTTCCAAGGGCGCGACAGGAGCATCTGGTTGTCCGCGATCTGCCAGGTCCACACGCCGTGGCCGGCGGCCTCGAGGGCGTCGGTCAGGCGCTGCGGAGCCGCCGCGGCCTCAGCGCGGGCGATCTTCAGCTGGCGGTTGCGGACCAAGAGCAGGGCGAGGAGTCCGGTGATTAGGACCTGCGCAACGATGAGTCCGTAGACCACCGCCGCGTGATCGACCCAGATCTCGTAGAGCTGGCGCGTGAGCGAGGTGTCGCTCGCTGCGGCAACAGCAGGCGTGCAGACACCGAGAGTCACGCCAAACGGACCCCAAGCCCTGCCGGCGCGTGCGGCGATACCGATGAGCGGCTGCAGAGGCGGACGCCGGCGCTGTCGGGGAGCAGCCAAGGAGGGGCCGCGAAGCGACTCAGCGCGCACCGTCGAGGCTGACGACGGGCTCCTCGCCGACCACCTCGGCGGTATGGGCCATATGCTTGGGCACGAGCACGAGGTCGCCTGCCTCGAGCACGGCTTCCCGCCCTTGCATACTGACGCGGAAGCGCCCCGAGACCACGGCATCGACCTTGTCGACCGGATGATCATGCTCTGGGAAGAACATGCCGGGCGAGTAGACGTAGCGTGTCACCTGGTAGCCACGGCGCTCGAGCTTGCGCCGCAACGCGGCCTCGTTGAGTGGGCCGTCGTGCTCAGGGTGCCAATGTTCAATCTGCATAGGTCTCTATCCCGTTCAAGCTCTACCGTCGTCAAGTGTAGTGTATGCCGATGAATACACGCGATATGAGTACGGGATCACGCATCGAGCAGAGCCGGTCTTGAACGCACCCGCTGTGAAGCGCGTATCCTTCGGCGCAAGCGTCTTTCACAGGCAATCGGAGGAGGACCGATGAAGGCGATTCAGATGCGAGAGCCCGGCGGGCCGGAGGTGTTGTCGTACGTCGACCTGCCGGCGCCGGAGCTCGAGCGCCCCACCGATGTACAGGTGCGATTGAAGGCCGCGGGTGTGAACCCGGTCGATACCAAGATCCGCGCCCGCGGCACCCTGATCCCAGAGACGCTAACCGCGGTGCTTGGCTGCGATGGGGCGGGTGTGGTTGAGGCGGTCGGCCCCGAGGTGACCCGCTTCAAGCCCGGCGATGAGGTCTGGTTCTGCAACGGCGGGCTCGGTGGGCCCCGCGGCAACGATGCCGAGCTCATCGTCGTCGACGAGTCCGTGGCCCAGCCCAAGCCGAGGTCGCTGGACTTCGCGCAGGCTGCCGCCGCGCCGCTGGTGCTGATCACGGCCTGGGAGGCGCTCTACGACCGCGCCGCGCTCCACGAGGGGCAGCGCGTGCTCATCCATGCCGGGGCGGGTGGTGTCGGGCATGTCGCGATCCAGCTCGCGCGCCTGGCCGGGGCGCGGGTCGCGGCCACGGTCAGCAGCGCGGAGAAGGCCCGCTTCGCCCAAGACCTCGGGGCCGAGTACACGATCAACTACCGCGAGGAATCCTTGCGCGATGCCCTCGCTGATTGGACCGAGGGGCGTGGTGTCGATGTCGCATTGGATACCGTCGGGCCGGCGGTCTTCCGCGAGACGATCCCGCTGATGGCGGTCTATGGCGACCTGGTCACCATCCTCGATCCGGGCAGCGATCTCGACCTCAAGGAGGCACGCAATCGCAACCTTCGCATCAGCCTCGAACTGATGCTCACGCCACAGCTCAAGGGCCTGACCGAAGCGCTGGCGCACCAGGGCGAGATCCTTCGCCGCTGCGGCGAGCTCTTCGACGCCGGTAAGCTGCGCATCCATGTCGCCGAGCGTTTCCCGCTGGAGCAGGCTGCCGCGGCGCACCGCCGGCTCGAGGCCGGGGGGGCGACCGGCAAGTACGTGTTGACCATGGATTGAGGCGCGTGGGCAGCCTGGATCAAGTGGACGCCGCACGCGCCGGAGACGTCCCTGAGCGCGAGGCCCAGGTGGATGTCGGCGAGGCCGAGCGCCTGCGACCGCCGAAGTCGATGCTGCGCCAGGTCGGCCGAGCCATCGCGGATTTCGCAATGATCCGCGACGGCGACCGCATCCTGCTCGCGGTCTCCGGGGGCAAGGACTCGCTCTCGCTGCTCGAGGTCTTGCGCCACCTGCGCGGTTATGCGCCCGTGCGCTTCGAGCTCGCGGTCTTGACCATCGATCCGCAGGTGCCGGGGTTCGATCCGGCGCCGCTCACCGACTGGTATGAGCGCCGCGGCCTGCCTTGGCACTATGAGCGCCAGCCGATCATGGAGCAGGCGCGAGAGCACATGGACGGCGATTCGTTCTGCGCCTATTGCGCACGGATGAAGCGCGGCATCATGTATCGGCTCTGTCGCGCGCATGGCTATAACGTGCTCGCGCTCGGACAGCATCTGGACGATCTCGCCGAGAGCCTGCTGATGTCGATGTTCCACGGCGGGCAGCTGCGCACCATGAAGGCGCATTACCGCAACGATGCCGGCGATGTGCGCGTGATCCGACCGCTCGCCTACTGCCGCGAGCGGCAGATGCGCGCGTTCGCCGAGCGCGCGGCCCTGCCCGTGGTGCCGGACAGCTGCCCGGCCTGCTTTCAGATGCCGACCCGACGTGAGCACATGAAGACCCTGCTCGCGCGCGAGGAGCAGGATCATCCGCGGCTCTTCGCCAATCTGCTGACCGCCATGCGCCCGTTGTTGCGCGAAGGGCCGCTCGACTGAGCAGGGCTCGATCCGCAACAAATCCCGCATTTTCGACTAGGCTTAGCGCAATGATCTCGAGTGTCGCCGCGCCCGCTTGCGTGGGCGCGGCATTGATCTCGAGCGCTGGCTTCGGAAGCTCATCTTCAGGTTGCCATGGTCGGGAGGCCCCGCCGGTGATGTCTGTCGAGCATCATGCGCCGCTGGCTCGAGCGCCCTTAGCGTTCAGGGGCGCGAGTGAGTATCTGGTCTTCGCGCTCGGCGCTCAGACCTATGCCATTGCTGCCGAGCAATGGCGCGCCTGTCTCTCGCTGCCGCGCCTGACCGCACTCGATGACACCCCGCATCACCTGCTCGGTGCCTTCGATCTGCGCGGCGAGCTCACGCCTGTGGTCAGCCCAGCGGTGCTCGATGGCGCCGCGCTGGCCCCCGCGCGGAGCGGCGATCTGTTGGTGGTGGTGGATGCAGCCGGGCATCCGCTGGCGCTGCATGCCGATACGGTGCTCGGCCTCGAGCGGCTGCGTTATCGCTCTTGGTGCGCGTCGAGCGACTCGCGCTCGGCGTGCATGGGTGCGCAGGTGCGGCTCAGCGGTGGCCGCGCCAGCTGTATCGACCCCGCCGAGATCCCTCTGATTGCTGAGCCGGGCGCGAGTGCGGAGCCGTCGGCGGATGCCCGACTGCGCGCCTTCGAGCGCTTGCTCGACCCGGTCGCCTTGTCGCTATTGGAGGTACGTGCCGAGCGTTATCGGGGGCTGGCCGATGCGGCGGACAGCGGCCGACGTCTGGGGGGCCTTGCGGGTCACCCCTAGTCGGCCCCCCGTAGTCGGCCCCCCTAGTCGGCCCCCTAGTCGGCCCCTAGTCGGCCCCTAGTCGGCCCCTAGTCGGCCCCTAGTCGGCCCCTAATAAGTCATCAGACATCCGTCGCGAGCGTTGGTATGGGTGTGTGCGACTCGCGCCAGCGCTC
>CAZTYV010000064.1:3675-17254 GCA_964617675.1 uncultured Halochromatium sp. | reverse complement strand
TGCTTTTCCAGTTTGACCGTAATCGGATTCGGCTTCAGGTCGTTCATTGCGCCGGTGCCGGCATCCACGGCAGCGCCGATGATGCCGCCAACCAAGACGTTGCCGGCCATACCGGCGCCACCTGCGCCTGAGATCTGTGAGACCACGTTGACCCTGACGGGCTCGTAGCCGGGCTTGGAGATATCCACAACCAGTGAGTCCTTGCGCGGAAGCTTGAACGCGGCCGGGGTCTTGCCGACCATACCTGTTGACAACTTCACGTCAGCACCTGGCGGATCGGTCTCAACAACCAGGGTGTCCTTTGAGCCGCGGGTGATGGTAGCGCAGCCAGTGGTGATAAGCAGAAGTAGCGCCAGCGTCGTCACGCTGAGCAGCCGGCTGGTCTTTTGGGTCATGTGCCTCTCTCCTGTCCTGTGCAGATCACCACGGCGATCGTGGTGATGCCAGCTCAAGCCGAGCCGGCGCTTCTACTCTCTCAGAGGCACCTACCCAAAACGTGGTCAGGTGCGTCGACATGAGGCCTCCGCCCAGGGTGCTCAAAAGCAAGGAGTGGAGTGGCGGTTGGTTACAATCGCCCGTCAGATACGACCGCAGTGTGAATCCACCAACGGAGGCTGCCGTGGATAAGCTTCATCGTATGACGGCGCTGGCCCGGATACTGAAATCGCGCCGTCGACCGATCTCGCTCGAGCGGCTCAGCACCGCGCTGGAATGCTCGCCGAATACGGCGAGACGGCTGCTGCACTGCTACCGCGATGATTACAACGCGCCCGTAGTGTTCGACCGCAAAGCGGGTGGTTGGCTGTTGCTGCAGGATGGCACGATCGCCGAGGAAGTGCCTGGCAGCTGGTTCTCGCCGCAAGAGCTGCACGCGCTGATGGCAGCCCGCGAGCTGCTGCGGCAACTCGAGCCCAGCCTTCTGACCGAAGAGATCAGCCCGATCGCAGCGCGCATCGAGCAGCTCCTGGCCGCACGCGGTATTGGCCCCGAGCAGGTCGCTAAGCGCATCCGGCTCTCACGCACGGGCGCGCGAACAGCGCCGGGAACGGTCTTCGTACGTCTGGTCAGGGCCTTGATCGACCGCAACCGTCTGCGTCTGCGCTACCGCAACCGGGGGCGCAGAGCAGAGGTGCGCTCAGAGGCATTGCAGGCCCCGCGCGAGGTCTCGCCGCAACGCCTAACCTGGTACCGCGGCAACTGGTACCTGGACGCCTGGTGCCATCAGGCCGAGGGTTTGCGCCGATTCGCGGTCGAGCGCATCGAGACCGAACCACAGCTCATGAGCCAGCTCGCCGTGGAGATCGATGAGGCGGTGCTCGAGGAAGAGCTCGGCAGCGGATTTGGTATCTTCAGCGGCTCGGCCGACGAGATCGCCGTGCTGCGCTTCAATCGCTATCGCGCGCGTTGGGTCTCCGAGGAGAGCTGGCATCCACAGCAGCAGGGTCGGTGGCTGCCCGATGGCGGCTATGAGCTGTCGCTGCCGTATGCACGAGAGGCTGAGTTGGTGATGGATATTCTGAAATACGGGCCGGATTGTGAGGTCTTGGAGCCGCAATGTTTGCGCGCTGCGGTGGCCGAGCGGCTGCGGCTGACCCTGGGTCTGTACGATGGCGCCGCGCGTGAGCGCGGCTAGACCCCTGGGCACGAGGTTGAGACAACGCTGATGCCGAGTCTGCAAGAGCGCTTGCGCCGCCTGCGTGCCAGCCCTGATCCGGCCCCGAGCGTTTCCGCCTCGCCGAGTCTCGCTGAGCGTATCCGCCGCCTCTCGACGGCCGGCCCAACGCGCATTCAAGCGCGAGCGAGCCCGGAGGCGATCGCCGATGGCCTCGGGGCCGAGCTGCTCGAGCCCGGGCTGCTGAGCCTAGAGCGCCGTCAGCCGCTGACGCGGCGCCATGGCCGTTTTCAGCCGGCGCAAGGGCTGGCTTGCGTGTCCGCCAGCGCGGCTAATCCCAGCAAGCCCGATCCCAGCGAGCCCGACCCCAGCGAGCCCGATCTCAATGAGCCCGATCTCGACGATTTGGCGTTACCCGCGGCCGAGGGGTGGCGGTTCCTGGATACCGAAACCAGCGGCCTTGCCGGCGGTACCGGCACCTGGGCGTTCGTCGTCGGCGTCGGGCAGATCCAGGGCGGCGAGCTGCGGACACGCCAATACCTGCTCCTCGATCTGGGCGCCGAGGCGGCCCTGATGGAGCGGGTGCAGGCCGAGCTGGCCGCCGCTGATCCGCTGATCAGCTACAACGGCAAGACCTTCGACCTGCCGCTGCTCGAGACGCGGCTGCGCCTCAATGGCCTGCCTGGATGCTCAGATCGACTGGCGCATCTCGACCTGCTCTATCTGGTGCGCCGCGCCTTCGCCGGACGTTGGCCCGATTGCCGACTGCTGAGCTGCGAGCAGCGGCTGCTCGGCTTCGAGCGCGACGACGACCTGCCGGGTGCCGAGGCGCCGGCGGCATGGCTGGACTGGCTGCGCGACGGTGATCCGGCGCGGCTTGGCGCGGTCCTGCGGCACAATCGGCTCGACCTGCACTCGCTGGCCGCGCTGCTCCCGGCGCTGCTCGAGGTGCAGCGCCAGCCCCAGCGCTACGACGCCGACCTGGCCTCACTGGCCAGACACCTAGAGCGCCGCGGCCGAGCGGCCGGCGCCGAGCAGCTACTAGAGGCTGCGCGAGTGGCGACCGGCTCGGCGCTGGAGCCCGCGGCCGCACTGGCGCTAGCGCGACTGAAACGCCGGCGCGGCGCCTGGCAAGAGGCTGCGGACCTCTGGGAGCCGTTGGCCGCGGTTGGCGAGCCCCGTGCATTGGTGGAGCTGGCGAAGTATCACGAGCATGTGCGTGGCGATCTGGCCCGGGCGCTCGTCTACGCTGAACGGCTCCCGGAGACCGACGAGCACGCGCATCGGCGCGCGCGACTGCAGCGGCGGCTCGTGCTCAGCGGGCGCGCGCAACGGGCGGGCTCAGAGCAGCTGCTCAAAGGAATCCGTGCCGGCGCAGCAGCTCTTCGGTGACCCCGGCACCACCGTGCTCGGCGGCCTGTGACCCGAGTAGCAGCCGCTCCAGATAGCGGGCGATCAAGTCGACCTCGAGGTTCACCGCGGTACCAACGCGGTACTCGCCAATAATGGTCGCCCCGAGGGTATGCGGCACGATGTTCAGGTCAAACACTGCGCCCTTGACCTTGTTGACGGTCAGGCTGACGCCGTCCACGCAGATCGAGCCCTTGGCCGCGATGTAGCGCGCGAGCTCACCGGGCGCGTGGATCTGTAGACGCCAGGAGCGGGCGTCCTCACGCACCTCGAGCAAGGTACCAACGCCGTCGACATGGCCGCTGACCAAATGCCCACCGAGCGGTGTCGACAGGCGCAGCGCCTGCTCGAGGTTGACGCGGGCGCCGGGGTTGAGCTTGCCCAGCGTGGTCAGTGACAGGCTCTCGCGCGAGACGTCGGCCGCGAAGCCGCGCGCGCTCAGCTCGACAGCGGTCAGACAGACCCCATTCACGGCGATGCTGTCGCCCACCGAGACCTCGCTCAGATCGAGCGTCCCGGCGTCGATGCGGATGCGCTGATCGCCGCCGCGATCCTCCAACGCCTCGACCCGACCCACTGCCTCAATGATGCCCGTGAACATCGAACCCTCCGTCAGGCCGCCTCAATCGAGCGCGCCCAGCGCCTGCTGGTCCGCATGATAGGAAGAGCGCACCATGGGGCCGCTCGCCACGTTAGTGAAGCCCATCTGCTCGCCGGCGACGCGCAGCGCCTCGAACTCGGCCGGCTCCCAGTAGCGGCGCACGGGCAGATGATCCCGGCTCGGCTGCAGATATTGGCCGAGCGTGAGCATGTCGCAGCCGTGCGCGCGCAGATCGGCCATCACCGCCAGCACCTGCTCCGAGGTCTCGCCGAGACCGAGCATCAGCCCGGACTTGGTCGGCACCCGCGGATGCAGCGCCTTGAAGCGCTGTAGTAGCGCCAGCGAGCCGGCATAGTCGGCGCCGGGTCGGGCCTCGCGATAGAGCGCCGGCACGGTCTCCAGGTTGTGATTGAAGACATCCGGGACCGCCTCATCGACGAACGCGGCCAGGGCGCGCTCCTCGCGACCGCGGAAGTCCGGCACCAGCACCTCGAGCTTGGTCCGCGGACAGCGGGCGCGCACCGCGCGCAGGCAGGCGGCAAAGTGCCCGGCGCCGCCGTCGCGCAGGTCATCGCGATCGACCGAGGTGATGACCACATAGCCCAGGCCCATGCGCGCGATCGACTCGGCGAGCAGCTCGGGCTCGGCCTCGTCAATCGGCTGCGGCCGTCCGTGCGCGACATCGCAGAACGGACAGCGACGGGTACAGACATCGCCGAGGATCATGAAGGTGGCGGTGCCGTGGTTGAAGCACTCACCCAGATTCGGGCATTGCGCCTCCTCGCAGACGGTGGCGAGCCGGTTCTCGCGCAGCAGCCGCTTGATCCGGGCGACACCGGGCCCGACCGGTGCCTTGGCGCGAATCCAGGCCGGCTTGCGCGGAACCGCATCGAGCCGCTCGACCTTCACAGGGATGCGGGCGACCTTGTCCAAGCCACGCTGATGGGTCTGGGGGCTGAATCGAGACGGCGCGGTGAGCGGGCTCTGGCCCTGCTGCCGGTGCGGATTCTGGTGCTGATTCTGGCTCTGATCTGGCATGATCGAGACGATCTCCGGGATGGCTAGGTTATTGACCAGTCTATCATCCGTCGGGTCTGGCTCCGAAACAGCACAGAGTGACGATGGGCGGAGGCTGCGTTATGCTTGTCTGCTTGACCTCGCCGCGTCCATCCGAATCTTGCTGTCCGCCATGTCCCTCAACACCACCGAAGAGATCATCGACGAGCTCCGCGCCGGGCGCATGGTGGTGATCATGGACGACGAAGATCGCGAGAACGAGGGCGACCTCCTGCTCGCCGCCGACAGCGTGACCCCGGAGGCGATCAACTTTATGGCCAAGTACGGCCGCGGGCTGATCTGCCTGACGCTGACCAAGGAGCGTTGCGAGCGCCTGCGCCTGCCGCTGATGGTCAATGCCAACAACGCCCCCCACTCCACGGCGTTCACCGTCTCGATCGAGGCCGCGCGCGGCGTCACCACCGGCATCTCAGCGGCCGATCGGGCGCGCACCATTGCCGCCGCGGTCGGCGCCGAGGCCAAGTCGAGCGACCTGGTCCAGCCCGGACACGTGTTCCCATTGATGGCACAGCCTGGCGGGGTGTTGGTGCGTGCGGGCCATACCGAGGCCGGCTGCGATCTGGCGCGCCTCGCGGGCTTCGAGCCGGCGGCGGTGATCGTCGAGATCCTGAACGAGGACGGGACCATGGCGCGGCGCCCGGACCTCGAGGCCTTCGCCGCGACGCACGGGCTGAAGATCGGCACCATCGCTGACCTGATCCACTACCGTGTCGCCAATGAGAAGGCGGTGATCCGCGAGGCCGAGGGGGTCTTGCCGACCGCCTACGGCACCTTCAAGGTGACCGCCTATCGCGACACCATCGACAACGACATCCATATCGCGTTGGTGATGGGCGAGATCGCTGCCGAGCGGCCGACGCTGGTGCGCGTGCATCTGCAAAATACCCTGTGCGATCTGTTCGGCACCTCACATCCGGCCTGCGGTTGGCCCCTCAATGACGTGATGCGCCAGATGGCCGAGGCTGGCGAGGGCGTGATCGTGGTGCTGCGTAACCGCGATCAGGGCGATGATCTGCTGGCCAAGCTCGCCGCGATCACCGAGACGGCGGAGCGGGCTGCGGACAAGGACGCGGGGCGCAAGCCGGCGACGGCAGGGGCACAACACAGCACGCGAAACGAGCTGCGCACCTATGGCATTGGCGCCCAGATCCTGGCCGATGTCGGTGTACACCGGATGCGCGTGATGAGTGCGCCCAAGGCCATGCACGGCATCTCTGGATTCGACCTCGAGGTTGTCGAATACCTCGGCGGTTAATGTTCTTCGGGTAACAACAGATGATTAAGACCTACGAGGGCGCGCTGCGCGCCGGCAATGCGCGATACTGCCTAGTGGTCTCGCGTTGGAATAGTTTCATTGTTGAGAGTCTCGAGAAGGGGGCGCTTGATGCCCTCAAGCGTCATGGCGCTCAAGACTCCGAGATCAGCATCGTGCGCGTGCCCGGGGCCTTCGAGATGCCGGTCGTCATCGAGCATATCGCGGCCAAGGGTGAAGTCGATGCCATCATCGCCCTCGGCGCCGTGATCCGCGGTGGCACACCCCACTTCGAGTATGTCGCCAGCGAGTGCGTCAAGGGCATGGCCCAGGTCAGCCTCAAGCATGGGCTCCCGGTCACCTTCGGCGTGCTCACGGTCGACACCATCGAGCAGGCGATCGAGCGCGCCGGCACCAAGGCGGGTAACAAGGGCGCCGAGGCCGCGCTCTCGGCAATCGAGATGGTCGACCTGCTGCGCGGACTCGCCTAGGATGGCCGGTCGCCGCAGCGAGGCGCGTCGTTACGCGGTGCTCGCGCTCTACCAATGGCAGGTCAGCGGCCAGACGCCGACCGAGATCGCCGGCCACTTCTTCGACGATCCGGCCTGGATGGAGGCGCTCGCCGAGGGGATGAGCGAGGATCGCAGCTCTGGCTCTGGCTCTGGCGCCGAAGCCAGCGCTTCGGACGGCGCTTCGGCTGCGGCCCGTCCCTACGACCATCAGCTGTTCAACGCCCTGCTGCGCGGCGTGCCCGAGAAGGCCGACGAGATCGACGACGCCCTGCGCGGCAACCTCGATCGCTCGCTGCAGAGCCTCGACCCGGTCGAGCGCAGCATCCTGCGCATCGGCACCTACGAGCTGCTGTTCAGCCCGGAGCTGCCGGTGCGGGTTGTGATCAATGAGGCGGTGGAGCTGGCCAAGGCCTTCGGTGCCGAGCAGGGCCATCGCTATGTGAACGCCGTGCTGGATCGCGTCGCGCGAACCGCGCGCGCCGATGAGCTGGCGCGCAAGACTGGAGCCCGCTGAGCACCAAGCACGTCAACGAGGGCCAATGCGATGTCCGAATTCGAGCTGATCCAGCGCCACCTCACCGGCCTCGGGGCCATGCGCGATGATGTCCTGCTCGATGTCGGCGACGACTGCGCGCTGCTCGAGGTCCCGCCCGACCGCGAGCTGGCACTGAGCATCGACACCCTGGTGGCCGGTGTCCATTTCTTGGCCGAGGCCGATCCGGCCGGGATCGGTCACAAGGCCTTGGCGGTTGGCCTCAGCGATCTCGCGGCGGTGGGTGCCGAGCCGGCCTGGGCCACCCTGGCCCTGACCCTGCCCAGCCCCGACGAGACCTGGCTAGCGGCCTTCGCCAGCGGTCTCGCGGCGCTGGCTCGCCAGGAAGACGTCCGCCTGGTCGGCGGCGACCTGACGCGCGGACCGTTGACGATCTCCGTGCAGGTGCACGGACTGGTGCCCAAGGGCCATGCGCTGCGGCGCAGTGGCGCTCAAGCAGGCGATCTGGTCTGCGTCAGTGGCGCCCTCGGCGATGCCGGGCTGGCGTTGCGCCATCTACAGCGCGGCGAGCCGCTCGGCGACTATCTGCGCCAGCGCCTGGAGCGCCCGACACCACGAGTCGCCCTTGGCGAGGTGCTCCGCGGTGTCGCCAGCGCGGCCATCGACCTCTCGGACGGTCTCGCCTCCGACCTCGGCCATATCCTCAACGCCTCGGGCTGCGGTGCGCGCATCGAGCTCGACCGATTGCCGCTCGCCGATCAGGTCGCCGGCGAGGTCGCGGCGCAGGGCGACTGGACCCTGCCGCTGACCGCCGGCGACGACTACGAGCTTTGCTTCACCCTGCCGCGCGCCCACATCGGTGAGCTCAGGGTGCTCGCGGCCGCGGCCGGCTGCCCGCTGACCCAGATCGGCGAGATCGAGACCCGCCCCGGTCTGCGCTGGATGGCCGCCGACGGCCATCAATGGCATACCGATCAGCATGGCTTCGACCACTTCTCCGGTTGAAGGGCAGCAGGCTGATTGGCCGCGGCATACCACCGAATCCTTCACCACGCCTTCTAACCATCCTTCAGGAGTCACGATGAGCACGCCCCCGACCTCCGACGCGATCCTCAGCCCCTCGTTCCAGCCAAGCCGCCCCGAGCACTGGCTCGCCTATGGCTTCGGCGCCGGCCTCTCGCCGATGGCCCCCGGTACCATGGGCACCCTGGTCGCGATCCCGATCTACGTCGTCCTCGCCAACCTGCCGGGCCTGGTCTACATGGTCGCCGTTGCGGCACTGATCGTGGTCGGCATCTGGGCCTGCGGCAAGGTGGCCGCCGAGAGCGGCCAGGACGACCCGCCCGCCATCGTCTGGGACGAGGTCGTTGGCTTCCTGGTCGCGATGGCCGCGGCACCCGTGGTCAGCCTGGCCTGGATCATCATGGGCTTTCTGCTGTTCCGTCTGTTCGACATCTACAAACCCTGGCCGGTGAGCTGGGCTCAGGAGCGTTTGCATGGCGGGCTCGGCATCGTTGCCGATGATCTGATCGCCGGCGCCATGACCTGGGTGGTCTTGACCTTCATGGCGATGATCGTCAGCGCCTCGCTCGGCCACGGGGTCGCGACCATCGCGCACTGACCCGCACACCGCCGGGGCCTCGACCCCTCGGGCCTCTCCGGCGCCGCCGTTGCCTCCACAACGGCGGCGCTTCTCGTTTTGCTGCCGGCCGAAGCTGTCCTCGACCGCGGCAACCTTGGCTGCCCGCGTCCCCTAGCCGTCCTCGTCCCGGCCAACTGCCCACCGCCACGACATGAGCGATAACCCCATCTACAGCCCCGAAGGCCTCGAGCGCCTGCCGCTGCATCTGTTTAGCGAAAAGGCCTACCTGGATTACTCGATGTACGTGATCCTGGATCGGGCCCTGCCGCACGTCGGCGATGGCCTCAAGCCGGTGCAGCGGCGCATCCTCTATGCGATGTCCGACCTCGGGCTCACGGCGACGGCCAAATTCAAGAAGTCCGCGCGCACCGTCGGCGACGTGCTCGGTAAGTTCCATCCGCACGGTGATAGCGCCTGCTACGAGGCCATGGTGCTGATGGCGCAGTCGTTCAGCTATCGCTACCCGCTGATCGACGGCCAAGGCAACTGGGGCTCGCCGGATGATCCCAAGTCGTTCGCGGCCATGCGCTACACCGAGTCGCGCCTCACGCCCTACTCCGAGGTGCTGCTCGCCGAGGTCGACCAGGGCACGGTGGACTGGCAGCCGAACTTCGACGGCACCCTCGAGGAGCCGAAGACGCTGCCAGCGCGGTTGCCGAATCTGCTGCTCAATGGCGCCAGCGGCATCGCCGTCGGCATGGCCACCGATATCCCGGCGCACAACCTGCGCGAGGTCGCCCGCGCCTGCATCCACCTGCTCAAGCATCCGAACGCCGAGCTCGATGCGCTGATGCGCCACATCCCGGGCCCGGACTTCCCCACCGCGGCCGAGATCATCACCCCCGCGGCGGAGCTGCGGCGGATGTACGAGACCGGCAATGGCTCCGTGAAACAGCGCGCCTGCTATGAGCTGGAACAGGGCGACATCGTCATCACCGCGCTGCCGTATCAGGTCTCCGGCAGCCGGATCATGGAGCAGATCGCCGCGCAGATGCAGGCGAAGAAGCTGCCGATGCTCGAGGATCTGCGCGATGAATCCGATCACGAGTGCCCCACCCGGCTGGTGCTCGTCCCGCGCTCGAACCGCATCGACGTCGCCCGGCTGATGTCGCACCTGTTCGCCACCACCGATCTGGAGCGCAGCTATCGGGTCAACATGAACCTGATCGCGCTCAACGGCCGGCCGCGGGTGATGAGCCTGCGCGAGATCCTCAGCGAATGGCTGAGCTATCGGCGCAGTACCGTCCGCCGCCGGCTGCAGCATCGGCTCGACAAGGTGTTGGAGCGGCTGCACCTGTTGGACGGTCTGCTGATCGCCTTCCTGAACATCGACGAGGTGATCCGCATCATCCGCACCGAGGACGAGCCCAAGCCGGTGCTGATGGCGCGCTTCGGCCTGACCGAGGTCCAGGCCGAGTACGTGCTCAATACCCGGCTGCGCCAGCTGGCGCGGCTCGAGGAGATGAAGATCCGCGCGGAGCAAGATGCCCTCGCCCAGGAGCGCGACGGGCTTCAAGCGATCCTCGGCGACGAGATCAAGCTGCGCGACCTGATCATCGACGAGATCCAGCGAGACGCCAAGCAGTACGGCGACGAGCGCCGCTCACCACTGACCGAGCGACCGCTGGCCGCGGCGCTCAACGAGGTCGAGCTGACCCCAAGCGAGCCGGTGACCGTGGTGCTCTCGGAGAAGGGCTGGGTGCGTCAGGGCAAGGGTCACGAGATCGACGGTGCCAGCCTGTCCTACAAGGCCGGCGATCGCTTCCTGGCCGCGGCGCGGCTGCGCAGCAATCAATCGGCGATCTTCCTAGACAGCACCGGGCGCAGCTATTCGCTGCCCGCGCATTCCCTGCCCTCCGCGCGGGGCCAGGGCGAGCCCTTGACCGGGCGGCTCGATCCGCCCAAGGGCGCGAGCTTCGTCGCGCTACTCGGCGGCGACCCGGGCCAGCGCCTGCTGCTCGCCTCCGATGCCGGCTATGGCTTCATCTGCACGCTGGAGGCCCTGATCGCAAAATCGCGCGCGGGCAAGGCGGTGCTGACGCTGCCGGACGGCGCTCGCGTGCTGCCGCCGGTGCCGGTACCTGCTCCCGTGCCAACTCCCTTGCCAACTCCCCTGCCGGCTGCGGGCGAGGCCGAGGTGCTGGTCGCGGTCGCCACCACCGCTGGCCATCTCTTGGTCTTCCCGGCCTCGGAGCTGCCCGAGCTCGCGCGTGGCAAGGGCAACAAGCTCATCGGCATCCCGAGCGCACGGCTGAAGGCACGCGAGGAGGTGGTCGCGGCGATCCGGGCGCTGCCTGTCGATGCCAGCCTGAGCATCCTCAGCGGCAAGCGCCATCTGACGCTGAAGCCCGGTGATCTCGAGCGTTTCCGCGCTGAGCGCGGCCGTCGCGGGGCCTTGCTGCCGCGAGGGCTGCAGCGGGTCGACGGGATGGAGGTCGCCTAGCGCGAGCCGTCTGAGCGGCTGAAAAGCCGCTGCCAGCCGGCCTTCAACCCCAGGTAGATCAGGATGCCGACGGCGTCCGCCGCCAGATCGAGCAGCGAGAAATGTCGCATCGGGATGAGGTGCTGAACGCCCTCGATCAGGAGCCCATAGCCCAGCAGCAGGCCCCAGCGCGGCAAGGCCCGTTGCCGCCCCGGCCAGCCGAGGTCGGCAAGCCAGGCCATGACCGCGAAGGCAAGGAGGTGATTGGCCTTATCCCAGGAGGCACCGGGAGGGTCGGCGCTCGGGGCGAAGGCGAGGACGGCGACCGCGAGCACGCAGCCCCAAAGCGCCCATTGCGATCGCCGACGGAGCGCGCGCTCCGTCGATGTTGTCTCCAGGGTCTTGGTCATCTGGGCGTCCGGTCGCTGCATCGGCGCTGGAGCCAACGCGGCTTACCGGACGACCGTGACGGGGGCGACCGTGACGGCGGCAGCAGCGACGGGGGCGACTGCGACAGGATCAGGCGACGACCAGTTCGAGCATGAGCTCGGCCGCCTCGGCGACGCCGGTCGGCGCGATCGGCTCGACGACACCCTCGGCGAGCAGCTCGGCCAGCGGCGTTTGGATCTCACCGGCGGCGAGCGCGTTGGCACTGATCTCGCGCAGCGGTACCCGAGCGCGGAGCCAGTCGACCAGCCAGCGACTCTCGGGCCAGTCCTTGCGCTCGACCGAGAGCACCGGAATCCCATTGCAGGCGGCCTCGGCGAAGGTGCCGTAGCCGGGTTTGGTGATCAGCGCGTCGCAGCTGGCCAGGGTATCGAGGACGCTGTCGCCATCGGCATCGATCCGGATCAGGTCCTCGCGCCCCACCTCGGCCCCAACGTCCGGACTCAAGAGCCGAACGCCCGGCATCAGGCGCGGCGCGCCACCGAGCTGCAGGCGGCCGGTGCCGCCGAACTGCATCAGGACCAAGCGCTCGTCGGCGGTGAGGGGCCCAGTCAGGGGCCTAGTCAGCGGCCCAGTCAGGGGCCCAGTCGCGGACCTATTCGCGGAATGGCTCGCGGACTGGATCGCGCACGGGGCCGAGCTGGGGCATTGCCCGGCGCCTTGGGTCCGAGCCTCCTCAAGCGAGCGCGCGAGACGTTGACGTAGACGAGCCGGGTCGCGGCGATGGGGCTGCGCGATCGGGCCGATATCGCGACCATTTGGCAGCCAGGCCATCGGCATCGAGGGCGCGGGCCTCAGGAAGAGGTCGGCGCCCGCGTAGGCCTGCTGCATCCGCGCCTTAAGGGACGCCGGGACTTGCCCGCCGACAGGGCTCTCGACGAGGATGTCGTACCAGCTCAGCGAGCAGAGGCCCACTGCTGGAATGCCCATCGAGCGGGCGACATCGAGGGGCAGCCAGGGGATATCCGCCAGGACCACGTCGGGCCGCGCGTCTTCGAAGATGCGGCGCTGCTGCGCGGCCCGCTCTGGATAGGCTCGGTCGAAGTCGAGATAGGCCGCCAAGCCTTCCGCCCAGCGCGTGCTCAGCGGGCTGTCCATCGGCAGCGGAACGTCGGCGGCCAATGCGAGATGCCGGTAGCCGGCCGGCAGCCGGGCCTTAGCGAATGCCGGGGCGATATCGCCTTGCAGTGTCACCTCGAGCGCGGGTAGCCGCCGCTTGAGCTCGTGCACCACCGGCGCGACCTGCGCCAGATGCCCATAGCCATGCGCGGTGACGGCGACGAAGAGCTTGCGCATGAGAGGCTGTGCTTCGCTCAGCGATCGAGATGCACGGCCAGCCAGAGGCAGGGCGGCGTGCTGGAGGTCTGCAGGACGCGGTGACGCTGATGGGCCGGGATGAAGAGGAAGTCTCCAGCACCCAGCTCGAGAATCTCGCCCTCGAGCTCGAGCCGTGCGGACCCCTGAAGCAGCACCACCCACTCGTCCTGCGCTTGATCGTAGAGGGTCTGGTCGGGCTGATCGCTGCTGAGGATGCGCTCGATGCGCACCTGACGGCAGCGGAGCAGGTCCTCGAAGCGCTCACCGGTCTCGGGGGCCGGCGGGCCTGAGAACAGGTTGCCGCGGTGCGTCTCGCTCGGCACTTGCCGCTCGCCGTTGGGGAGAGCAGCGTTGGAAGCGGCGTTAGGCCAGCGCCTTGACGCGGGCGTTCAGTCGCGACTTGTGACGAGCCGCCTTATGGGCATGGATCAGGCCCTTGCCGGCCGCGCGATCAATGACCGGAACGGCCTTCTGATACGCCTCGGCAGCGGTGGCATGATCGCCCGCGGCGGCGGCCTTCAGAACCTTTTTCATCGCGGTACGCAGGGTACTGCGCTGCGCGGCATTACGCTGACGGTGCTTTTCCGCCTGACGGGCGCGCTTGCGTGCTTGTGCGGTATTGGCCAAGAGTGATCTCCTAGGCTTGGCGGGTCGATTAGGCAGGTCAAATAGACTGGTGGCGCTCACACGCCTAGCCGCTCAGGATCACCCGAAATACCGTCGTTTGTCAAGACCCTGAGCCCGCGCCCGCCGCGATCCACGGCACCCTTTGCGGCCGGCGATCAGGTCCGGCT
>CAZTYV010000064.1:0-3665 GCA_964617675.1 uncultured Halochromatium sp. | reverse complement strand
GGCTCGGTCAGCGGATCGCCGGCCTGAGTCCACCGCCGCTTCGCCCGCGGGTCTCTCGCGGCAACGCGCGTGCGATCCCCTATAATCGCGCGTCTTTTGGCTCGTCCCCAACCCCATCATCGCGCATCAGGCGCCCTCAGAGGCAGCACCATGGCATCGCTGGCCGCGTCCATCGCCAAGGTCGGGAGCAATACCCTGCTCTCGCGCATCCTTGGCTTCGTACGAGACTTAATCGTCGCGCGGCTATTCGGAGCTGATGCGGGCACCGACGCCTTCTTCGTCGCCTTCAAGATCCCGAACTTCATGCGCCGGCTGTTCGCCGAGGGCGCCTTCTCGATGGCGTTTGTGCCCGTGCTCAACGAGTACAAGACCCAGCGCGGCTTCCCGGCCTTGAAACGCTTCGTCGATGACGTTGCCGGCACCCTGGGCGCCATCCTATTCGTGATCACCGCCCTCGGTGTGCTGGGTGCGCCGATCCTGGTCTTGATCTTCGCACCCGGCTTTGCGAGCGACCCGGACAAGCAGCTGCTCGCGAGCGATATGCTGCGCCTGACCTTTCCGTATCTGCTCTTCATCTCACTGACCGCGCTCGCCGGCGGCATCCTCAATACCTACGATCGCTTCGGCGTGCCGGCCTTCACGCCGGTGCTGCTCAACCTCTCGCTGATCAGCTGCGCGATTTGGCTCGCACCACAGATGGAGCGCCCGATCATGGCCTTGGCCTGGGGCGTGCTGATCGCCGGGATCGTCCAGCTCTTATTCCAGCTGCCCTTTCTGCATCAGCTGCGGCTCTTACCCCGGCCGCGGCTGAACCCGCGCGATGAGGGCGTGCGCCGAATCGTACGCTTGATGATTCCGGCGCTCTTCGGCGTCTCCGTGACTCAGATCAGCCTCCTCATCGACACCCTGCTCGCCTCCTTTCTGGCCACCGGCAGTATCTCCTGGCTCTACTACTCCGACCGGCTGATGGAATTCCCGCTCGGCATCCTGGGGGTCGCGCTCGGCACCGTGATCCTGCCCAAGCTCTCGCGCCAGCACGCCGCGGCCTCGCCGGAGGCCTTTTCGCAGACCCTGGATTGGGCGCTGCGCTGGGTCCTGCTGCTCGGATTGCCGGCCGCGGTTGGACTCTTCGTGCTGGCAGGACCGTTGATCGCAACCCTGTTCTATTCCGGTGAGTTCACGGCCTACGACGTGCTCATGGCCGAGCAGAGTCTCATGGCCTACTCGCTCGGGCTGATGGCGTTCCTCGGGATCAAGGTCCTGGCCCCCGGCTTCTACAGCCGCCAGGACATGAAGACCCCGGTGAAGATCGCCGTGGTCGCGATGCTGACGAACATCGTCTTCAATCTGATCTTGATGTTCCCGCTTGGTCATGCCGGCTTGGCACTCGCGACCATCATCGCGGCCAGCGTCAACGCCGCACTCCTGCTGCACGGGCTGTTGTCGCAGGGCATCTACCGTCCACTCCCGGGCTGGCGACTCTTGTTACTCAAGGCGCTCACCGCGAGCCTGGCGATGGGGGTAACGCTTTGGGTGCTGAGCGAGCCGACGCCGTTTTGGACCGTGTGGGCCTTCGGCGAGCGCCTGGCGCGCCTGATCGGGCTGATCCTGCTCGGCGGGCTCTGCTATCTCCTGCTCGCGCTCGCGCTTGGCCTCCGGCCGCGGCATCTGTTGCGGATGAACCCCGCGGCTTGAATCATGAGCGCGCGCGGCGGCACGGCACGCGCGCCCACCCTATAATCGTGGCTTATCGCTTCCTTCACCGACAGGTGGCTTCGCATGCGGCTGATTCGCGGCCTGCACAACCTGCGCGATCGAGACCGCGGCTGCGTCGCGACCATCGGCAACTTCGATGGCGTGCATCTCGGCCATCGGGCCGTCTTTCAGCGCCTGCTCGCGCAAGGCCAGGCCATGGGGCTGCCGGCGACGGTGATCAGCTTCGAGCCGCAGCCGCTGGAGTATTTCGCCCCCGAGGTCGCCCCCGCCCGGCTGACGCGGCTGCGCGAGAAGGTGGCCGCGATCGTCGCCGACGGCATCAACCGGATTCTGCTCTTGGAGTTCGGCCCGCGGCTGGCCTCGATGGATGCACAGGATTTCATTCAGCGCGTGCTCGTTGAAGGGCTCGGGGTGCGATTCCTGTTGGTGGGCGACGATTTCCGCTTCGGCCATAACCGAGAAGGCGATTACGCGTTGCTCGAGCGCGTCGGCGCTGAGCTCCCGGCGGGAGCCCGTTTCGAGGTGGCCAATCTGCGCACCATCGCGCATCAGGGAGAGCGCATCAGCAGTACGCGCATCCGCGAGCTCCTCGCCGCCGGCGATTTCGACCAGGCCCGGCATCTGCTCGGGCGCGGTTATCGCATCTGCGGTCGCGTCGGCCATGGCGATCAGCGCGGGCGCACGATCGGCTTCCCGACTGCCAACATCAATCTGCACCGGCGCGTCAGCCCGTTGCGCGGCGTCTACGCGGTGCATGTGCACGGCTTGAGCGATGCGCCTTGGCCCGGGGTCGCCAACATCGGGCGCCGGCCGACAGTCGCCGGCACCAACGAACGGCTCGAGGTACATCTGTTCGACTTCGAGGGCGATCTCTACGGGGCGCACCTCGAGGTCGAGTTCCGGCTCCGCCTGCGCGACGAGCTGCGCTTCGAGTCGTTCGATGCGCTCAAGGCGCAGATCGCCCGCGATGCGGCCTCGGCGCGCGAGTGGTTGCGTCAGAAAGGCGAAAGTTAGTCGACGCACGCTCTTGCGCCCGTGATGAAGGTAGCTATCATTGGTAGACACCAATGATCGAGGAAGAACGAATGGATACCGCGCGTCTATTTCGGTCCGGTCGCAGTCAGGCCGTCAGACTACCTAAGGCCTTTCGCTTCGCCGGCACCGAGGTCTGCGTCAAGCGTTTCGGCAACGGCGTGCTTTTGCTGCCCCTAGACGACCCCTGGGACACGCTCGAGGCGGGATTGGCCGCATTCGAACCGGGTTTCAGGCTTACGCGGGATCAACCCGAGGCCGAGCAGCGAGCAGAGATAGACCCGTGATCCTGCTCGACACCAACATCTGCATCTACATCATCAACACGAGACCGCCGGAAGTCTTGACGCGGTTCCGCGAATATCGCCTTGGAGATATCGGAATATCGAGTGTGGTCCTGGCTGAGCTAGCCTTTGGCGTCGCCAAGAGCCGTTCCGCGCGGAACCAGTCCGCGCTCGATATGTTCGTTACGCCGCTGGAGATCCTGCCGTTCGACGCCAACGCCGGCAGAGCCTATGGCAGCCTGCGCGCTACTCTGGAATTTAACGGCCATCCCATTGGCGCACTCGACACCATGATCGCGGCACATGCGCTGAGCCTGGGAGCAGTCCTGGTCACCAACAACACACGTGAGTTCAAGCGCGTCCAAGGCCTTCTTCTGGAGAACTGGGTGGAATGAATGACGCAGGACGATGGCGCCGGTCATCGTTCGAGCCGCTCCAGATAGGCTGCCCCACCCAGGTTGCGCATCTGGGTGCGAATCCAGGCCGCCTTGCGGCGGACGCGCCGCGAGGGCGATTCGACAAGATAGAGATTCGGATTCGGCAAGACCGCGGCCAGCAGGGCCGCTTCCGAGGCGCCGAGCGTCGAGACCGGGCGGTCGAAGAAGCGCCAGCTCGCCGCGCCGACGCCGTAGG
>CAZTYV010000063.1:12093-17532 GCA_964617675.1 uncultured Halochromatium sp. | reverse complement strand
GCAGGCCATTCCGGGCGCCGCCGCGCAGCGGGGGCTGACGTGTCGCGCCTTCTGACCGACAATCCGCACCCACCCTGGGGCCACCGATAGAGAGGAGAAGGCATGGCGCGTGTGCGGCAACCGATTCGACCCGACGGCGTACGCTATTGGATCGATGAGCGCCCGCCCTGGTCGATGAGTCTGCTGCTCGCGGTGCAACAGATCGCCTTTCTCGGCGCGATCATGACGCTGCCGGTGGTGCTGGGCCGAGCCGCGGAGCTGGATGCCGGCGCCGAGGCGAATCTCATCGCGCTGACCATGCTCGCTGCTGGGGTCGGCGTGATGCTCCAGGCGCTGAACCGCTACGGGATCGGCGCCGGCCTGTTCGCCCCCATGCACACCTCGGGCGCGGCCTTTCCGGCCTCGCTCGCGGCGGTGCAGATTGGCGGTCTCGGCCTTGCCTTTGGGATGATGTCGCTGATCGGCCTCGTGCAGTTGCTCGTCGGCCAGCTCCTGCCCCGCCTTCGGGCCTGGTTTCCGGTCGAGATCGCCGGCCTGACCGTGTTCATCCTCGGCATCAGCCTTGGCCTTGTCGGCCTCGAGTCGATGCTCGACCGCCAAGCAGCGCCCCAGTCCGGCCCAGCACCGATCCTGGTCGGGCTCCTCACGCTTGCGGTAATCGTCGCCCTCAATGTCTGGACCACGGGTCTTGGGCGCGCCTTCTCAGTCTTCATCGGGCTCCTGGTCGGCCAGTCGCTCGCGTTGGCGCTCGAGCTGGTGCCGAAGAGCGAGCTGCAAGCCATCTCCGAGGTGGCGCTCTTCGCCGCGCCAGAGCTGGGTCAGTTCGGCTGGTCGCTCGACTGGCGGCTGGCGCCCGACTTCGTGATCGTCGGCCTTGCCCTCTCGTTTAACTGCCTTGGCGTGATGACCGTCGCGCAGCGTGCGAACGATGCAGGCTGGAGGAGCCCAGACATCCTGAGCATCCATCGCGGCCTGCGCGCAGAGGGCCTGACGAACATCTTCGCCTCCCTCATCAACGGCGTCACCCAGACCAGCAGCGGAGGTGCCGTGGGCCTGTCGCAGGCCTCCGGCATCACCAGCCGCGTGGTCGCCTTCGTGCTCGGCGGACTGTTCGTGCTGCTCGCCTTCTTTCCACCTATCACCCAGGTTTGGTCGGCGCTGGCAACCCCAGTGATCGGGGCGGTGCTGACCTTTATTGGCGCCTTCGTTGCGCTCACCGGCCTAAAGATCATGACCTCGCGGCTGCTGGACAATCGCAAGATCATCACCCTGGGGATCGCACTGATCGCGGGCCTTGCCCACGAGAGCCTGTTGTCCGGGCTCGAGAACATCCCTTCGCAGCTCGAGTCGGTCTTTGCCACCTCCTTGTCCGTCACGGTGGTCACGGCCGTGCTCCTGAATCTGCTGTTCCGCATCGGCAGCAAACAACGCCTCGTCCACGAGCTGCTGATCGCGGGCAATTGGCCATCAGAGCTCAATCAGTTGGTCTGGCATCTGGGCCGGCAGTGGGGGGCGAGGCCCGAGGTGGTCTCCCGGCTCGAGCACGCCAGCAACGAGCTCATCGAGCTGCTCTTGGCGCAGGAGGTGATCGAGCCCGGCGCGCGCATCGGCATCGCGACTCGCTTCGACGAGTTCGATTGCGTGCTCACGCTGAGCTACTGTGGTGAGGCCATCGAGCTGGCGTCCGAGCGGCCTGACCCCGAGGCGCTGCTGGATCAGCCCGACGCCGTGCATCAGCTCGCGGGCTACCTGATCCAACGACTGGCCGACTCGGTGCGCTTCACTCAGCTCGGCGAGCGGCCCCAGATCCAGCTGCATTTTCAGGACTAAGGCGAACCGGCGGCTCGCCCGCAGCAGCATCGCGCTAACACGGCTGAGCCCTCAATCCGTCCGCTGGTATAGTCGTGAGATGATCACGCCACCCGCAACCGAGATGAGCACCCTCTACCAATCCGAGCTCAGCGAGCTGCCGCTGCTGCACCGCGGCAAGGTTCGCGACATCTATGCCGCCGGCGACGAGCATCTGCTCATCATCACCAGCGACCGTCTCTCCGCCTTCGACGTGGTGCTGCCGCAACCCATCCCCGGGAAGGGCGAGGTGCTGACCCGCGTGAGCTGTTTCTGGCTTGCGCGCACCGCGGGGATCATCCCCAATCAGCTGACCAACCTCCCGGTTGAGGCCTTCGTCACGGACCCTGATCAGCGGCGCCTGCTCGGCGAGCGCGCGCTGGTGGTGCGCAAGCTCAGCCCACTGCCGATCGAGGCCATCGTGCGCGGTTACCTGATCGGCTCGGGCTGGAAGGACTATCAGGCGAGCGGCGCGGTCAGCGGCATCGCGCTGCCGGCCGGGCTGCGCCAGGCCGATCGCCTGCCCGAGCCGATCTTCACCCCCTCGACCAAGGCCGCGATCGGCGACCATGACGAGAACATCGACTTCGCCGGCGCCGCCGAGCGCATCGGCGCCGAGCTTGCCGAGCAGGTGCGCGCGATCAGCCTGCGTATCTACCAGCAGAGCGCTGCCTATGCGCTCGAGCGCGGCATCATCATCGCCGATACCAAGTTCGAGTTTGGCCTCGACGCCGACGGCCGTCTGCACCTGATCGACGAGGTACTGACCCCGGACTCCTCGCGCTTCTGGCCGGTCGACCAATACCAGCCCGGCAGCAGCCCGCCGAGCTTCGACAAGCAGTTCGTGCGCGACTATCTCGAGACCCTGGACTGGGACAAGACGCCACCCGGTCCAATGCTGCCCGAGGCCATCATCGCGCAGACCGCCGCCAAGTACGCCGAGGCCGAGCGACGGTTGATCGGCTGATATCCGCATGGGCTTCGGTGCACGCAGTCCTCGAGTCCAACCGCCGAAGAGCTCCAGTGACTCACCCAATGCCGCCACAACAGCCCAGCCGCTGGATCATGCACCTAGACCTCGACGCCTTCTATGCGGCGGTCGAGCAACGGGACCATCCCGAATGGCGCGGCCGCCCAGTGGTGGTCGGTGCGCAGCCAGGCGGTCGCGGCGTCGTGGCCACCTGCTCTTATGAGGCGCGACGCTACGGGGTGCATTCGGCGATGCCGATCGCCCAGGCGGTCCGGCGGCTACCGCCAGAGACGCTCTATCTGCGGCCCGATATGGCCCGCTACGCCGAGGTCTCACGCCAGATCATGGCCCTACTCGCGCAGGTCTCACCGCTGGTCGAGCCAGTCTCGATCGATGAGGCCTACCTCGATGTCTCCGGCCTGGAGCGGCTGATCGGTCCGCCCGAGCGGATCGGCGAGCGTGCCAAGACCCTAATCCAGGAGGAAACCGGGCTGACGGCCTCGGTCGGCATCGGGCCGAACCGGCTGATCGCCAAGCTGGCCTCCGAGACCAGCAAGCCCAACGGCCTGCGGGTCGTTCACCCGCAGCAGCTGCATGACTTTCTCGACCCCATGCCCTTATCGGCGCTGCGCGGGGTCGGCGCGAAGACAGCGCCGCGCCTGCAGCGCCTGGGCTGGCGAACGGTCGGCGACATTCGGCGCCAGCCCCTGGAGCGCCTGCGCGAGAGCCTCGGCACAGGCGCCGGCACCGCCCTGCATCTGCAGGCGCGCGGGATCGCCGAGGCCGCGGTGCAGCCGCTCAGGCAGCGCCAGTCGATCTCCAAAGAGACCACCTTTGCCGTCGACATCAGCGATCCGCAACCGCTACGCGAGACGCTGCGCTGGGCGGCCCAGGAGGTGGGTTACCGCGCCCGCCACGAGGGTCTCGCGGGCGCCCTGATCAGCCTGAAGGTGCGGCTGCACCCCTTCGAGACCCACAGTCGCTCGCGAACCCTCGGCGCGCGCACCGCCAGCGACCAACGCATCTTCGAGACCGCATGGCAGCTGTTCACATCCAGCCCCTGGCTCGGAAGACCGGTACGACTGATCGGGGTGGGCCTCGCGGGCTGGGACGACGCTGACGCTGCGTTGCAGCCCGACCTATTCGCGCAGGCCCCCGCGGACCCGCCGATGCTGCCAAATACCAAGCTCGATCAGACCCTCGACGCGATCCGCGACAAGCTCGGCGACGGACTCATCCGGCGCGGAATGACACAAGCGCGGCCGTCGCCGAAGACACAAGTCGATCGCAGCTGACCGTTTCGACCCGCATCCCGCAAAGGCTGCGATCATCGACCCACGCCTCCCGCGCCGATACTCGCCCACATGAGTGCCAAGTACCTCAACCGCATCAACCGGCTGGAGCGTCTGACCAACCTCCTGCCGCGACCCACCACCGCGCCGGCGCACTGCCTGGACGGTGCCGCGTTGCTCGAAATCCTCGGCGAGGCCTACGGCGACGGCGGCCCAGACGCCAAGCGCCGCGCCCTGCAGCGCGATCTCTCGGACCTGGTCGACGACGGCCGCATCGAGGTGGTCAACCCGGGCGGCAAGCCGCTGCGCTATCGGCGCTGCGACGGCGCGCTGCGCGACGACCCGCTGATCCAGAGCTACGTCCTCCACCAGATCAAGGACCTGGTCGCCGAGGCCTTGCCGACACAGCGCCTCGACCGCCTCTGGCAACGATTGCTGTCCGAGACCGACGGACCCTCCCTCGACGAGCAACGCCTGCGCATCGTGCCCGACACCGTCCGGCTGAGACCGGTGGAGCTCTACGAGCAGGTCCTGCGCGCCGTCATCCTGGCGCTCTCAGAACGCTGCGCACTCGAGGTGCTCTACGAGGACGCCGAGGGGATTCGCGCGCAGGCGATCCTGCAGCCGCATGCCCTGGTGCAGCGCGGCCCGATCCCCTACCTCTTCGCGCTGAAGAACGACGAGGCCGCACCCATGCGCCTCTACGCCCTCCACCGGATGCTCCGCGCCGACGCACTCAGGGAGAAGCCGGTCAGGCTCGACCCCGACTTCGATCTGGACCGCGCCATCGCCGAGGGCAAGGCCGACTTCGGCCAAGGGGACTGGATCGACCTCGAGCTGCGCGTACGCGGCTATCTGGCGATGGTGCTGCGCGTCTGCACCCTGGGCGACGACCAGCGGATCGAGGATGAGCCGGATGACTCGCCGTTCGAGCTCCGCGTGCACGCCCGTGTGCCCTCCACCGGCCAGCTGCTGCGCTGGCTGCTCGGCGCCGGACCCAACCTCGAGGTCATCTCACCGCCCGAGCTGCGCCACACCCTGAGCGTACAAGCCGCCAAGACCGCGGCGATCTATCGAGACGACTGACGGAGGCAAGGCGGCGCGATCCCGCCGCTGGCGACGGTCGCAGTCCCACCGGGCCCACCGGGCGAAGCGATCAGGGCCGCGCGCCTCAGCCCACCCAGGGCTGGAAGCGACGGCTATCGAAATGGAAGGTGACGAAATCGCCCCGCCCGGGGTCACGATCCCAGAGCACGCCCAGGATCAGATCATGAGGCTCGCGATAATAGGTGCTACCGCTCTCCTCACCCTTGTCGAGGACCGGCTCAT
>CAZTYV010000063.1:3039-11993 GCA_964617675.1 uncultured Halochromatium sp. | reverse complement strand
GGCTCGCGATAATAGGTGCTACCGCTCTCCTCACCCTTGTCGAGGACCGGCTCATCGAGCACCTCGATGACAATGGCCGGCGCGCCGTAGCTCGGCACCTTGCGGTTGCGCAGCCCCGGCTTCCAACCCACCAGGTCACCCGGCTTGAACCGATGCCGCGTGCTCAGGGTCGCGAAGCGCTCGCGCAGCACCGCGCCAAGATCACCCTCTAGATCATCGAGCGCGGCCTCCTGCAGCAGCTCGGGCGGCGTCTCATCGCTGAGACCGATGCGGTTCAACAGCTCGCGGGACGACAGGGGCTGTGGCTGTTGCTTACGGGGCATGGCGAGAACCTCTTGATCTGGAGAGCCGGTTAACGGGTCACGATTAGACGCCCCTGATGCGACAGAGGCTGTCTGATCGGGATGAGGCCCCGGTCGACCCGCGTAAGCCGAGCCAGTTCCTTCGCCCGCCGCGGCGTCGTCCGCGAGGTCGATGCGGCCCATCAGGTTGGTAGCGGCCATGAAGATGCCGGGGTAGCGGTTCACCTGCTCGAGTGCTCGGCCGTGGTCTCTCGGAGTAGGCGCGCGACGTTCTGCCCGGTCCCCCCGAGGTATCTCAAGACCAGGCCGGGGGCCTGGCAGACGCGCGAGCGCATCGTCAGCATACATTCACGCCGGTCGATTGACGCGGACGAGCTTGCCTCGAAGCTCCTTCTCTGATGCGATAGCCCGGTCAATGCGTTGCGCCTGTCCCTGGAAATCCCGGTCGAAGGTGCAGGCGATGATCCCATGGTGGCGATCGGACTCCAGGTGAAGGCGGATGAAGTCGCGACGATTGAGCGTGAGCAGGGCGCGCCCTTGCGCAGATGCAAATGCCAAGACTTCCGGATCCGATACAGCATCGCCTGCCTTTCCCGTGTCCGCCGTCGTCAGCACGTCGTGACCGAGTTGTCGGAGGACCTCGACGACAGGCAAGGGGAAGTTCTCGTTGCTGTAGAGTGCGGCCAAGCGTTCACTCCTCGTTCGCCCTGATCGCTTCTGTGATCTCGTCTCGGTGCTGGCGGACATAGGCCCAGGCATTACCCAGATCTTCCGCGCGCAGCGCCGGGTAGCTGGTCAGCAATTCGGCCTCCGTGACACCGAGACGGCGTGCCTGCTCCAAGACCCAAACTGGGATGCGGGTCCGCACGATCCTGGCCTCGCCACCACAGACTCCGGGGGTCTTGTCGATCCCCGGCACACCGCCGCACAGGTCTTTTGCGATCCACTGCAACACCTGGGCCTTTTCGCCCGGCAGGAGTTGCGGGAGCATGTCGTGGATGTTGTCTAGGATCGTCGACATCGTTCTGCTGCGGCCTGGGGGTTAGCGTTGCCGCTTTGAGTCTCGGTCCATGCGATCGGGAGGTCAAGGCATCAACCTGTTGCGCGCGGAGCAAACCAGCCGCATCAATCGCGGCCGGACGAAGGCGTCAGAGCCTCAGCTTCCGGCTTGGCTGGCTTGGCAGCGATTGGTATTGCTCAACGCCTGATCGCGCCTTTACGCGGCCTCTGAAGCATCCCGCTGCTTCATCCGACACTCGGCGACGAGCCGGCGGAGGAACTGCTCGGGGCTGAGCTGCTCGTCGAGCAGGGCGCGTTGGCGGCAGACGTTGGCGACGTCGCCGGGCGTGAGCGTGTCCAGGGCTCGCAGGTGTCGGGCAAGCACCTCCGGGACCTCGGCGTCTTCGTCAGCCATGGCCTCGCGGGCGAAGAGGCGCAGGCGCTGCTCTGCGTTTAGGGCGCGGAAGTTGAGCTTGAAGTCGAAGCGGCGCAGCGCGGCCGCGTCGATGCGGCCCATCAGGTTGGTGGCGGCGATGAAGATGCCGGGGTAGCGCTCCATCTGCTGGAGCAGCTCGTTGACCTCGGTGCGCTCCCAGCTGTGCTCGGCCTGGCGGCGGTCGGCGAGGAAGCTGTCGACCTCGTCGAGCAGCAGCACCGAGTGCTCGGCATCGGTCTCGCGGAACAGGCGTGCGAGATTCTGCTCGGTCTCGCCGACGTACTTCGAGACCAGGTCGGAGGCCTGGCGAGCGATCAGCTCGCGATCAAGTGCCTCGCTCAAGACCTCGGCGAAGGCGGTCTTGCCGGTGCCGGGCGGGCCGTAGAAGCAGAGGGCGCCACGGCCGTGCCGGTCCAACGCCCGCAGGATCGCGGCCGGGGTGATATCGCCGGCCAGGTTCAGGTAGGCACTGTCGAAGCGCGTTGCTGGGGCGCGTCGGCGCGGGCTCGGCGCCCCGTGCAGCAGGCTGCGCAGCGCGGCGACGCCCTCGCGCACCGTCGTCTCCGCCGCCAGTGGCTCGGTGTGCTCGCCCTGCAGGTCGAGCAGGCGACGCGCGGCCCCGAATTGGGCTGGGGCCAGCGCGGTATCGGCGGCCAGGTCATCGAGCAGGCCCTCCGGCAACGGCTGGTCCCCGAGATGTGAGGCCACCATGCGCCGGCGCACCGAGCGCGGCGGAAGCCTAAAGGCGACGGGCACCAGGAAGCGGCGCAGGAACGCCGGGTCCATGGCCTCGGTGCTGTTGGTGATCCAGATCGCCGGCACCGGGTTCCGTTCCAGGATGCGGTTCATCCAGCCCTTCTCGCGGCCGGTGTTGCGGCCACGCAAGAGCGCGATGAGGTTGCCGCTGGCCTCGAACACGTCCTCGACCTCGTCGAAGATCAGCACCGCATCGCGACGCCGGGCCAGGAGCTGCTGGGCGAGCAGGTAGGCCGAGAGGCGCCCGTTGCGTGAGAGCCCATCACCGTCATCGTCACTGCTGCGCACCTGGTAGGCGCGCAGGCCCTGGGCCGCGATCAGCGCGCGTGCGAGCTCGGTCTTGCCGGTGCCGGGCGCGCCATAGAGGAGCGCATTGACGCCGAGCGCGCCGCGCTCGCTGGCCTGCCCGAGGACGGTCCCGAGCTGCCTGATGGCGCCGGCCAGGTGCGGGAAGTCGGAGAGCGTCCAGGCCGCTGGTGGCGCGGGCTCGATCAACAGATCGAGCAGGGCCTCGACGGTCTGCGGCCGTTGGTTGAAGACCTCATGCAGCAGGGTCGTGGGTCGCACAAAATCCTCGAGGTCGCAGTCGCGATCGCGAAGCACATCGACCAGGCCGAGCTGGCGCAGCGGTGCCGCGCGGGCGAGCAGCGGCTGGATCTCCGGCTCCGGCAGCCCGAGCAGCCCGGCGAGGCGGCGCTGGTTGGTGCGCCCACTGACCGATTGGGTCCGCCGCAGCAGCTGGCGCAGCGCCTCCGAGGCACTGTGCTGCTCGAGGTAGTCGAGCAGCCGGGTCTCGCCCGCGCTCAGGCCGAGCCCGCTGCTCAACACCGCGATCGTGCTCGAGGCAGGGGCCTCGCCGTCGTCGCGGCGCAGGCGCTTGAGCACCGTCGTGGCGGCCTCTCGCAGCAGCCGCTCGAGCAGCCGGCCGAGATCGCCGAGGTCGAGCTCATCGTCGAGGTCCTGCTGCCAGCCGTCAACCAGACCGGCCGTCAGCGCTACCGCGCGGTGCAGCTCCGGGGCGCGGGCCGCCAAGCCCTCCTGATCCAACAGCGGCGCGACCAACGGCAGCAGGTACTCCGCGGCATCGCCGCCGTGCACCAACGGATGCTTGAGCCGCGCCACCCCATGACGCTTCTTGAGCGCGGGCATGCTGCGCAGGAGCTGCAGCGCGTAGCGGGCGCGGCGACGCTCGCGGGGCGCCACGGCGCTGAAGTCCTGAAGCCAAAGACCAGGGCGGGTGGACATGGAAAGACCTCCAAGGGTGGGCTCGGGTATGGAGGTATTTCAGCAGGCCGGTGCGACAGGTCGTGTCCGATGGGAGGCTGCCAGCAGACCGCCCAAGCCGCTCGCCCGGTTGGTCAAGCACCGGGCGTTGCGGCATGATCAAGGGCGGCATGATCGGCTCGGGCCTGTTCGGCGAGGGGATCAGGATGCCAAGGCGCCGGTCATCCAAGGGTACACGCATGTTTATCGTCAACCATCCCGCCGGGCTCAGGCGCTTTGGATTCAAGTTCGGCAAGAGCGGTGTGCATGCGGCGCGCACGATGATGCTGGCCGAACTTCGGCGCCTCCTGGACCTGGTCCCCGACGCGGCCCCCCGTGCCGCCTACCACCAGGCCGTGGTCGAGGCCAATCTGCTCGACAAGGCGACGGTCAACGCCCGCAAGCTCTGCTTCCGGCACCTCAGCGATCTCTACGCCCTCGACCCGGACACCTGCCTGTTTCGGGTCTTTCGCAGCCTCTGGTCGCTGCAGGCGGAGGCGCAGCCGGTTCTCGCCCTACAGATGGCGCTGACCCGCGATGCCCTGCTGCGAAGCAGCGTGCCGATCATGCTCGACGCCCGGCCTGGCGAGCAGGTCAGCCGTGCACAGGTGGCGCAGTGGTTCACGGAGTGGAGCGCGGGCGGCTTCACCCCAGCATCGACGGAGGCCATCGCCCAGCGCGTCAACGGCACCTGGACCCAGGCAGGCTACCTGTCGGGGCGCGTCAAGAAGACCCGCGCTCAACCGCTCGTCACCCCAATCAATGCCACCTTCGGCCTCTTCCTCGCCTACCTGGAAGGGCGCCTCGCCCAGCGCCTCTTCGGCAGCGACTGGGTCCGGGTGCTCGATCTCCCCGAGCAGCGGCTGATCGAGCTGACCCAAGCCGCAGCGCAGCGCGGGCTCTTGGTCTTCCGCCGCACCGGCGGCGTCGTGGAGGTCCGATTCCCTGGCTATCTCACCGCACAAGAACAGGAGTGGCTCAATGAGCAGGCTTGATCGTCTGGTCGAACGCTACGCGGAGCACATCGCAACCCCCTGGCCCGCGGGCCTCTCCGGGATCGAGCGCGTCATCTTCGTCGTCTACCCACCGGCCGACGAGCTCCGATTCCGGGTCTACATCGATGAATTCGAGCTGCGCACCCGCAACGCCGGCCACGGCTGGGCGCTGCTCGACCTCAGCGACGCCTTCCCAACCTGGATGGCAGGCCAGCGTTACCGAGACAAATACTTCCACCGCCCAGAGCTCCTTGCCGGCTACCCCGAGGGTCGGCTGACCGAATTTACGAGACACCTAGTCGCAGAGACCCGCGCCGCCATCGCCCAAGCCTCCGCCAACGACGTCGTCGCCCTGGCCGGGCTCGGCACCCTCTTCGGCGTCTCCAGCGTCTCAACGATCGTCGACCAAGCGGCCTCCGCCATCCACGGGCGCTTGGTCGTCTTCTTTCCCGGCGAGGTGGACGATAAGACCTACCGACTGTTGGATGCCCGCGACGGCTGGGGCTATCTTGCCCACGCCATCACCACGGACTGAGGCTTAAGGAGCCACCTATGCAGAATCGCGCGATCTACAGCAAGGACCCACTGGCCAACCGGCTGATCAACAACGGCGTCGCCGAGGTCTCGGAAGACCGCTCCAAGGCAGCGTTGGAGATCTTGCGCTACGAGCTAGAGACCTTCGTCTGCGACGGCGAGTATGCCAAGGGACTGCGCAAGATCCTCGAGACCTTCCTCGCGAATCTGGGGCAAGCGCCCGAGCAGCCCAGCGTCTGGATCAGCGGCTTCTATGGCAGCGGCAAGTCGCATCTGGCCAAGATGCTGCGCGCCTTCTGGGTCGATGTCCGCTTCGACGACGGCGCTGGTGCTCGCACCGTCGCCAAGCTCCCGACCGAGATCAAGGACCACCTGCGCGAGCTGAGCAACCAGGCCAAGCGCTACGGCGGGCTGCATGCCGCCGCCGGCAAGCTCGGCTCCGGCGCCGGGAATAATGTGCGCCTCGCCCTGCTCGGCATCGTCTTCAGATCCGCCGGCCTGCCCGAGAAATACAACCAGGCGCGTCTGGTCATCTGGATGCAGCGCGAGGGCATCCTCACCACCGTCGAGCAGACCCTGGCCGAGCGCGGCACCAGCCTCGAGCGCGAGCTGCCGGAGCTGTTCGTCTCCGACGACCTGCACGCCGCCCTGCTCGCCGCCAAGCCCGAGCTGGCACCGGACGCCATGGGCGTCGGCGATCGCCTCATCGCCCAATACCCCGAGGTGCAGGACGTCTCCAACGACGAGATGATCCGCGCCATCAAGGACGCGCTGACCAACGACGACGGCTTCCCGCTCACCCTCATCGTCCTCGACGAGGTCCAGCAGTTCATCGGCGACAGCGGCGATCGCGCCTACAGCATCCAAGAGATGGTCGAGTCCTGCAGCAAGCACTTCGGCGGGCGCCTGCTGTTCGTCGGCACCGGCCAGACCGCCATGTCCGGCACCCCCTCGCTGCAGAAGATCAAGGGGCGCTTCACGGTGCCGGTGCAGCTCTCGGATACCGATGTCGAGTCGGTCATCCGCAAGATCATCCTGCAGAAGAGCCAGAGCGCCATCCCCGCCATCCAGCAGACGCTGACCGACACCCTCGGTGAGATCTCCCGCCACCTGCGCGGCACCAGGCTCGAGCACAGCACCGACGATGAGACCTTCCTGGTCGACGACTACCCGCTGCTGCCGGTGCGCCGCCGGTTCTGGGAAAAGGTCCTGCACAAGCTCGACGAGTCCGGCACCATCTCGCAACTGCGCAACCAACTGCGTATCGTCCACGAGGCCGCCTGCGCCACCGCCGAGCAGCCCCTCGGCCAGGTCGTCGCCGGCGACTTCATCTACGACCAGCTCAGCACCGATCTGCTGCAGACCGGCCTGCTCTCGCGCGAGGTCTACGACCGCATCGGCAAACTCGCCGCCGGCGATGCCGACGACCAGCTCAAGGCCAGCCTGCTCAAGCTCATCTACCTGATCGGCAAGCTGCCCACCGACCCCATGGCCGACAGCGGCCTGCGCGCCACCGAGGACAGCCTCGCCGATCTGTTGGTCACCGAGCTGGCGGGCGGCTCCAGCGCGCTGCGCAAGCGCATCCCAAGGCTACTGGACGCGCTACAGAATTCGCACGGGCTGGTGATGGCGATCGCCACGCCATCTGGCACCGAGTACCGTCTGCAGACCGCCGAGAGCAGCGCCTGGCACGACGAATATCGCAAGCAGGTCTCCGACCTCTCGGCGAATACGCAACGCCTCGAGATGGAGCGCATCGACCTGCTCAAGACCGCCTATCGGGAGGCACTCAAGGCGGTCCATCTGACCCAGGGCCAGACCAGTGAGGCGCGGGCCCTGACACCCTGCTACGACGACGCGCTACCGCCGAACGCCGACCAGCAGATACTGGCTTGGTTTCGCGACGGCTGGAGCAGCTCCGAGGCCGAGGTCAAGGGCGACGCGCGCAACGCCGGCCCCAGCAGCCCGGTGATCTTCGTCTTCCTGCCCGCACAGAGCCGCAACGAGCTCCGCGCCGCCATCATCGAGCACAAGGCCGCCCAGCTCACGCTCGACGTCCGCGGCCAGCCCGCCACGCCTGAGGGCCAGGATGCCCGCTCGGCGATGGAGACCCGGCGTAACGACGCCGCCCGGCGTATCTCCCAGCTCGTCAAGACCCTGATGGCCGGCGCCCAGGTCTATCAGGGCGGCGGCCAGCGCGTCCTCGGCCACGATCTGAGCGAGCAACTGCAGACCGCTGGCGCCGCCTCGATCGTGCGCCTATACCGCGACTTCGATACCGCTGATCAGCTCGGCTGGGACAAGGTCATCGAGCGCGCGCGCAAGGGCGAGACCCAGCCCCTGCAGCCGATCAAGCACAGCGCCGACACCGACCAGCACCCGGTCTGCGCCGCCATCCTCAAGCAACTCGGCGCCGGCAAAAAGGGCAGCGACCTGCGCGACGACTTCAAAGCCCCGCCCTACGGCTGGCCGCAGGACGCCATCGACGGCGCCCTCTATGCGCTGGTCGCCAGCGGTCATCTGCTAGCGCTGAACAGTCTCGGCAAGCCGGTCGATGCCAAGGGCCTGGAACGCCGCCAGATCACCCAATGCAGCTTCAAGCCCGAGACCGTCACCATCAGCCCGGTGCAGAAGATCCAGATCCGCAAGGTCTTCCAAGCTGCTGGCGTCGGCTGCCAGCCGGGTCAGGAGATCGACAAGGCGCCGGAGCTGCTGCGCCGCCTCCGCGATCTGGCCGCCAAGGCCGGCGGCGAGGCGCCAAGGCCCGAGGTGCCAGGCCAACAGCAGCTGAGCGACCTCGAAGCGCTCACCGGCAACGCCCTGCTCGCCGAGCTGTTCAGCCAACGCGCGACCCTGATCCAGCACAGCCAGGACTGGCAAGCCACCGGCGAGCAGATCAGCCAGCGCTGGCCGAGCTGGACCCAGCTGCAAACGCTGCTCGCGCACGCCAAGGATCTGGCGCCTTACCAGGCACTGGCCGCCGAGGCCGAGCAGATCCAGCAACAGCGCGCGCTGCTCGCCGAGCACGACCCGGTCCAAGCCCTGCTCGACAAGACCGTCGACCTGCTGCGCGGCAGCCTCAACCACCAGCGCGATGCCTACCGAAGCAGCTATCAGACCGAGCTGGCCGCCTTGGAGCAAGACAGCCACTGGCTCGCCCTCAACCCCGAGCAGCGCCAGGCGATACTCGCCAGCCACAACCTCAACGGCGGTATAGCCCTGGACCTGTCCAGCCCGGACAGCATCCTCGACGAGCTAGAGCGCTGCTCACTGGCGCAATGGCCCGACCGCACCCAGGCCCTGAAAGGCCGCTTCGAGCAGGCCCGCATGGACGCCGCCCGGCTCTTGGAGCCCAAGGTGCAGCGCGTCGACCTCCCGCGTCGCACCCTCAGCGACGAGGCCGAGCTAGCCGACTGGCTCGCCGAGGCCGAGGCGCGCATCCGCGCCAAGCTCGCGGATGGGCCGGTGATGATCTGACGGGCACCAAGCCTCACAGATGAGACAAATCATGCCAATCACTGTCGATCTCGAGGGCAACCTGCTGCATGGTACCCAAGCGAGCATGAGGTTGGCTCCGGGGTAGCCATCTGCACCCGTCCATGCCTATCCTTGAGCGACATTGGCCCACGGCGAGGATAGAGAGGATGGCCGCAATATCGCTCAAATTGC
>CAZTYV010000063.1:0-3029 GCA_964617675.1 uncultured Halochromatium sp. | reverse complement strand
CAGGCTTGGAATCACACAGGCGCAATTGATGCAGCAAGCGCTTCGGCATGAACTCACGCACATCGAGCGTGAGCAGGAGCGGCGCGCGATGGCGTCCAGCTTGCGCGCGATGCGCGACGATCCAGACTACCTTGTGCAAGCGGATGCACTCGATCAGGAGCTCGCGGAGGTCATTGCTGATGAACCGGAGGCTTGGTGGAACGGCCATTCCCACTGACCCGCGGTGCTGTCCACCTGGCCCGGCTCGATCCAGCAAAGGGCGCTGAGGTTGGCAAATGCCGCCCAGTGGTTCTCTTGACTGCGCAGTACCTCCTCGATGTCGATCCGCCGGTCTTCTTTATCTGCCCACTGAGTAGCCGATCGGACCCTGCCTTTGCGGCGATCCACCTTGCCATACCCGCTCGTGATCAACTTCAGCGAGAGAGCTACGCCTTGGTTGAGCACTGCCGTGCGATCTCCCGCCGACGAGTCCTCTCGGATCGAATTGCACTCCTCAGCGGCGCTGAGATCGATGCGATCCTGAACCGCCTAGAGCGGATGCTTGGCCGGTGATGAACTGCCAGGTTATTGTTGCAATCTTTCCACGCCGTGGACAATTTGCACCGATGTTCTGTCGGTCGCCAAGCACCCTGATCAGGTCATCACGACGCTGAACCACCAGGCAGCGGTGACACCCGCTGCGCCGTATGCAGCAGCGTCAGGATCTGGACCTCATCGCCCTTGACCCGATAGACCGCGATGTAATGCTTGTGGAGCACCAGCTCCCGAGTCCCGTAGATGCGGCCAGACTTGCCGAGTGGATGCTCAGCGAGAAGATCAACCTTCTCACGCAATTCACGGACGAAGGATGTGGCTCGAGTCGGATTGTCTTGGGCGATATAGGCAGCGATCTCATCCAGCCGGCGCAACGCCCGACGCGTCCAGCGCAGCTTACGCGCCATACTTGGCGAACACCGCGTTCACCTCGGCGTCACTCGCGAACTCACCCTGGTCAGCCTCGGCCAGACCCGCCTCGATGTCTTCCACCTGCCAGCGTTGCGCCTCCAGATAGGTCGACAAGGCCTCGAGCGTGATAAAGCTCTTGGTGCGCGCCGTCGCCTGAGCCAGGGCTTCCAATTGCTGATAAACGCTCATCGGCACCCGCACATTGAGGGTCCGCGAGGGCCCATCTTGCTGACCTGTTGGCGACATTGGCGTTTCCTGTGTTGATTGTGTTACATCGTATCATTGACGGCCATTCACCGCTTGGCCCATGATCAGCAGCAAATCACTTGCGTTTTGGTTGCCCTCATGCCCGCCGTCACCGTCAAGAACCTACCGGATGGACTCTATCAGCGCCTCAAGACCAATGCCCAGGCGCATCATCGCAGCATCAACGGCGAGCTGATCGCGACCCTCGAGCGGGCGCTTTGCGTGCAACAAACCGACCCTGAACAGCAGCTCGCCCAGCAGCTCGCCCAGATCCGCGCCTTGCGTTCTGGGCTCGATCTGCCGCTCCTCGACCCTGACGAGATCCGTGCCGCGATCGAGTCCGGTCGACCATGATCGTCGTCGATACCAATGTCCTTGCCTACCTGCTGCTGCCGGCCCGGATGACGGCGGCTGCCGAGACCCTGTATCAGAGCGACCCAGCATGGGCCGCGCCAGTGCTCTGGCGCTCGGAGTTTCGCAATGTCCTCGCGCTCTACCTGCGCAAGGGTTTGCTGCCGCTGGACCAAGCCTTGGCCGTCCAAGAGAAGGCCGAGCGTTTGATGGCTGGACGCGAATTTCAAGTCCAATCCGACGCTGTCTTGCAGCTGGCCAAGACCAGTGGTTGCTCAGCCTACGATTGTGAGTTCATCGCCGTCGCTCAGGATCTCGGCATCCGCCTGTTCACGGCTGATAAAGGTTTACGCGCGGCATTTCCTGAGATCGCGCGAGCACTTCCGGCGGCAGCCTGACGCACCTATGCGAGCCCTGCTCGCTCCATCGCCAAGGAGCACACCCCCATGGACCCCCTCGCCAAACCCCTGCGCCGGCAGCTCGAAGACGCCATCGTCAAGGCCCGCGACCTTGCCGAGCAGGCCGCCCAGGCCGCGCTGCAGCATCTCGGGGTCGGCGACGCCGACGCGCCTCCGCATCTCACCGACAGCGAGCGCGCCCTGCGCCGACGCCTGCGCGCCCACGGCCGCCAGCTCGGCGACCAGCGCGCGCCCAACGGCGCCCAGGCCATCGAGCAGCTGGCGCAGGAGACCGCCTACGAGCACTGGCACCGCATGCTCTTCGCCCGCTTCCTGGCCGAGAACCAGCTGCTGATGCACCCCGAGGGCGTGCCCCTGTCGCTCGCCGAATGCCAGGAGCTGGCCCAGGACGAAGGCGTCGCCAACGGCTGGGAGCTGGCCGGGCGCTATGCCGCGCGCATGCTGCCGCAGATCTTCCGCCCCGACAGCCCGGTGCTGGCGCTCGACCTCGCCCCCGAGCACCAGCGCGCGCTCGAGCGCCTGCTCGCCAACCTGGCGCCCGAGACCTTCCACGCCAACGACGGCCTCGGCTGGGTCTATCAGTTCTGGCAGACCAAACAGAAGGACCGGGTCAACGCCTCCGAGGTCAAGATCGGCGCCCGCGAGCTGCCCGCCGTCACCCAGCTCTTCACCGAGCCCTACATGGTCGCCTTCCTGCTCGACAACAGCCTCGGCGCCTGGTGGGCCGCGCGCCGGCTGAGCGACGAGGATCGGCGCACCGCCACCAGCGAAGAGGCGTTGCGCCAACAGGCCGCCATTCCCGGCGTGCCGCTCACCTATCTGCGCTTCGTGCAGGATGAGCAGGGCGTCTGGACCCCGGCAGCCGGCACCTTCGACGCCTGGCCGACGCCTCTGAGCGAGCTGAAGGTCATGGACCCCTGCTGCGGCTCCGGGCACTTCTTGGTGGCCGTCCTGCAGATGCTGGTGCGGATGCGCATGGCACTGGAAGGGCTCGACGCCCGCGCCGCCATCGATGCGGTGCTGCGCGAGAACCTGCATGGGCTGGAGCTGGATCAGCGCTGCGTTGAG
>CAZTYV010000062.1:14111-17744 GCA_964617675.1 uncultured Halochromatium sp. | reverse complement strand
AGCCTCCCCCGAGCCTCCCCCCGGAGCCTTCCGCCCGGGCGTCTTACCCCTGAACCTTCCACCTGAATCCTCCCCAGCTCCAGCGTTCCGGTGAGTCACCGACAAGCGTCGGGACCCGTCTCGGGGACGGGCTGCGGCGGCCTCATGCGCTTGGTCGATGGTCGGCGCGGGTCAAGCGGCCCGTAGCCGACCCTCCGAGGTCACCGTCATCGCCCATGAGCCGTGTGACTGGGCGGTGGGGGCAGCGCGCTGGCCGTGCGTGCTTTCGCACCGGCGAGGGCGAAGGCGCCGGCCTCGTCCGAACCGCGGTACTCCATGCGCATGCACTCGCCCTCGGACTCGATCAGCTCCCAGGCGTCGCTGTTCGCCAAGGCCGCGCTGGAGCCGCAGATGGTGAGCGGCAGGGTCGGCGTCTTGACGCGGATCAGCGGCGGCATCGGCACGAACGGCTCGGGCTCGCCGCAAAGATCGGCGGCGATGGCCTCGGCCTGGCGCCGGATCGGCTCGATAAAGGAGAAGGCCTGGCCGTCGACGGTGGCGCAATCACCGAGGGCGTAGATATCAGGCGCGCTGGTACGCATGTGGCGGTCGACCCGAACCCCCTGATCGACCGCGAGGCCGGCCTTCTCGGCGAGCCCGAGATTGGCCACCAAGCCGGTGGCGGCGATGACCAGGTCGGTCTCGATCAGGGCACCACTGGCGAGCCGCGCGCGATAGCGCAGGCCCTGGCCGCCATCGACCCCTTCGCCAGAGCGCCTTGATGCTGCCGTCGTGGTCGCGATCACGGACGATGCCGGATCAGGCACAGGATCGGGCGCGCGATCCGAATCGCGCTGCTGCGCCAGATCGACCCGCATCAGGGTCTCGCCGAGGCGCCAGTCGACACCAACGTCGGCCAAGCGTGTCTGCAGCAGCGCGCCCATCGGTGTCGGGAGCAATCGGCTCATGGGCCGTTCGGCCGGGTCGACCACACTGACCGCGAAGCCGCCGGCCCGCAGATCATCGGCCAGCTCGCAGCCGATGAGACCAGCGCCGAGCAGGGTGACGTGGCGCACGCCTTGGTCCAGGGTCGCGCGGAGCCGGCGATAGCTAGGAAGATCGTTGACGCGCAGCACGCTGTCGGCGGCATCGCCGTCGATCGCCACCGCGCGTGGTCGCGCGCCGAGGGCCAGCACCAGCTGCGCGTACTCGATGGGCCCGCCGCCGGTGATCAGCCGACGGCGCGCCGGATCGAGCTTCAGCACGCGCGAACGGGTACGCACCTCGATGCCAAGCTGAGCCGCGTGCTCCTCGGCCGAGCGCTCGATCAGCTGATCTGGGGCGCGCCGTTGGGCGAGCGCGGTCGAGAGCGCCGGCTTCGGATAGACCGAGGCATCGCAGGCGGCGACGAGCAGGATCGGGCGCTGCGGGTCGCGACGGCGCACCGCCTCGGCCACCGACCAGCCGGCAACACCCGCACCGACGATGACCAGGTGCTCGGCGCTGCCGCGGGCGGCGGCGTGCCCGACACCGCGGTCTCGCGCAGCAGCGGCCGGCACCACGACCGCGGCGGCCGCCGGCTGCTCGGGCAGCAGACGCAGGTCGGACTTCATCATGCCGCAGAGTGGACATTGCCAATCGTCGGGGATCGCCTCGAAGCGGGTGCCGGGCGCGAGGCCGGAGTCGGGGTCGCCCTTGGCCTCGTCGTAGATGTAGCCGCAGGCCTCACAGATGTAGCGGCGAAACTCGGGTTGATTCATCGGTTGGGCTCCTGGGGCGATCCTGGTGCGAAGACGACTTCCAGCGGGCGGGCTTAAGGCTCGGGCTCAGCCCGCGCTTGTCGGCACCTGTTGCAAGATGCCCTCGAACAGCGCGTCGAGCTCGGCGCCGATGGCGGCCAAGGGCTCACTGTCGAAGGGCGCGAAGACGCTGCTCGGCAGCCGGCAGGCAACCCGCGTGGCGCCCGCGTCGTCGTAGACGTGGATGCGCAGCGGGATGTCGATCCCCGCTGGCTTGCACGCGGCCCAGACCCTTAGCGCGAAGTCGGGGCGAAAGATCTCGAGGATCTGGTCTGCGGGCACCTCCTTGCCGATCAGCCGCGCGTTGGCTTGGCCGTTGATATGCGCCACCACGCGCAGGCCGGCCGCATCCACGGCCTGTTTGAGGCGCTCGACGGTGGCATCGGCGTCGAGCGCTGAGGTCAGGGTCTTCATGGTCTCGGCTCCTGGATCAACAGTAGGGCTCAACAGTAGGGCTCAACAGTAGGGCTCAACAGTAGGCATCCATCGCCGCGAGCTCCTTGCGCAGGTGCTTGATCGCGGGCGTGACGATGGCAACGAAGTAGGACTCGCGCAGCTTGCGCTGGGCCGGCGCCGCGCTCAGGTAGCCCTTGGCGCCGCAGTGCAGCATGGCCGACTGCGACGCGCGCAGGGCCAGCTCGCTGGCGGCGAGCCTCAGCGCGAGGATCTCGCGGAAGATGTCGGGGTCGGTGTCGTAGGGATCCTCCGCCAATGCGAGCACCGCCTCGGCGGCATCGTCGAGCGCCTGCTGCAGCTCATCGGGCCGGTCGTCGAGGTATTGGTTGACGTGACCAAGCAGCGGTTCGGCGGCACGGGCAACGTCGATGCAGCCCTGGATGTTGCCGATCCCCATGCCGAACTGCAGCAGCACGATGCCCGCGCGGGCGCGACGCAGGAAGCCGGCACCGTCCTCATCGATGACGTTGGTATCGGGCACGAAGACCTCGTCGAACAGGCAGGCGAAGGTCTGGGTGCCCTCGAGCGCGGTGAAGTGGGCCGAGCGGCGCAGGGTGAAGCCCGGCGAGCGGCAGTCGATCAGGGCCATCACGGTGCGCTTGGTGGCGCCATCGAGGGTGAACAGGGTGCCAAAGACGTGATCGTCACCGAGGTTCGAGACCCAGGGCAGATTGCCATTGACGATGTAGCCGCCCGGCACGCGCCGCCCCTGCAGGCGCAGGTCCTCGATGCTGGAATAGGCCTTCATGGTGTTGGACATGCCGGTGCCGCCGAGCACCTCGCCGCTGGCGAGCCGGGGCAGCCAGCGCTCGCGGACCTCCGTGTTGGCGGCCATCTGCAGATACCAGGCGCAGGTGTCTTGGCACCAGACGGCGAAGCCGGTCGATAGGCATTCCTGCGACACCGCGGCCATGGACTGGATGGCGGTGCCCATGTCGTGCAGCCCATCGTCTCGCGCGGCGGCCAGATGCGCGCGGAAGGCACCGGCTGCGCCGAGGCTGTGCATCACCGTCTTTGGGTACAGGCCCTCGCGGTCGATGGCGACCGTCAGGGGCTTGAGCTCGGCATCGACGATGCGGTTGACCGCGCCGAGCAGGTCGACCGGGCTCGGCTGTGGCGCGGTTAGCTCCAGGGATGCGGTCTGCGGTGGCAACGCGGGCCGGGTTGAGGGTGATCCCGGCAACGGCCGGGGCGTTGCGGCCAACGCGCCGGTAACCGAGGTCGCGGCGGCCGCGGCGGCGCGCACGGGTGCAGCAGTGGCGCTCATGATCAGCGACTCCTTGGGCAAATGTAGGGGGGCAGATGTGGCGGGGGGGCAGATATAAGGGAGACAGTTTTTGGGGGACAGATGTCAGGTGGGCAGCTGGAGGGGCCGGCAGCGGGAGGGACGTCGATGCGC
>CAZTYV010000062.1:0-14101 GCA_964617675.1 uncultured Halochromatium sp. | reverse complement strand
CCGGTTCTCTGAGATCGGCTCGAGCCCGAGCGGCTGGCTACCTCAGGCTGGGGTGACGCTGAGGTTGACCGGCCGGCGCAGGGTGTTCGCCACCGGCGACCAGACGTTCGAATGGTCGATGATCTCGTCGATCACCTCCTTGGGCGCGTCACCCTCGGCGTCGATCTTGACGCGGATGTCGGTAAAGCCGAGGGGCTTGGCCGGATTGAGGTCACCGGTGCCCCACACTGCCGTGACGTTGATATCGCCCTCGAGCGCAAGCTCGAGCTTGGTGAGGCGCACACCGCGGGCGGTTGCATTCGCGTGCACACCCACGGCGAGACAGGAGCCGAGCGTGGCGAGCAGGGCCTCGGACGGATTGGGCGCGTTGTCTTCGCCAAGCAGATGCGGCGGCTCGTCGATCAGCATCGGCTTCAGGTCCCGCACGTAGGTCATGTTGCGGAACTGGCCTTCGCAGACCGTCTTCGCCTTCAGCGTCACGACCGCTGTCGGGTTTGCCTTACCCTTCGCGGAAAGCTGGGTCAGGCCCTCGTGGTCGATCGGGCGGAGGTAGTCGATCTTGGTGGCGACGGTTTCGGCAACAGCACTCATGGGGATGATTCTCCGTTGGGTTGGATTGGCATCTCCCGTAAAGCAGCCGCTGTGCCAACTTAATTTCTAAATATAAAACAGATATTTATATATTTTCGTCAGCTCCGAGCGAGATTGTCACCGATGCTCGCACCAGGAATGTCGACATTGTCAGCCGCCGATGAATGGCACATTGTCGCGCTGGGGCCCGCCGTGGGACCTGCGCTGGGGCCCGCCGTGGGGCCTCAGGCGCCTCAGGGATCGATCGAGAGCTTGGACATGCGGTAGCGCAACTGCCGCGGCGTGAGTCCCAGACTCAACGCGGCGCGGGTCTTGTTGCCTCGGCAGCGCTCCAGCGCTGTCAGGATCTCCGCGCGCTCGTCTTCTCTGACCCAGGCGTAGGGACGCGCCAAGGCCTGTCCGTCGGCCAACGCACTCCCGATCGGGTCTGCGCGCCGATCGGCCGAGACCAGCGCTGGATCGGGCTGAGCCAGTGCCGGGTCGGGGCGGGCGGCGGTCGCGGGCACGCTGGCGGCGGGCGGCATGGCGAGGCCCGCGTCGAGTGGCACCGCAGCGCTCGGAGGCACCAAGCCGCCGGCAGACGCTACAGACGGCGTGCCCATCGGCGCCAAGACCGGCGCGGCGCCTGCGGCCGATGAGGGCTCGCCCGACGGCTGGTGGATCGCCGCCTCCTCGGCCAGGATCTGGCCAATCAGCTCGCGCTCGATCATCGGCGGCGGGCTCATCAGCACCGCGCGCTTGACCAGGTTCTCGAGCTGGCGGATGTTGCCGGGCCAACCGAAGTGCTCCAGGGCCTCGAGCGCTCCCGGACCGAACACCAGGCTGCGCTCATATTCCTGATTGGCGGCATTGAGGAAGTGGCGGGCCAGGATCGGGACGTCGCCGTGGCGCGCGCGCAGCGGCGGCAGGCGGATCGGGAAGACGTTGAGCCGGTAGAACAGATCGAGCCGAAAGCGGTTCTGGTTGACCGCCTCCTGCAGATTCTTGTGCGTCGCGGCGATCACGCGCACGTCCACTGGAACATCGCGCGTACCGCCGACGCGCTGGATCACCTTGTTCTCAAGCACCCGCAGCAGCTTCGCCTGCAGCTCCAGGTCTAGGTCGCCGATCTCGTCGAGGAACAGGGTGCCGCCGGAGGCGAGCTCCATACGGCCCTGCTTGGCCGCATGCGCCCCGGTGAAGGCGCCCTTCTCGTGGCCGAACAGCTCGGATTCGATCAGCGCGGCCGGGATCGCGGCGCAGTTGACGCTGATAAAGGGGCCCTCGGCGCGGCGGCTGGCCAGGTGCTGCATGCGCGCGAAGCGCTCCTTGCCGGTGCCGGACTCGCCGAGCAGCAGCACCGTGGTATTGGTGGAGGCCACCTGCAGCGACTGATGGATGGACTGGTGCAAGGCCGGACTGGCGCCGATGATGCCGTAGGCGGCGCCCCGGCTTTCCAGCCGATTCTTCAGCAGCCGGTTCTCGGAGAGCAGGTGGGCGGTGCGCTCGGCGACCAGATCGCTGAGCCGCAGGACCTGGGCGATCAGGGTCGCAACCACGCGCAGCAGGGTCAGGTCGCGCTGGAAGGGCCGCTCGCGCTGGCGCAGCCGATGCACGGCGAGCACCCCAATGGTGCGGTCCTGTTGCAGGATCGGCAGTGCGATGTAGGCGACCGCCTCATTGGGCAGCACCTCGCGGGCGATGGCGCGCTCGAGATAGCTGGGCTCATCGTCGATGTCCTGGATCAAGGCCACCTGGCCGGTCTTGAAGACGCGGCCGGTGACGCCCTCGCCGAGTGCGTAGCGCCCGCGGCGGCGCTCCTCGTCGGTGAGGCCGTAGGCGAAACGGATGCTGAGCGCGTTGGTGCGCGGGTCGGCCAGCAGCACGCGGCCGCGATTGAGCCCAAGCAGTTGTGAGAGCTGGCGCAAGATGGCCTGAATCGCCGCCTCAGGGTCATCGGTGGTGGCGATGATGCGGGCGACCTCTTGCAGGAGCAGCAGCTCGGACTCGAGGGTAAAACTCTGTTCGGTCACGGACATGGGCAGCGGTCGGGATTGCAGCCTGGCGGGCTTGGCCAGCCCGAGCACTAAGCAATCGCTAGGCCAGCTCAGGCCCGACGGCGCGATGGGCCGGCACCAACAGCCCGCCCGGATGGCGTCCAGATGGCGCCCCAGAACCGATCAGGGCCCGATCAGGAACAAGACGGGCCCGCATCCTGGTGCGCTGGATGCGGGCCCGGGGCGGCGGTGCGCCTCAGTCTTATTGCCGCCAGGAGAAGCGTCGGATCAGACTCAGGCAGAGGCCATCGAGGAGAAAGCCGATGACACCGATGATAACGACGATCGCAGCGAGGGTGTCGTACTCGAGAGTGTCGCGGGCATCGTTGATCGCATAGCCGAGTCCGCTGGTGACACCCAGATACTCCGCCGGCACCAGCACGATCCAGGCCACGCCGACCGCGAGCCGCACGCCGGCGAAGATGTCCTGGCCGATGGCCGGCAGGATCACCCGACGCAGCAGCTGCACACCGTCGGCGCCGAGGTTCTTCGCCACCTTGAACCAGAGCGGATCGATGCGCCGCACACCGTGCGCGGTCGAGAACAGTACCGGCCAGACCGCGGCCACCGCGATCAGGAACACGATCGCGCCATCCCAGGTCGCGAAGGCGAGCACGGCGATCGGCATCCAGGCCAGGGGGCTGATCATGCGCAGGAACTGGAAGGGCACGTGGGTGACCTCACGCAGCATCGCCGAGAGCCCGATCGCGACCCCGACCGGGACCCCGATCACGACTGCCCAGAGCAGCCCGAGCCCGATCCGATACAGACTCGGCAGCACCACCTCGCCGAGGCGCCCGGAGCCGAGCAGCTCGCCGAGCGCGGCGAAGGCCGGCCCCGGCGCGAAGCCGGCGAAGGCGGCGATCGAGTCATCGCTGGCGATGGCCTGCCCGCCGAGCCACCAGAGGCCGAGCAGCAGCGCGATGCCAGCGGCCGGGTAGCCCAGGCTCGAGACTAAGAAGGCACGCACCTCGGCCCAGGCCAGGGTGCGCTGAGTCCAGGCCGCGCGAGGGTCGCCCGAGAGTGTCGCCGCGGCCGTGCTCATAGGATCACCACCTCCTCACGCTCGTAGGGGTTGCTCGGATCGATGCCCGGCACCTTTGACCAGTCCATGTAGCGCTCCATCGCCACCCGAACGTGCTCGTAGTCGACCAGGTCTTCGGCGACGAAGTCGGGATCGAGCCCCTCGAGGAAGGTCTTGTCGCCGCCGACCAGGGTCTGATTCATCTCCTCGACGATCATCCGGGTCGCGCTCGGATAGGGATAGGGCTGGAAGTCGATGCGCCCGTTCTGCCACTCGGCCTTGTGGCGGATGGCGGCGGGGTCGCTGTAGTCGGCCACGTCGTAGAAGGTCATGGCACGTTCGACCACCTTGGCCGGCATCGGCAGATAGCCCTTGCCATCCTTGGAGAGCATGTGCGCCACCTCGCGTTTATTGGCCTGGGCGTCGATCTGCGCGCGCACCACCGCGTTCATCACCTTCTGTGTCCATTCCGGGCGGGCGGCGACCGTCTGCTCGTTCATGCAGACGACGCAGCAGGGGTGGTTCTTCCACATGTCGCCCGTGAAGCGCAGCATGGTCCCGCCGGCCAGCAGCTCGCCGGCGGCGTTGAAGGGCTCGGCGACGATGAAGGCGTCGATCTTCTTCGAGGCCAACGCCGGCGGCATGTCGGGCGGCGGCATGATCAGTAGGTTGACCTCGTCCGGTGCGAGGGGCGCGGTCTGATCCTGGATCACCGGTTTCAGCCCGGCGTTGCGCAGCGCCATCTGCAGCACGATGTTGTGCATGCTGTACCAGTAGGGCACCGCGACCTGCTTGCCGCCCAGATCCGCAAAGTCCTTGGCCTCGACATGGCGCCCGACCACCACCGCGGAGCCGTTCAGGTGCGCCCAAGACATGATCTTGACCGGCACCTGATTGTTGTAGCGCATCCAGACCGGGATCGGCTTCAGCAGATGGACCAGATTGAACTTGCCGGCGGCGAAGCCCTCGACCAGCGGCGACCAGCCGCGGATGAGCGTCGGCTGTGCGACCTCCAGGCCTTCATCTTCGAAGTAGCCGTTGGCATGCGCGACCAGCAGCGCGGTGGCATCGGTGATCGGGATGTAGCCGATGCGCACCACCTCGTCGGCGGGCGGCTCAGCGGCATTCAGCACCCCGGGGAGCGATGAGAGGCCGGCGGCGAGGCCGCCCATCGCCAGCAGGTCGAGCAGGAAGTCGCGGCGGCCGAGCTCGTGCTCGAACAGGTAGCTCAGGTCATCGTCGGTGTGTTTGCTCATGATCTTTATGCCTCGTGCTCTGGGAAGGTCAGTCGGAAAGCGTTGGTGTCCTGTACCGAGCGTTCTGGCGCTCAGCGGTCGGTGGCGAGTCTGATCGGGCAAGGGACTTCGCTGGGTTGTCGCGAGAACGGACCGAGACGAAGCGGCTCAGGCCGCCTCTTTGCGGGCCGCGTCTTCCGATAGCGCAGCGGAGTCCCATTGGGACTGGGACTGGGATTCTGGGTCGCCCCCCTCTGTCGGTTGGGCGTCGGCCTCAAGCGGCCCGGACCGGCCGGCACGTGGCAGCGTCTCGTCGCCGCCGACCAAGGTCTCGAACTGGCTCATCAGCGCCTCGCGGCGGCGGCTGAAGGCGGGGCTGGCGCGATCGCGCGGATTCGGCAGGGCGACCTCGAGCTCGCCGACGATGCGCCCCGGGTTGGCGGCCATGATCAGCACTCGGTCGGCCATCGCGACCGCCTCGTCGATATCGTGGGTCACCAGCACCAGGGTCAGCCCCTGGGCGCGGGCGATGCGCGAGACCTCGTCCTGGAGCGAGGCGCGGGTGAAGGCGTCGAGCGCGGAGAAGGGCTCATCGAGCAGCAGCAGCTCCGGCTCAGTGGCCAGCGAGCGTGCAAGCGCGACGCGTTGCTGCTGGCCGCCGGAGAGGCTCTGGACGTTGGTGTCGGCCTTGTCGGCAAGCCCAACCAGCGCGAGCAGACGGTCGATGGTCTCGGGCTCGCGGCGGCCGGCGAAGAGTAGACCCAGCTCGGCGTTCTGACGCACCGTCATCCAGGGATAGAGGCTCGGCTTCTGGAACATCATGTTCCACTTGGCGCTGGGGCGGGTGACCATGTGACCGCGAATGTGGACGCAGCCCTCACTCGGCAGCAGCAGCCCGGCCAGCATGTGGAGCAGGGTCGACTTGCCGCAGCCACTGCGCCCGATCAGGGCGACCTGCTCGCCGGGCTGAATCCGCAGCGCGACGTCCTGCAAGGTCGGGCGCGCTTGCCCCTTGAATCGGTGGGTGATGAAGTCGATCGAGACGTTGGCACTCATGGGATGGATCTAGCTGTGGCTGATGCGTCATCCAGCCCACAGCAGATGCCGTGCCAGTTCAGGAATTCACTTTGAAATCAAGCGCGAAACCATTTTCTCCAGCGCCTTTAGCAACTACCTGGGCGCTGCCCGGCATTGGCATTGGCGCCAATGTCCGACAATTCAGCTCGGATAGGGACCTGACGTTGACACCGCTCAGCGGCGCGCTTGCTGCTCACGCGCAAGCTGATAGAGCCGCTCGATGAAGTGCTCCATGCCAGCACGGCGGTTGGCACTGAGATTCTCGGCAAGTCCGAGGCGGGCGATGTAGTCACTGGGATCGGTGGCGAGCACCTGCTCGGGCGTCTGGCCCTGGAAGGGCACCAGCAGCAGCGCGACGAGTCCACGCACGAGCGGGGTCTCGGCGTCGGCCCGGTAACGGATGTGGGAGGGATCGGCCGGGTCCGGGTCGGCGGTGAGCCAAGTGCGGGTGTTGCAGCCGCGCACGAGGTTCGCATCCTGGTATTCGCTCGCCTCGAGCGGCACCAGCTCGCGCGCGAGCTCGCTGATGAGCTCGTAGCGAGCATCCCAGTCGTCGAGCAGCTCGAAGGCGTCGAGAACGTCTTGGGGCGTCATGTCAGGCTCCGGTTCGGCTCGGGGTCGGGATCAAACTCGATCGGATCGAGGGCGATGTCCGGCGGATGGGCTGCGCTCAGGGTGTCGCTGGGCTCGCGTTTGGGGTCGCGTTTGGGGTTGCTCCCAGGATCGCGACCAGGATCGCGCCCAGCAACACGCTCGGCGTCGGTCTTGATCCGGCTGTGGGGTTGGCGATGGGTCGCCGACCCAGGGTCCGAGGCAGTGGTAGGCCGCGGCGGCGACTGGCTCGTCTTCGCCACGGTTAGCGACGGTTGCCGGTGCGACTCGGCCCGCAACAGGGTGCGCGCGTAGAAGTCGATCATGCGCTCGGCCAGCACCGGCGCGGACCAGCTCTGGGCGTAGGCTCGGGCGCGGCTGGAAAGCTCGGCCCGCAGCTCGGGCTCGCGCAGCAGCCGCAGGCACTGCCGGGCAAAGTGGTGCTCATCGTGCTGGGCGATCAGACAGCCTTCGTTGTCACGCAGCACCTCACGGGTGCCCATCTCGGCGATGGCGACGACCGGCGTTCCCAATGCCATCGATTCCAGCAGCACCAGGCCCTGGGTCTCGGTCAGCGAGGAGAAGACAAAGGCATCACCGGCGCTGTAACAGTCCTCGAGCGAGCCATCGCGCGCCAGGTAGCCGGTGAATAGCACCTGCCCCTCAAGCCCGAGGCGCCGACTGAGCCGCTGCAGTCGTTTCAGGGCTGGCCCATCGCCGGCGATGACGAGCAAGACCTCCGGCATCTCGGCCTTGACCTGTACCAGCATGCGCAGCAGGAAGTCGCAATTCTTCTCGAACGCAAGCCGCCCGACGTGCACCAGCAGCGGCTGCCCGCTGGCGATTCCCCAGCGCTGGCGGAAACGCTCGCCATCGCCCTGACTGAACTTTCCGAGGTCGATCCCGGTGGGCACCAGGCTCGCGGGCGTGCGAATGCCGTAGCGAACGAGGACGTCGAGCATGGCTTGCGAGGGCACCGCCAGTGCGTCCACATCGTTGCACTGGGCCGCCGAGAAGCGCCGCGCCATGAGCCGCAGCCAGGCGCTCGGCACCAGCGGGACGTACTTGTCGAGGTACTGCTCGAAGAAGGTATGGTAGCTTTCGACCACCGGGATTGAGAGCCAGCGGGCCAACGCCAGCCCGGCATAGTGAGCGACGAACGGGGTGTGGATATGAACCAGGTCGAAGCGCTGCGCGCGCAGGGCGGCGCGATGATCGCGCAGCCGACCCCAGCGCATGATGCGGTCTTCGGGGTCGAACGGCAGATAACGCGATGGGATTCGGATGACCTCGAACGGCTCGACGCTCTGCGCCCCGTAGCTCGGCGTGATCAGGGTGACCTGGTGACCCTTGGCGATGAGCTCGCGGCCAAAGGTCTGGATGGACGTCGAGACCCCGTTGACGCGGGGAAAGTAGACGTCCGAGATCATCAAGACACGCATCGACGCATTCGACCTCGCGTGGGCACCCGCCGTGCGGACGCAAAACGCCTGAGTTTAGCAGCTCGAGGCCCGAGCGGCTTCCACCGCCGTTATGGTGTTTGGGCGCTCGCTGTCGTCTTGCTGAGCGCGGGCAATGTCCTGCTTGCCCAACCGCTGAATCCAACGCTCTGGGGCTATGGCGTGCGCAGCTGCGCCGACTACGAGCAGGCGAGCGCGGCGGCGGAAGCGGATGACGCGGCTGAATACCAACGTTACCAAGATTGGGCCACCGGCTTCGTCTCGGGGCTCAACCTCGCGCTCGACGAGGATGTGCTCAGCGGCTCCGGCATCGAGACCCTGATGCGGCGCACCCTGAGCTACTGCAAGGCCAACCCCGAGGCCGACTTCTTCACCGCCAGCATGGAGCTGGTGCGGATGCTGAGCTCGTTGCGCTGAGGGCCCGGTTTCGCGTGGGCGCCCGAGGATGCCCGCCTCGCTCGGCCAGTCTGGACATCAGCAGATGCGCGGCAGCTGCTCGCCGGCCAGCCAGTCGACGATGCGGCTGCCGCCGAAGGCGGTCTCCATCTGCACGAACTGATGCGCATCCTCGACCACCTGGCCGATGATCGCGGCATCGCGGCCCTTGGGATGTGCGCGCATCGCCGCGAGCAGGGTCTCGGCCTGGTCGCCGGGGCAGATTGCGATCAGCTTGCCCTCGTTGGCGACGTAGAGCGGGTCCAGCCCAAGCAGCTCGCAGGCGGCCTGAACCTCGGGCCGGACCGGGATCAGGGGCTCTTGGATCTGCATGCCAACCCGCGACTGCAGTGCCAGCTCGTTGAGGGTGGTCGCGAGCCCGCCACGGGTCGGGTCGCGCAGGCAATGGATGCCCGGCACCGCCTCGATCATCGCCGCGACCAGGTCGTTCAAGGCCTGGCAGTCGGAGGTGATCTCGGTCTCGAAGCCGAGGTTTTCGCGTTTCGAGAGGATCGCGACGCCGTGATCGCCAATGCTGCCGCTGATTAGGATCGCATCGCCCGGCTCGGCGCGGTCGCCTGAGATCTCGACGCCCTCGGGCACCACGCCGATGCCGGTGGTCGAGATGAAGCAGCCGTCGCCCTTGCCGCGCTCAACCACCTTGGTATCACCCGCGATCACCTGCACCCCAGCGGCACGGGCCGCGGCCCCCATGCTGGCGACGATGCGCTCCAGGTCGGCAAGCGGCAGGCCCTCCTCGAGGATGAAGCTCGCGGTCAGATAGAGCGGGCGCGCGCCGGCCATGGCGACGTCGTTGACCGTGCCATGCACCGCCAGCGCGCCGATATCCCCGCCCGGGAAGAACAATGGCGAGATCACATGGCCATCGGTACTGGCGACCAAGCGCCCGGGCGGCGGGGTGAACAGGGCCTGGTCGTTGCCTTGGGCCAGCAGCGGGTTGTCCAGATGGGCACGAAACAGCTCGTCGATCAGCTGGGCCATGGCGCGGCCGCCACTGCCGTGGCTCATGTCGACGGTGCCCTGTTTGAGATCGAGCCGGCCGGCAAAATGGCGCGACGGCCTGTTATCGGCACTGACCATCAGGCGGCGTCCGCGGCCTTGGCCGCCCGCGGTGCTTGCTGTCCCGATGCGCGTTCCGGCTGCCGGAATCGCCCGTAGCTCCAGTAGGCCGCGCAGGCGCCTTCGGACGAGACCATGCAGGCGCCCATCGGATTCTCCGGCGTGCAGACGGTGCCAAAGAGCTTGCAGTCGGTCGGCTCCATCACCCCGCGCAGCACGCTCGGGCACTCACAGCCCTTGATCTCGCGGCCGGTGCTCGGCGCGACCGGGAAGCGCTGCTCGGCATCGAGATCGGCATAGGCGTCGGCGATGCGCAGCGCGCTCGCCGGCAGGAAGCCGAGGCCACGCCACTCGAAGGTCTCGCGCGGCTGGAAGACCTCGGCCATCAGGGCCTGCGCCTTGCGGTTGCCGTCGCGCGTCACGGCACGGGTGTACTGATTCTCGACCTCTGCCCGGCCGTCGTTGATCTGGCGGATCAGCATCAGCGCGCTCTGCATCACATCGAGTGGCTCGAAGCCGGCGATGACCACGGGCTTGCCGAACTGCGTTGGCACGCATTCATAGGGCCGGCTGCCGATCACGGTACTGACGTGTGACGGACCGAGGATGCCATCGAGCTGAGCGCCGTCGCTGCCGCCGCTCGCGGCAAGGATGGTGGCGAGCGCGGGCGGTGTCAGGACGTGATTGCAGAACACCGAGACGTTCTCGAGTCCCTCGGCGCGCGCCGTCTTGATCGCGACCGCGGTCGGTGGCGTGGTGGTCTCGAAACCGATCGCGAACAGCACGACCTGCCGCTCCGGCGCCTTGCGCGCGATGGCCAGTGCATCCTGGGTCGAGTAGATCATCCGGATGTCGGCCCCCTCGGCCTTGGCCTTGAGCAGACTCTTGCGCTCGCTCGCCGGCACCCGCATCAGATCGCCATAGGTGCAGAGCGTCACGCCATGCTCGACGGCCATGGCCATCGCCTGGTCGATCCTGGCCATCGGCAGCACGCAGACCGGACAGCCCGGACCATGCACGAAGCGCACGTTGTCCGGCATCAGGTCCTGGACACCGTAGCGGAAGATGGCGTGGGTGTGTCCGCCGCAGAATTCCATCAGGCGGTAGCTGCGCGATGGATCGGCCTCGGCGGCGATCTGCCGCGCCAGGCCCTTCGCCAAGGCGCCATCGCGAAATTCGTCAATGTATTTCATCGGCTTGGCTCGAGGTTGGTCGTCGTCGGATCGGCCGCCTGAGCGGGCTCCTGAAATGGCTCTTGAGCTGGCTCCTGAGTTGGCTCAAGACCCGGTTCAAGCTCGGCAAGCTCGCCGATCTCGCGCATCATGTCGAGCGTGCGCTCGGCCTCCTCGGCGCTAATCTTGTTCAGGGCATAGCCGACGTGCACGAGCACGAAGTCGCCAACCTCCGCATCCTCGATCAGGGCCAGGGAGACGGGACGTCTCACCCCGCCGAGCGAGACAAGGGCGTTATCGGCAACCGGGTCGATCTCGAGGATCTGTGCGGGGATGGCGAGACACATAAGCGGTGCTCCGAAGGCGATGGGGTGACCTCGATGGTGTCCTTGGGATCGGCCGAGATCCAGGCACTGGGGCAGAGGGTCAGGATACCGAAAGTTGGTAGTCGACACAGGGGTCGACCGCGGTGATGTAGAGCCGGGCCAGACGCTCGAGCTCGCGCCCCGCAACACCGCCGCGCGCAATCGCCACGAGCCCCTGAGCGACGACGCCCTGGGGATGAAAGTTCCACTCTGTCGGCGCCAGGATCTGATACTGCTCGATGCGATCGTCGCTGATACACACGCGGTGGAGCAGGAGGCCGCGAGCGGCCTCGGCCGTGCCGATGCCAGTCCCCTTCCCTGAGCTCATCGTAGTCCCAGTCGCTACCCCATCCCCAACCCCCACCTCAAGCGGGAGATTGGGGCCAGCGTCGCTGCCTATCGCCCCTGCCGGCCCGGATCGGGCGGCTCGGCTGGCGCTGGGGCGAGCGGGGCTCGTGGCAATCGCTTCGCCACGAGCAGCCGCTGCGGCAGGCACTTGCCCCTGGCCGGGCACCGAGGCGCGACACAGACCATCGAGCTCGCAAGCGCTCCGCGCGAGCTCGACCAAGAGCGCCGCTAGGCGAGTGAGCAGGCCGTTGCCGTGCTCAGCAAGCAAGGCCGCGACCAGCGGCTCGTCGGCCACGCGCGCCAAAGGCCCGGTTTCGGCGCAGTGCTGCTGCCATTGGGGCGCGGCGATGAACGCGTCGGCCTGAGCACCCGCCAACGCGTGCGCGAGCCCATTCGAAGCCGAACTCGGCAGCCTGGCAACAGCGTTGGCACCGCTGTCCGCAAGGCCCTGCGCGACCAAGGCGCGCACCAGACCAGCAGCAGGTGTCCGGGCGTGCTCGGCCCAGCGCTGCAGGGCGCCGGCGCTATCGACCGCCTGCAGCCAATCGGTGGGCGCGGCCTCGAGCACCTGCTCGGTGACCAGGTCTAGCAGCGCGCCAGGATCGAGATCGGCGGCAGCCCCGCGCTCGGCCTGTTGCTGGTCCAGGCTGAAGGGATCAGCCGCCGCCTGCTGAGTCTGACGCAAGCCCATGAAGGCGCGCATGACCCGAGGCATCGCCGAGGCATCCGGCGCGCCCAAGATCGACGCACGCATGGTTGCATTGGCTTCGGCGCTGGCGCTCGCACTGCCATTGGCACTCGCGCTGGCGCTGGCGTTAGCGCCGCCCTGTGCCCTGGGCTCGGCACGCGGCTCGAGCATACGCGGCCAGTCGAGCAACAACCGCCACAGATGCTCCTTGATGGTCTCGGCCAGCAACAAGGCTTGGCGGCGCGCTAAGACCGCCTCGCTTGGCTGGCGTCCGAGCGCCTGCTCGCAGGCGCTGACACAGGCAACCGCTTGCGCCGTGCCGCAGAGGCTGAAGAGCGTCGGCAGCAGACGGACCACCTCGGAAGGCGACTTGCCAACGAAGATGCGCGTGGCCGCCAGCGGGCGACTCGAGCGGATCGCGACGGCACCGCGATGCACATCGAGGTGGATGTCGAGTTGGCCGGCGAGATCGGACATCGAGAATCCGGGAGATGACGCGAGACGAGTTCGAGGCGATGCACGTTAGTCTAGTCAACGCGCGAGCGACATCTCCCTGTAGACTTAGCGCCTTTTTGAGCCACGGACACTGTTCGAATGCTTGCGCCCGACCAACTCGCAGCCCTGCGCGCGCCGATTCGCTTCGAGGCCGATCTTCGCGGACAACGGCTGAGGTTTGAATCGACCTGGGGTCTCTTCTCGCCGCGCGAGATCGACGAGGGCACCCGGCTGCTGCTACAGCACGTGGAGGTCGAGCCCGATGCTGACTGCCTGGACCTGGGCTGCGGCTACGGCCCGATCGGGCTCACGCTGGCAGCACTGGCGCCTCAGGGCCAGACCCTGATGGTGGACAAGGACTTCGTGGCGGTTGAATACGCCCAGCGCAACGCGGCCCTGAACGGCCTCGAGAACGCCCGTGGGCTCTTGAGCAACGGCTTCGCGCAGATCCCGCCGGAGGCGCGCTTCGATCTGATCGCGAGCAACGTTCCGGCCAAGGTGGGTAAGGAGCTGCTCTCGATCCTGCTGCACGATGCCCATGCGCGCCTACGCCCGGGCGGACAGCTGTATCTGGTGACGATCAGCGGTCTACGCGCCTTCATCAAGCGCAACCTGCAAGAGGTCTTCGGCAACTACGACAAGCTCAAGCAGGGTGCCCATTACACGGTCGCCTTGGCCAAGCGCACCGAGCGCTGATCACCTTCTCGCCCAGACAAAGACCGTCAGTGCTGATCCGAGGCGAAACGTTCGACGGCAAGCCGATAAGCCAGGCTGTCTTCGCGTTTGGCCACCGCCATCACCATGACGGTCAGTACATCGTCCTTCACGCGATAGACGAGACGCCAGCCTTGTTTTCGCAGCTTAATTTTGTAGCAGCCCTGCAAGCTGCCATGCAGCTCTGAACCTGGCACGTGCGGCTGCTCCAGGCGTTTCTTGAGCGCTTTGCGAAACGGTTCCTTGACGCTGCCATCAAGAGCCTCCCATTCGGCCAGTGCTTGCGGCACAAACTTCAGCCGGTATCGAGTAGAGGCCTCCTGATCGATCTCAGATGCTGTCAATGTCGACCTCGATGGCGTCCTTTTCGTCGGGCAGGCGGCTGCGCACCAGATCTACTAGGTCGCGGTCGACCAGCTCTTCTACTATGGCCTCGTAGAGCTTTGGCGTGATCATGTAGAAGGCCGGGCGGTTGTGATTCAGCACAGCCACCGGCTTCTCACCGGCGGCGCGCAGTACCTGTGCCGGGTTGCGTTTGAATTCGGACATGCTGATGGAGTAATCGGCGTATATCGTATCCATAGTCGGCTCCTAGATCGTATCGACTACAAATATAGCGCCAAATATGGCTCTTTTTCAAGCAAAATGGGGGATGTGTGCAACGAGCTGCATTTAGCGCCCGCCGGGACTGAGGAGACGGGCGTTGTTGTGAGCGAGAAGGTAGGGGGAAAGGCTGCTGATCTGGCAGTGCCGCGAGCGAGCGTTTAGACTCCGCGGGTTAAGCTTCCCA
>CAZTYV010000061.1:14845-18007 GCA_964617675.1 uncultured Halochromatium sp. | reverse complement strand
GGCCGGCCGCGGCGCGTTGACCGTCGGCGAAGTCGAGCGTGCCCTCGTAGATCGCTCGACCGGTGATGGCGCCGAGGATGCCGGGCTCGGCAATCGCCGCCAGCGCGCGCACATCGTCCAAGCTGGTGATCCCGCCCGAGGCGATGACCGGGATTCGGATCGCATCCGCGAGCGCACGGGTTGCCTCAATGTTCGGACCATTGAGCATCCCATCGCGGCCGATATCGGTGTAGACGATTGCCTCGACCCCATCGTCCTCAAAACGCCGCGAGAGGGTCTCGACCCGGTGTTCGGTGACCACGGCCCAGCCGTCGATCGCGACCTGGCCGTCCTTCGCATCCAGGCCGACGATGATGTGACCCGGGAAGGCGGCGCAGGCGCGGCCGACGAACGCGGGCTCCTTGACCGCCTGGGTGCCGATGATGCACCAGTGCACCCCGGCCTCGAGATAGGCGCTCATGGTCTTCTCGTCACGAATGCCGCCGCCGACCTGAATCGGCAGCCCCGGGAAGGCGGCCGCAATCGCGCGAATGGCGTCGCCATTGACCGGCTGGCCGGCAAAGGCGCCGTTCAAATCCACCAGATGCAGCCGCTTGGCGCCGGCAGCGACCCAGCGGCCAGCCACCTCGACCGGATCATCGGAGAAGACGGTCTCGTCTTCCATGCGACCCTGGCGCAAGCGCACGCAGCGCCCGTCCTTGAGGTCGATCGCGGGAATCAGCAGCATCGAAACGTCTCCAACGGGAAATCGAGTGGCGGGGACAGGAATCTGAGGCCTTCGCCGCGACGCGCGTCAGGCGCCGAGGGCGGAGCAGCCAGCGCACTGCTCAAAGGCTGCCCTTGGTCGATGGGGTCAGCCCGCCCATTCGCGGATCGGGCTCGACGGCCATACGCAGCGCGCGTCCGAAGGCCTTGAACACCGTCTCGGCCTGGTGATGGGCATTGATGCCACGCAGGTTGTCGATCTGCAGGGTGATCGCCGCATGGTTCACCAGGCCTTGGAAGAGCTCGCGCAGGAGGTCGACGTCGAAGCCGCCGATGAGGGCACGCGTGTAGGGCACCTCGTAGGTCAGCATGGGTCGCCCGGACAGATCGACCACCACCCGCGACAGGGCCTCGTCGAGCGGCACATAGGCATGGCCGTAGCGACGAATCCCGACCTTGTCGCCGAGGGCCGCGGAGAGCGCCTGACCTAAGGTGATGCCGACATCCTCGACCGTATGATGGGCGTCGATGTGCAGATCCCCCTCGGCCTGCACCTCGAGATCGATCAGACCATGACGGGCGACCTGATCGAGCATGTGCTCGAGGAAGGGCACGCCGGTGTCGAAACGCGACTGCCCGCTGCCATCGAGGTTGAGCCTGACCTGCACGCGTGTCTCGAGCGTGCGGCGCTCGATCTCGGCGATACGTGGCTTGAGGGGGGCGTTGGCGCTCATCAGGGGGTTGGTCTCTTGCGCTAGGATCGATGTTGTGGGTCGAGCTCGCCCAGTATAGGGCGCTCTCAGGTCTGCAGCCAGAAGGTAACCGGGCCGTCATTGGTCAGTGTCACCTGCATATCGGCGCCGAAGCGCCCACTCGCAACCGGGCGGTGGACATCGTCGGCCCAATGCAGCAACAGGTTGAACAGGCGCTCTCCCTCCTCCGGCGCCGCAGCGCTGGTAAAGCTCGCGCGCGTGCCCTTCTTGGTGTCGGCGGCGAGTGTGAATTGGGGCACCAGCAGGAGCCCACCGCCGGTATCGCGAAGGCTGAGGTTCATGCGCCCGTGCTCATCGGGGAAGACGCGATAGCTGAGCAAGCGCTCCAACAGCCGCCGCCCTCGGGCCTCATCGTCGCCCTTCTGTACCCCGACCAACACCAGGAGGCCGGCGCCGATCTCGGCCACCCGCTCGGCGCCCACACGGACCTCAGCCGCGGTGACCCGCTGCAGTAAGCCAATCATCGCGCGCGCCCTCTGATCGCTGCCACGTCGATCAGGCGCCGTCGACCGTCAGACGATCGGCCAGCCCATCGGTCGCCGCCACCAGCGCCCGCGCGATCCCCGGCTCGAAGGCCGCGTGACCGGCATCGGCAACCACCTCGAGCGCCGCCGTCGGCCAGGCCTGCGCGAGCTCCCAAGCCGAGCGCAGTGGGCAGATCAGATCGTAGCGGCCATGGATGATGACACCGGGTATCGAGGCGAGCCGAGCGGCATCGTCGAGCAGCTGATTCGGCCGCAGGTACGCGTGATGGGTGAAGTAATGGCATTCGATCCGTGCCAAGCTGAGCGCCAGCGCATCGTCGGCGAATGCGGCGCGCAGGGATTCGTCCGGCAGCAGGGTTGCGCAGCGGCCCTCCCAGAGTGACCAGGCCTTGGCCGCGGCGAGGCGTATCGCCGGATCGGCAGCGGTCAGCCGCCGGTGATAGGCCCGCACCAGATCTGCCCGCTCGGGCTCCGGGATCGGGTCGAGGAACGCCTTCCAATGATCGGGAAACACCCAGCTCGCGCCCTGTTGATAGAACCAAGCGATCTCCTCCGCCCGACACAGGAAGATGCCGCGCAAGACCAGCGCGGCCACCCGCTCGGGGTGCGTTTCGGCGTACGCGAGTGCCAAGGTCGAGCCCCAAGAGCCCCCGAAGACCAGCCAACGATCAATGCCCAGGTGCAGGCGAATGCGCTCGATATCGGCAACGAGATCCCAGGTGGTGTTGTGATCCAGGCTCGCATGTGGCGTCGAGCGCCCGCAACCGCGCTGATCGAACAGGATGATGCGGTAGCGTTGCGGGTCGAAGAAACGCCGGTGCGAGGCACCACAGCCCGCGCCGGGGCCACCATGCAAGAACAACGCGGGGAGGCCGCGCGCGTTGCCGCACTGCTCGAGGTAAAGCCGATGGCCAGCGCCGACATCGAGATGCTCGACGGCATAGGGCTCGATCGGCGGATACAAGGGGCTCGGGCTCATGCGCTTGCGCTCCATTCAGGGTCGATCAGGACCGGCGGAAGGCGTCGATGTCGATGGAGACCGGGCCAACCCTGGATCACGTACCGCGACCGGGGATCCGAGCCCCTGCCCTAGGGCCTGATCGGCCCGACCTTGATTGACGGCGACCTCAACCAGATCGCAGGCGTTACGGTACCAGAACGCCTCACCGGGGCGCACCTCGGCAAAGGTTCGCGCGCGC
>CAZTYV010000061.1:0-14835 GCA_964617675.1 uncultured Halochromatium sp. | reverse complement strand
GCCTCAGCCAGCGGCCACCAACACCAACCTCGGCGTCGGCACCGAGGTCGTCGGCATCGAGCCCGGTGATCAGGTTGCCGAAGACATCGACATAGCAAACGACCGCGGATGTGCTCGGCCAATCGCTACCCGCCAAGCGCGAGACATCATCGATCGGCTCAGAGTCCGGTCGCTCGCCGGTCGACGCAAGCTTCGCGGCCACCGGCACGAACAGGTCGCGGCCGTGAAAACTGGCGGAGAGCCGAGGCGGACGCCAGCGCAAGCGATACAACTGCGAACGCGGACAGCGCCGAAGGACGGGTATCAGGAGCCCATTATCCGGCGCAAGCCACCAATCCCGCTCGCAGCGCATCAGCAGAAGGTCCCGCGCCGTGCCGACACCGGGGTCGACCACGCACACGTAGACGGTCGGAGACGGCATCCCGCGCGCGAGACCTGGTAACAGGTAGGCGGCGAGATCGGGGCGAAAGGCGGGCAGGTCCGAGATCAGCAGGACCGAGGGCACCTCGGGCGCGAGCGCGGTCAGCCGCAGCTGCATCTGCCCGGTGTAAGGGCCCACACCGAAATCCGTCAGCAGGGCGATGCGCGCTCGGCTAGCCTGCATCCATCGATCTCCAAACGCAAACGGCCGGGTCAGACCCGGCCGTTAGTGGAGCGCCTCGACTGCCGCTCGGCACGGCCGAGCGTCTGCTCTCGAGCAGCGACTCAATCGTCGTCGTCCTCTGCCGCGTGCTCTTGAGCGGGACGGTCGACGAGCTCAACATAGGCCATCGGTGCCGCATCCCCAGCCCGGAACCCGCACTTGAGGATCCGCAGGTAGCCACCGGGGCGCTCGCTGTAGCGTGGCCCGAGCTCGGTGAACAGCTTCCCGACAACCTCTTTGTCGCGCAGCCGCGCGAACGCGAGCCGCCGATGGTGTACCGAGTCTTCCTTGGCAAGCGTGATCAACGGCTCGGCGACACGCCGCAGCTCCTTCGCCTTGGGCAAGGTCGTCTTGATCAGCTCATGCCGGAACAATGACCCAGCCATGTTCCGGAACATCGCCTCACGGTGGGCGCTGTTGCGATTGAGTTTTCTTCCAGCTTTTTGGTGTCGCATGACTGTGGTCCGAACGGTATTGGGCGGTCGCTTACTTGACCAGCAATTCGTCGATGTTCTCGGGCGGCCAGTTCTCGAGGCGCATCCCGAGTGACAAGCCGCGCGTCGCGAGCACGTCCTTGATCTCGGTGAGCGACTTTTTGCCGAGGTTCGGCGTCTTCAGGAGCTCGACCTCGGTACGCTGGATCAGGTCCCCGATCAGATAGATGTTCTCGGCCTTTAAGCAGTTTGCCGAACGCACCGTGAGCTCGAGCTCGTCGACCGGTCGCACCAGGATCGGGTCGTACGCCGGCTCCTTGGGACGCTCCTCGCTCAGCCCTTCGGCGGGGCCGGTTTGGTCGAGGTCGACGAAGCTGCTCAGCTGCTCGCGCAGGATGGTCGCCGAGCGCTGGACGGCGTCTTTCGCGTCCACCGTGCCATTGGTCTCGATATCGATGACCAGCCGATCAAGATCGGTGCGCTGCTCGACACGCGCGGCCTCGACATCGATCGCAACGCGCAGCACTGGACTGAAGGTCGCGTCAAGCGGGAGCTTGCCGATCGGGCGCTCCTCGCCGCTGGCCTCACGCGCGCTCGCCGGCTCGTAGCCGCGCCCACGACGCACGGTCAACGACATGCTGAGCTCGCTACCACCGGTCAGATTCGCGATGACGAGATCCGGGTTGGCGATCTCCGCGGTGTGATCGATGGCGATGTCACCCGCGGTCACCGCGCCAGGGCCGACCTTACTCAGGGTGAAGGTCGCCTCATCGCGCCCGTGCAAACGGATCGCGAGCTGCTTGAGATTGAGCAGGATCTCCAGCACATCCTGCTGTACACCCTCAATCGTGGTGTACTCATGCAAGATGCCCTGGATCTCGACCTCGGTCACAGCGAAGCCGTCCATCGACGACAGCAAGATGCGTCGAAGCGCGTTACCGAGCGTATGCCCGAAGCCGCGCTCGAACGGCTCCAGTGACACCTTGGCGCGGTGAGGACTGCCGGCGACGGGATCGACCTTGACGATGCGCGGCTTGAGGAAGCCGCTTGCGACGTCTGACATAAAGAATTCCCTCGGCGGCGTTATTTGGAGTACAACTCGACGATCAGCGATTCGTTGATGTCTGACGGGAGATCGACTCGGTCCGGCACACGCTTGAAGACGCCCTTGACCGCCTTACTATCGACATCCAGCCATTCGGCGAAGCCATTCGCCTCCGCCAGCGCCAGCGCATTCTGAACGCGCACCTGCCGCTTCGCCTTCTCGCGGACCTCGACCTCATCCTCGACACCAACCTGGTAGGAGGGTACCGAGACGATCTTGCCGTTGACCAGAACACCCCGATGACTGACCAGCTGGCGAGCCTCAGCGCGCGTCGCGCCGAAGCCCATCCGGTAGACGACGTTGTCGAGCCGACGCTCAAGCAACTGCAGGAGGTTCTCGCCGGTGGCCCCCTTACGGCGGGCAGCCTCGGCATAGTAATTACGGAACTGCTTCTCCATCACGCCGTAGGTACGGCGAACCTTCTGCTTTTCACGCAGCTGCAGACCATAATCGGAGAGGCGCCGGCGGCGATCAGCGGCCTGACCAGGCTGCTTCTCCAGATTGCATTTGGTCTCGAGCGCGCGCGCCCGACTCTTCAGCCCAAGGTCAACGCCCTCGCGGCGCGCCAGCTTGCAGGTGGGACCGGTATATCTCGCCATGTTCTTTGCCCTATTAGACGCGCCGCTTCTTCGGCGGTCGGCACCCGTTGTGTGGAATCGGGGTCACGTCTGTGATGCTCGCGACCTTGAACCCCGCGTTGTTCAGCGCGCGAACGGCAGACTCGCGACCAGGGCCCGGGCCCTTGACGTGAACATCGAGGTTCACCACACCAAACTCTTTGGCGGCCTGGCCGGCACGGGTTGCTGCCACCTGTGCGGCGAATGGCGTACTCTTACGCGAGCCACGGAAGCCGGAGCCGCCGGAGGTCGCCCAGGTGAGCGCATTGCCCTGCCGATCCGTGATCGTGATGATGGTGTTGTTGAACGATGCGTGGATGTGCGCCACGCCATCGGCCACCTGCTTCTTAACTTTCTTGCGCGTGCGCAGCTGCTTAGCCACTATTAACGGTCTCCGAGCGGGAAAGGCATATTCGACGGCGGGCGCGATCGAGCGCGGTGCCGATCAAATCCATAGACGGCTTTAACGACGAACCGGACGACGGGGACCCTTGCGGGTACGCGCATTGGTACGCGTGCGCTGGCCTCGCAGCGGAAGCCCTCGACGATGCCGAATCCCACGGTTACAGCCCAGGTCCATCAGACGCTTGATATTCATCGATACCTCGCGCCGAAGATCACCTTCGACCGTGAACTTGCCAACCTCTGTACGCAGACGGTCGATCTCGTCTTCCGTCAGCGTACGAATCGGTGCGGTCGCAGGGATCTGTGCAGCCTCGCAGATCGCGGCAGCTCGAGTCCGCCCGATCCCATAGATCGACGTCAAGGCAATGACCGTGTGCTTGCGGTCTGGGATGTTGACTCCGGCGATTCGAGCCATGCGCGTTGCGCTCCTGAGCGTTCGGTTCTAAATAAGACGAAGTGTAAACCGAGCAGTATAACACCATGCTGGCATCAATGAAACCAGCGATGCATGATGCTGGGCTAACCCTGGCGTTGTTTGTGGCGCGGGTCCTTGCAGATCACGCGGATCGTGCCGTTGCGACGAATCGTCTTGCAGTGACGGCAGATCTTCTTAACAGATGCTCTAACCTTCATGGTTCTCTCCAAATGTGTTCAGGGTGGGCTCGCGGAACGGCGCACGACGCTCGGCTGCCCGAGCCGCCTCTCCCGGATTAGCGCGTCAGCCCGGCCCCGGGTGCTTTTAGGTTGGCCTTCTTCATCAAGCCTTCATACTGATGCGACATCAGATGCGCCTGCACCTGCGCCATGAAGTCCATCACGACCACGACGACGATCAACAATGAGGTGCCGCCAAAGTAGAAGGGCACGTTCCATCCGACGATGAGGAATTCCGGCAACAGGCAGACCGCGGTGATATAGAGCGCGCCGGCAGCGGTCAGGCGCGTCATCACCGAGTCGATGTAGCGCGCCGTCTGTTCCCCGGGCCGAATACCCGGGATGAAGGCCCCGGAGCGTTTCAGGTTGTCCGCCGTATCCTTCGCATTGAAGACCAGCGCGGTGTAGAAGAAACAGAAGAAGATGATCGCGCTCGCATAGAAGATCACGTAGACCGGCTCGCCGGGCGAGAGCTTGCTGGTGATGTCGGCAAGCCAGCGCATATTCTCGGATTGGCCAAACCACTGCCCGAGCGTGCCCGGGAACAGGATGATGCTCGAGGCGAAGATCGGCGGGATGACGCCGGCCATATTGAGCTTCAACGGCAGATGGGTACTCTGCGCAGCCAACATCCGCCGACCTTGTTGCCGCCGGGCGTAATTGACCGTGATCCGCCGCTGTCCGCGCTCGACGAAGACGACGAAGGCCGTCACGGCGAGCGCCAGTGCGAACAGCACCAACACCGCCAGCGCATTCATCTCGCCGGTTCGCACGAGCTCGAGCGTGCCACCGACCGCGGCCGGCAGACCGGCGACGATGCCGGCGAAGATGATCAGCGAGATACCGTTACCGATACCCCGCTCGGTGATCTGCTCACCGAGCCACATCAGAAACATGGTGCCGGTGACCAACGAGACAGCGGCGGTGAAGATGAAGCCGAAACCCTGCTGCACCACGATCGCGGAGCCACCAGCGGTCTGCCCCTGCAGCGCGATCGAGATGCCAATCGCCTGGAAGGTGGCCAACACCACGGTGCCATAGCGCGTGTACTGGGTAATCTTCCGCCGCCCGGCCTCACCCTCTTTCTTCAGCTGCTCGAGCTGGGGGATCACCGCCGACATCAGCTGCATAATGATGCTGGCCGAGATGTAGGGCATGATGCCGAGGGCCAGGATGCTCGCGCGCTCCAAGGCACCGCCCGAGAACATGTTGAACATGTCCAGGATCGAGCCCTGATTCTGGTCGAACAGGACGGCCAGCGCCTCGGGGTTCACCCCCGGAACAGGGATAAAGGTCCCGATGCGGTAGACGAGCAGCGCGCCGAGTACGAACAGCAAGCGCTGCCGCAGCTCGGTGAGTCGCCCCATTCCGCCGAGCGACTGCATCATCGATGCCGTATTCTTCGCCATCTACCCGCCCCTGTTTGCTCTTGCTGATCGATCTCTCTGAGCTCGTGTTCGAGCCTAGCCCTCGCTCACCGAGCCGCCCGCCGCCTCGATGGCGGCACGAGCGCCGGCGGTGACACCGATGCCCTGAACCTGATAAGCGCGATCCAGCTCACCGGACTTGATGAGCTTGACGCTGGAGATGGCGCCGTTGATCAGGCCCGCCTGACGCAGGCTCTCCAAGGTCACACTGGTGCCCTCGAGGTGCTTCAGCTCGCTCAATCGGATCTCGTCCTTAGACGCCGCCTTGCGCGACCGAAAGCCGACCTTCGGCAGACGCCGCTGCAAGGGCATCTGACCGCCCTCGAAGCCCGTCTTATGAAAGCCGCCGGTACGCGACTTCTGCCCCTTATGGCCACGGCCAGCCGTCTTACCGAGGCCGCTGCCAATCCCTCGACCCACGCGTTTGGCGTCGGGGCGGCTGCCCGAATCGGGCGAAAGAGTATTCAGACGCATCTCAACCGTCCTCCAGAACGCGGACCATGTACTGCACCTTGTTGAGCATGCCGCGCGTTGCGGGCGTGTCCTCAACCTCAACCACCTGATGCATGCGCCGCAGACCGAGGCCGCGGACACAATCCCGGTGCGCCTTCAGACGCCCGTACACGCTGCGCACGAGCTGTAGCTTCAGCCTGTTCTCGGCCATGTCTCGCTCCTAACCCAGTATCTCGTCGACGGTCTTGCCGCGCTTGGCCGCGACCGCCTCGGCGTCCGCCATGCCGGAGAGGCCGTTGATCGTCGCTTGCACGACATTGATTGCATTGTTGGTGCCGATGCACTTGGCCAAAACGTCCTGGACGCCGACCACCTCGAACACCGCGCGCATCGCGCCGCCGGCGATGATTCCGGTACCCTCTGACGCCGGCTGCATATAGACGTAGGCGGCGCCATGGCGGCCATTGACCGGATACTGCAGCGTCGTGCCCTTGAGCTTGACGTCGACCATGTTCTTACGCGCGCTCTCCATCGCCTTTTGGATCGCGACCGGCACCTCGCGCGCCTTGCCGGTGCCATAACCGACGCGGCCCTTGCCGTCGCCGACCACGGTCAGGGCGCCGAAGCCGAATACGCGGCCGCCCTTGACCACCTTGGCCACGCGATTTACGGAGATGAGCTTCTCGAGAAGCTCGTCGCCCTCGGGCTTGGGGTTGTAATTGGACATCTGCGTCTCCTTAGAACTGAAGCCCGTGCTCGCGCGCGGAGTCGGCCAGCGCCTTGACGCGGCCGTGGTACTTGAAGCCCGAGCGATCGAAGCTCACGCGCTCCACACCAGCAGAGCGTGCCCGATCGGCAATCGCCTGCCCAATCTTGACCGCCGCGTTGATATTGCCGGTATGTCCTTCGCAAGCAGCCTTGAGATCCTTCTCGACGGTCGAGGCGCTCGCGATCACGCGGTCGCCGGTCTCCCCGATCACCTGAGCATAGATGTGCCGCGGCGTGCGATAAACGCAGAGTCGATAGCCGCCAAGCTCGCGAATCTTGGCCCGAGCGCGCGTCGCGCGCCGCAGCCGTGCATGTTTCTTGTCCATCCGCATTACCTACTTCTTCTTCGCTTCTTTACGCAGAACCTGCTCGTCCGCGTAGCGCACGCCCTTGCCCTTGTAGGGCTCCGGCGGACGGAATGCGCGAATCACCGCAGCGACCTGGCCCACCTGCTGCTTATCGATACCCCGCACGATGATCTCGGTCGGCGTCGGGGTCTCGATCTCGATGGCATCGGGCACCGGGAAATCGATCGGATGGGAAAAACCGAGCGCAAGGTTGAGTACCTTACCCTTGGCCTGGGCACGATAGCCGACGCCGACGAGATTGAGCTTGCGCTCAAAGCCCGTGCTCACGCCATGCACCATGTTCGCCAGCAATGCACGCGTGGTCCCGACCATCGCCCAGTGCGAGTCGTCGTCGCCGACCGGCTTGGTCGTGACTACCCCGTCCTCGATCGCAATATCGACCGTCGGGTGCACCGCCCACGCCAGGGTCCCCTTTGGACCTTTCACGGTGACATCGCGACCACTCAGAGAGACATCGACCCCGCTCGGCAGCTTGACCGGCGCCTTACCAATTCTCGACATGACAACCCCCTCTTAGGCCACGTACGCCAGGATTTCGCCGCCGTGACCGGCGCGACGCGCGGCGCGGTCCGACATCAACCCTTGCGAGGTCGAGACGATGACGACACCGAGGCCGCCCCAGACGCTCGGCAGCTCGTCCTTACCGCGATAGATGCGCAGACCCGGGCGCGAGACCCGCTTTAGGTACTCGATGACCGGCTTGCCACGGTAGTATTTCAGCTTCAAGACGAGCTGCGGGCGGCCCTTGGCGTCGTCTTCGACGGACACGTCACCGATGTAGCCTTCGTCGCGCAGCAGATCAGCGACGGCGCGCTTTTGCTTGGACAGCGGCATCGAGATCGTAATCTTCCCGCGCGCCTGGCCGTTGCGGATACGCGTCAGCATATCCGCGATGGGATCAGTCATACTCATATGTTTGCTCCGGGGTCAGTCCGCTTTGCAGGCGCGATACCCTTGTGAACGACTCGTTATCTTGATCGCCTTGGGCGACAAGACTGACCGGGGACGCCCGGTCGCTGTTAACCCGCCCTCTCGGGCCGGGCATGCATGCAGGGCCTCGCCTCTGACCAGCAACGTCTGGCACACGCCGACGTGACCTGGCCGTTCAATTCGGCGAGCGCCGCGTGATCCGCCTGGACCTAGGCTGTTGGCCGCGTGACTCGGGTGGCGGCGCTCGAGCGTCGCCTACCAGCTCGCCTTGACGACGCCGGGCACATCACCGCGCATCACGGCTTCGCGCAGCTTGTTACGGCCCAGTCCAAACTTGCGGTAGACCGCATGCGGACGACCGCTGACGCGGCAGCGGCGCTGAAACCGGGAAGGGCTCGCATCACGCGGCAGTTTCTGCAGCGCAACCACGGCCAGCTCAACCTGCTCCGGGTCAGCCGCGCGGTCGTTGATCACCGCCTTCAGCTGAGCGCGCCTTTCTGCATAACGCTTCGCGATGCGGGCGCGCTTGACGTCACGCGCGATCATGCTCTTCTTTGCCAACCTTGCCTCCGAAAATTAGGTTCTGAACGGGAACTGGAAGGCTTCAAGCAACGCACGACCTTCCTCATCAGTGCGCGCTGAGGTCGTAATGACCACGTCGAGCCCGCGCACGGCATCGATCTTGTCGTAATCGATCTCTGGAAAGATGATCTGCTCGCGCACGCCCAACGAGTAGTTGCCGCGGCCATCGAAGGCCTTCGGACTCAGCCCTCGGAAGTCGCGCACGCGCGGGATCGCCACGTTGATGAGCCGATCGAGGAACTCATACATCCGTTCCTGCCGCAGCGTCACCTTGCAGCCCACCGGCCAGCCATCGCGAATCTTAAAGCCGGCAACCGACTTGCGCGCCTTGGTGACGATGGGCTTCTGGCCCGCGATCTTCGTCAGATCGCCAACCGCGAAATCCATCACCTTCTTATCAGTCACCGCCTCACCGACACCCATGTTCAGGGTGATCTTCGTGAGCCGCGGAACCTGCATGACGCTTTTGTAGCCGAAACGCTCGCGCAACTGATCGACGTACTGCTCTTTGTAGAGAGTCTGCAACCTAGACATAGTCTTACCCAACGTCCACGACTTCGCCGTCGGACTTGAAGATCCGCACCTTCTTGCCATCCTCGAGCGTCTTAAAGCCAATCCGATCCGCACGACCGAGCGACGGGTTAAACACGCCGACATTCGAGACGTGCAGCGGCATCTCCTTATCGATGATGCCACCGGGCACACCCCGTTGCGGATTAGGCTTCTGGTGTTTTTTCGCCACGTTGACGTTTTCCACCACGATGCGGTCCGCGTCCATCTTAAGGACGGTCCCGCGTTTACCCTTATCCTTTCCGGCGATGACCATCACGTCATCGCCTACCTTGATCTTATTCATCGCCTAAACCTGCCTGATGCCGCTATCGCCTGGCCCGTCCGCGGAGCGCCCCTTCGAGCCCGAATGGGGCCTCTAAAGGACCTCGGGCGCCAGCGAGATGATCTTCATAAAGCGCTCGCCGCGAAGCTCACGCGTCACGGGCCCGAAGATACGCGTACCGATTGGCTGGAGCTGGTTGTTGAGCAGCACCGCCGCGTTGCCGTCGAAGCGAATCTGCGAGCCATCCGGGCGCCGAACCCCCTTGCGGGTGCGCACCACGACGGCGTTGAAGACATCGCCCTTCTTGACCTTGCCGCGCGGGATCGCATCCTTGACGGTGACCTTGACGACGTCGCCGATGCCGGCGTAGCGCCGATGTGAGCCGCCCAGCACCTTGATGCATTGAACCGAGCGGGCGCCGCTGTTATCGGCCACGCTGAGGCGGGTTTGCATTTGAATCATTGTCTTAACCTACCGTTGCAACTGCTACGCGGACCCAATTCGGAGAAACGGTTTCGCGCGATCCCTCGGATCGACTAGCGCGCCCGCTCCAGGACCTCGACCAGACGCCAACTCTTCGTCTTCGAGAGTGGCCGGCACTGCTCAACCTTCACCCAGTCACCCTTGTGACACTCGTTGGCGTCATCGTGGGCATGGATCTTGGTGGAGCGACGCATAAACTTGCCGTAGAGCGGATGCTTGACCCGGCGCTCGACGAGCACGGTGATCGTCTTATCCATCGCATCGCTGACGACCTGCCCGGTCAGAACGCGGTTACTTTCAGCTTGCTCATTCATCGACCAGCCCTCGCCGCCGCCTGCTTCTCACTCATCAGGGTCTTGACCCGCGAGATATCCCGGCGCACCGCTTTCACCTGCGATGGCCGTGACAACTGACCTGTGCGCTGCTGCATCCTGAGATTGAACTGCTCCTTGAGCAGCTCGTGCAGGCGCTTATCCAAATCGGTCACGCTCATGGCGCGAAATTCTTGGGCCTTCATCAGAGCACCGACCTCTTCTCGAATCTGGTTTGTACCGGCAGTTTCGCGGCGGCGAGCCCGAAGGCATCGCGCGCGAGCTCCTCGGAGACACCTTCAATCTCATAGAGCATGCGTCCGGGCTGAATGAGGGCGACCCAGTATTCAACGTTGCCCTTACCCTTACCCATACGCACTTCGAGCGGCTTCTTCGAGACCGGCTTGTCCGGGAAGACCCGAATCCAGAGCTTTCCGCCACGTTTGACCTTGCGCGTGATCGCGCGTCGGGCCGCCTCGATCTGTCGCGCCGTCAGCCGGCCGCGACCGACCGCCTTGAGGCCGTACTCGCCGAAGGAGACCTGATTGCCACTCTGGGCCAGCCCGCGATTGCGGCCCTTGTGCTGCTTTCGAAACTTCGTACGCTTTGGCTGCAGCATGGCTCAACCCTTCTTCTCGGTCTTATCTTTGACGCCGGTACCGAGGAAATCCCCGAGCACCTCACCACGAAAGACCCAAACCTTCACACCAAGGATGCCGTAGGTGGTTCGCGCCTCTGCGAAGCCATAGTCGATATCGGCGCGCAGCGTGTGCAGCGGCACCCGGCCCTCGCGGTACCATTCCGAGCGCGCGATCTCGGCGCCGTTCAAGCGACCTGCGATGTTCACTCGCACGCCGCCGGCGCCCGCGCGCATCGTGCCCTGCACCGCGCGCTTCATCGCACGCCGAAACATGATGCGCCGCTCGAGCTGCTGTGCGATGCCCTCGGCCACGAGCTGGGCGTCGAGCTCGGGCTTACGGATCTCCTCGATGCTGATGTGCACCGGGATCCCCATCCGCTCCGAAACCTCGGCGCGGAGCTTGTCGATGTCGCCACCCTTCTTACCGATCACCACACCGGGGCGAGCCGTGTGAATGGTGATGTGGGCATTGCGCGCCGGCCGGTTGATCTGAATCCGGCTGACCGAGGCATTCGCGAGCTTCTTCTTGAGGAAGTCGCGAACCTCGAGATCATTGTTCAGCAGATCGGGGAAGTCCTTCGAATTCGCGTACCAGGTCGAATTCCAGTCCTTGACGATACCGAGCCGAATGCCAACTGGATGTACTTTCTGTCCCATACCTCAACCCCGACCGTCGCGTTCGGCAACCCGGACACTGATGTGGCTGGTGCGTTTCAAGATCCGCGACGCTCGGCCCTTCGCACGAGCGCGCAGGCGCTTCATCGTTGGTCCCTCACCGACCTGCACCTCAACGACGTGCAATTGATCGATATCGGCACCGGCATTGTTTTCTGCGTTGGCGATCGCCGACTCAAGAAGCTTGCGCAGCATGCGCGCGCCCTTCTTGGTGCTAAACGCCAGATCGTTCAACGCCCGCTCAACATGCTGCCCGCGGATCTGATCGGCGACCAGCCGCGCCTTCTGCGCCGAGATGCGTGCGTACTTCAGTGTCGCTGCTGCTTGCATGCCCAGTCCCCTAGCGCTTCTTCGCCTTACGGTCCGCTGCATGACCGCGGAAGGTGCGGGTCAGCGCGAACTCGCCCAGCTTGTGACCGATCATGTTTTCGTTGATCAGTACCGGCACGTGCTGGCGGCCGTTGTAGACGGCGATGGTCAAACCGACCATCTCCGGCAGAATCATCGAGCGGCGCGACCAGGTCTTGATCGGCCGTTTACTATTCTGGGCCACCGCATCCTCGACCTTCTTGGCCAAGTGATGATCGATGAATGGGCCCTTGCGGATCGAACGTGCCACGTGATCGCTCCTCGCGTTGTCTTACTTGCGCCGCCGACGACGTACGATCATGCCGTCCGTACGCTTGTTATTTCGTGTCTTATGGCCCTTGGTGGGCGTACCCCAGGGACTGACCGGATGACGGCCGCCCGAGGTGCGTCCTTCGCCACCACCGTGTGGGTGGTCGACTGGATTCATGACCACGCCGCGCACCGTGGGTCGGACACCGCGCCAGCGCGATGCCCCAGCCTTGCCAAGCTTGCGCAGGCTGTGCTCCCCGTTGCCCACCACACCGATGACGGCACGGCAGTCGGAGTGGACCTTACGCATCTCTCCCGAGCGCAAGCGCAGGGTGGCATAGTCGCCCTCACGCGCCACGAGCTGCACCGACGCACCGGCCGCGCGGGCGAGCTGTGCACCCTTGCCAGGGCGCATCTCGATGCAGTGGACCTCGGTGCCGACCGGGATGTTGCGCAATGGCAGGCAATTGCCGGCCGAGATCGGGGCGGTATCGGCCGCCAACACAGAGGCCCCCTCGGCCAGCCCCTTCGGCGCGATGATGTAGGCGCGCTCGCCGTCGGCGTACTTCAATAACGCGATGTTGGCGCTGCGGTTCGGGTCGTACTCGATCCGCTCAACGACCGCCGGAACGCCCTGCTTGCGGCGCTTGAAGTCGACGATCCGATAGCGCTGCTTGTGGCCGCCCCCGCGATGACGAACCGAGATCCGCCCCTGGTTGTTTCGTCCACCGGTCTTCGACTTCTTCGAGACCAGTGCGGCATGCGGCTCACCCTTATGCAAGCCCGCTCCGGTGATCTTGACGACGAACCGCCGGCCCGGCGACGTCGGATTTGTCTTCACGATAGCCATTGTCATTAATCCGTGTCGTTGAAGGGCATCAGCGATATGCACCGCACGCGTTGGCGCGCATCAGCTGCCGCGACCGCCTTGCCTGTTAGGCACCGCCCCCAAAGTCGATATCGTTTCCGGGTGCCAGCGTGACGTAGGCCTTGCGCCAGCCGGGCCGCTTGCCGAGCCGCGCGCCGAAACGCTTGCTTTTCCCCTTCACGTTCAAGACCTGAACCGCGTCGACCTTGACCTCAAACAGCATCTCGACCGCCTGACCGATCTCGCGCTTGGTCGCACCCGGTACCACTTTGAACGCATACTGTCCGGCACGGTCGGCCGCCATCGCCGACTTCTCCGAGATGATCGGGCCTAGCAGGACCTTCATCAGCCGCTCTTGGTTGACCCCAGCATTCATGACAACCGCTCCTCGAGCCGGCGAAGCCCAGCCTCGGTAATAATGACCTGCTCCGCGGCAACCAGACTCACCGGGTCGACGCCGGCGGCCGTGTCGACCCAGACACCGGGCAGGTTCCGAGCGCCGAGGGCCAGGTTGTCCGACACCTCGTCAACCAGGATCAGCGCGCGCTCGACCCCGAGCTCGCTCAGCTTGGCAAGGACCGCCTTGGTCTTCGGCGCATCGATCACGAGATCAGAGACCACCTGCAGGCGCCCAAGGCGAACCAGCTCGGAGACGATCGAGCGCAACGCGCCACGATACATCTTGCGGTTGACCTTCTGCGCATAGCTGCGCGGCTGCGCGGCGAAGGTGACACCGCCGGTACGCCACAGCGGGCTACGGCTGGTGCCAGCGCGCGCGCGGCCGGTGCCCTTCTGCCGATACGGCTTCGCGCCGCCGCCACTGACGGCGGAACGGTTCTTCTGGGCCTTGGTCCCAGCACGCCCGCCCGCCATGTAGGCCGTGACCACCTGGTGCACCAAGCCGGGCTTGTAGTCGACGCCGAAGACCAGGTCCGCGACCTGGACTGAGGACGACTCGCCGTTGCGAATAGCCAGCTCCATGATTAACCCTTTCGATTCTTCTGTTTCACGGATGGCACGACCAGCAAGCGCCCGCCCGCAGGCCCAGGCACACCACCGCGGATCAGCAGCAGGTTCCGCTCGGCGTCCACGCGGACGACCTCGAGGTTCTGCTGGCAGCGGTTGACGTTGCCCATCTGCCCGGCCATCTTCTTCCCCTTGAGCACTCGCCCCGGGGTCTGACATTGGCCGATCGAGCCTGGCGCGCGGTGCGACAGCGAGTTGCCGTGCGTGCTGTCCTGACCGCGGAAGTGATGCCGCCGGATGGTGCCCATAAAGCCCCGCCCCTTGGTCACGCCGCGCACGTCGACCTTCTGGCCGACCTCGAACAACGACACGTTGAGCTCACTGCCGTCGGCGAGATCCGCGCCCTCGCCATCGTCCAGGCGAAACTCCCGCAGCGCGGTCCCCGGCTCGACGCCGGCCTTCGCGAAGTGCCCCGCCAGTGGCTGCGTCACGCGCGACTTGCGGCGCCGCCCAGCGGTCACCTGCACCGCGCGATAACCATCGCGCTCCTCAGTCTTGGCCTGAGTCACGCGGTTAGGCTGCACCTCGATCACGGTCACCGGTACCGACTGGCCGTCGTCACCGAAGATGCGGGTCATTCCGGCTTTGCGGCCGATCACACCAATGGCCATCGTCTTAACCTCAGCTCAGTTTGATCTGTACGTCGACGCCGGCAGCCAGGTCGAGCTTCATCAAGGCGTCGACCGTCTTGTCGGTCGGGTCGACGATATCCATCAACCGCTTGTGCGTGCGCAGCTCGTACTGATCGCGCGCGTCTTTGTTCACGTGCGGCGACACCAGAATGGTGTAGCGCTCATGACGCGACGGCAGCGGCACAGGGCCGCGCACCTGGGCGCCGGTGCGTTTGGCGGTATCCACGATCTCGCGCGCGGATTGATCGATCAGCCGATGATCGAACGCCTTAAGTCGAATGCGAATGCGTTGGCTTGCCATGATCCTTACTCGATGATCTTAGCAACGACGCCGGCGCCGACGGTGCGTCCGCCTTCGCGC
>CAZTYV010000060.1:84-18009 GCA_964617675.1 uncultured Halochromatium sp. | reverse complement strand
TAGGCCGTATGCAACGCCAGCACCAGCATGCTGAACACGTCCTCCCAAAAGAAGGGCCGCGCGAACAGATACTTGCCGAAGACGACCTTTTCCCAGATCGATCCCGTGATCATGATCAAGTAAAGGATCAATGTCTTGATCACGACCGAGACCGTGGCGGCCGTTTCACCGGCGCCCGTCGCGAGATATCGGATCACCAAGACCAGACTGACCAGGAACACCAAGAACTGTAACGGCGCCAAGATCCCCTGAACCAGGGTCCAGGGCGTCTCGTCGCGCCGTTTACGCTCCTCTGGCGTATAAAGCGGTTGATGCTGGTCATGCCTTTTCACGGGCTGACGCATTAGCCTCCTCGAGCAGTGTTTGGGAAGTGCCGCCGTATAAGGAATCTAGTCTGCATCCCCAAACATGTCAACTCAGCTTAACGTAAAGAATACTTGACAGACCGCCGCCTCGCGACTACCTAATAAGGGGTCACAGGCGCGTGTGCCTGTCTGTCTCCGTATTCGGCCGTTCCCGCCTTAGCGGACACGCAATCGGATACCCAAAGACGAGGCGCAGCGCCTCGGACATCGCCCGCAATGCGAGATGCGTTGCGGACATAAACCCATGAAAACAGAGTGGGTTTAGGGCCTTACCCGATGTCCGGATAGGCTCGGCGGGCTGTGACAAGCCCGCCGCGGTAACGGGGGAGCCGAGGTGATGACGTGAAGCGAGCTGGCGCGGGCGCCATCCCAAAGCCCGCCACAAGCATGGTGACGATCTCGCGGGCCAGCGCCAGCCTGAGCGTGGTGAGAGGGTGGCGTGCGCCCAGGAGCGAGCCATCGTGAAGGCGTTTGACGCACCGCAGGCCGCGCTCGGAAAGCTCGACACCGATCGTGTCGCGAACCTGATCGCCGCCACCTCGGACATCGCGCTAATCCTCGACAAGAAGGGCATGATCCGAGACATCGCGCTCGGCAACGATGAGCTGAGCACCCAGGTCGCCGACGACTGGATCGGCCGCCCCTGGAGCGAAACGGTCACCGCCGAGAGCCGCAGCAAGGTCGAGGCACTGATCGCCGACGCCCTCAGCGACGAGGGCGCAACCAGCTGGCAGCAGCTCGCCCACCTCTCGCGCAACGGCACCGAGGTGCCCGTTCGCTACTGTGCGACCCGCCTTGGGAGTCACGACCACCTGATCGCCGTGGGTCGCGACCTGCAAGGATTCGCCGCGCTCCAACAACGCCTGGTCGACGCGCAACAGTCGCTCGAGCGCGATTACTGGCGCCTGCGCCAGCTCGAGACCCGCTACCGGCTGCTGTTCCGCTCCTCCTCAGATGCCGTGCTGGTAATGGACCCGGCCACCGGCAAGGTGGTCGAGGCGAATCCAGCCGCAAGCCAACTCCTCGCCGCGGACCCGCGCCGGCTGGTGGGCCGACATTTTCCGGAGGGCTTCGACGAGGCCAGCACGCGGGCCGTGGAATCGCTGATCGCCGGGGTTCGGGCCGCTGGGCGCGGCAATGAGATCCGTGCCAGGCTGCGCAGTGGCATCGAGCTCAATGTCTCAGCGGCGCTGGTTCGCCAAGAGAGCACCGCGCTGATCCTGCTGCGCCTGGCTCAGGTCGAGCGCTCATCAGAGGGCGGGAGCGGCCCCGTGGAGCCCAGCTCAAGGCTCGCCAAGATCATGGAGCGCGCACCGGATGGCATCGTCGTCACCGCCCAGGATGGCCGTATCCTCAATGCCAACGCCGCCTTCCTCGACCTGATCCAGATCACCAGCGAGGACCAGGTGCGCGGCGAGTCGCTCGATCGCTGGCTCGGTCGGCCTGGGGTCGACCTCAATGTACTGCTCGCCAATCTGCGCCAGCATGGCGCGGTCCGCCTGTTTGCGACCACCGTGCGCAGCGATTACGGGGCGAGCAGCGAGGTGGAGATCTCGGCCGTTGCGATTCAGCACGCGGAGCAGCCGAGCTTCGGCTTCATCATCCGTAACGTCGATCGCCGGGTCTCCTCCGACAGCAGCGGCTCGCAGGCACTGCCTCGCTCGGTCGAGCACCTCACCGAGCTCGTCGGGCGCGTGCCGCTGAAAGAGGTCGTGCGCGAGTCATCTGACATGATCGAGCGCCTCTGTATCGAGGCCGCGCTCGAGCTCACCGGTGACAACCGCGCCTCCGCGGCCGAGCTGCTCGGCCTCAGCCGCCAGAGCCTCTACGTCAAGCTGCGTCGCTATGGCCTCAGCGAGGCCGCCGGCGATAGCGGCTCCGAGCCCCCGCCGCCCCCTCCGTAGAGGCGACCGAGGATGGCCGCAGCGCCCCCTGTTCGCGGCCGCCGCGGCACAGCCCGCTTGACTTTGATCAGGGTTCCAAGCCGGCGCCCCGCCGAGCGCCGTGGGTTCGGGCTAAACTTGCGCGGTTTCTCGACCCTATTCAACCGACTGCAGACGAGACCGTTCGCACCCCATGACTGAGCCGGCCCCTACCGCAACCGCGCCGAATCGACCCGAGCCCTCGGCCATCCTCGAGGTCTTGCACCCGATCACCTGGTTTCCGCCGATGTGGGCGTTCGCCTGCGGTGTCGTCTCCTCGGGCGCCTCGATCCTCGACAACTGGCTGCTACTGCTCGCGGGCGTGATCCTCGCCGGACCGCTGCTGTGCGCAACCAGCCAGGTGGTCAACGACTGGTACGATCGCGATGTCGATGCGATCAACGAGCCCAATCGTCCGATCCCCTCGGGTCGCATCCCCGGCAACTGGGGCTACAAGCTTTCGATCATCTGGAGCCTGATGTCGCTCGCCCTCGCGCTCGTGCTAGGACCCTGGGTGTTCGGCGCCACCGTCGTCGGACTCATCCTCGCCTGGGCCTACAGCGCGCCACCGCTTCGCCTCAAGCAGAACGGCTGGTTCGGCAACGCCGCAGTCGGCTTCTCCTATGAAAGCCTGGCCTGGATCACCGGCGCTGCGGTGATGATTGGCGGTGCCATGCCAGATTGGCGCATCCTCGCGCTTGCGTTCCTCTATGGATTAGGCGCTCACGGCATCATGACCCTGAACGACTTCAAGGCAATCGAAGGCGACAAGCAGATGGGCGTGCGCTCGCTGCCGGTGCAGCTCGGCGTCCGCGGTGCGGCCTGGGTGGCCTGCATCGTCATGATCGTCCCGCAGCTCGTGGTGGTCGGTCTGTTGTTCGCGTGGGTGCAGCCGGTCCATGCGGCCGCCGTCGCCAGCCTGGTGATGGTCCAGATCACCTTGATGGCCCGTTTCCTCGAGGACCCGATCGCGCGCGCCACCTGGCTGAGTGCGCTCGGGGTCACGGTCTATGTGAGCGGCATGATGGTGAGTGCCTTTGCCGCCCGCGCGGTGATCACCGCGGCATCCTAAGCAGCGGCCGATCACGGTCGCCGGCGAGCGGATCTCGCACACTCGACCGTGCGCCCAAGCACAGCGCCCAAGCACAGCGCCCAAGCACAGCTAGGCACTCAGCGCGGCTTGTGGCCACGGTCTCTACAGCAGCCTTAACAACAGATAGCCACCAAAGGTGAATCCTATGGCGAACCCCGAGACCTATGACGTGGTGGTCGTGGGCGGCGGCCCAGCCGGCGCCACCGCGGCAACCGATTTGGCGAAGCACAACCGCAAGGTCTTGCTCCTGGACCGACCCGGTCGCATCAAGCCCTGCGGCGGGGCGATCCCGCCGAAGGCCATCGAGGAGTTCGAGATCCCAGACGAGCAGCTCGTCGCCAAGATCGCCTCGGCGCGGATGGTGGCGCCGAGCGACCGCCACGTCGACATGCCCATCAACGGCGGCTACGTCGGCATGGTCGATCGTGAGCCCTTCGATGAATGGCTGCGCGAGCGCGCGGCCGCGGCCGGTGCCGAGCGACGCAACGGCACCTTCACCCGCGTGCTGCGCGACGGCGACGGCACCGCGCTGGTCGAGTTCCGCCCCGCCGAGGCGAGCGATCGCCAACAGACCGAGACCGTGCGTGCGCGCGCGATCATCGGCGCCGACGGTGCCATGTCCTCGGTCGCCAAGCAGTGCGTGCCGGGCGCCAAGGAGCTGCCCCATGTCGCCGCCTATCATGAGATCGTCCGCTCACCGGCGCCGACCTCCGGCAAGGGTCTGCACGACTTCGATCCGGCCCGCTGCGATGTCTACTATCAGGGCAAGCTCTCGCCGGACTTCTATGCCTGGATCTTCCCGCACGGGGAGACCACCAGCATCGGTGTCGGCACCGAGATCAAGGGCTTCTCGCTGCACGATGCGGTCGACCAACTGCGCAAGGAGACCGGACTCGACCAATGCGAGACCCTGCGCCGCGAGGGCGCCCCGATCCCACTACATCCGTTGAAGAAGTGGGATAACGATCGCGACGTGGTCCTCGCCGGCGATGCCGCGGGCGTCGTTGCCCCCGCGTCCGGCGAGGGCATCTACTACGCGCTGGTCGGCGGCCGTCTGGCCGGGGATGCGGTCGAGGAGCTCTTGGTGACGGGCAATCCCAAGGCCCTGGCCAGCGCCCGCAAGCGCTTCATGAAGGCCCATGGGCGCGTGTTCTGGATCCTCGGGATCATGCAGCGGTTCTGGTACAAGAACGATAAGCGCCGCGAGCGCTTCGTCAGCCTCTGCGATGATCCAGACATCCAGCATCTGACCTGGGAGGCGTACATGCACAAGCGCCTCGTCCGGGCCAAGCCCGCGGCGCACCTGCGCATCTTCGTCAAGGACATGGCCCACCTGCTCGGCATCGTCTCGCCCTGGCAGAAGGCCACCCGCCGCGCCGACTGATCGCGCCGCAGAGGCCGAGCAGCCGCGTCACGCGCGCGGCTGCCCTCGACCACCCCCAAAGCCACCCCGAGAGGCCCTGGGCGTCTCGGGGGACCCGGGCGACGCGCATCGCGAGCCCGAACCAACCCTCCCCTCCACGACCTTCCCGCTTCCGCCGAGCCCGACCGAGTGCAACCCGGTCGGGACCTGCACGCGCGCTTGAGCCGCGCCCGCAGAGGCTGCTTGAGCAGGCCCCTCGCTGACCTTCTGCTGCGGATCTGAGCGCCCGACGCTCAGCCATTCCCCTCAGCCCCCCCCTCAGCCCCCCAGCGTCTTCGCGCTGTTGAGCTAGATCATGCGAATGCGCATCGCCGTGTGGTCGAGGCCAGCGGGCCGAAAACCTGCTCGCGCGCGCCCGGCCCCGCGATCCCTCCCGCATCACGCCCGTCGCATCACTTGCTATCCCACTGTATTCGCAACTTTTTTCCTGACATAGCGATGCGACTAGGGGCCGAGCTCGGGCGACGAGATGCCGTCGGTACCGGGAGCGTTAGCGGCCCACGGGTCGCCATCGCAGCCGTCCGTGCACCGCCCGAGTGTCAATCTCAGCGACTGTCAGCTGATCAAGACAGCCGGCTCATGAACACTTTTTTCTAACTTTTCAATTTGTTAGACCCATAGACGGGGCATCAGGACAGAAACCACAAAGGAATCTGTACATTTGGGTTGACATTTACTGCTGTCAAACTAAACTGACAGCCATGGAAACACGAGCTGCCACAGGGAATGGCTACCGGCAGCGCCGGTCGTTCAGTTCGACCCGACGCCATTCGTCGAGTCGAGTCCCGTCGCACGCACAGGTGCGGCACTGTCATCAAACCCTTAACGGAGGGTATGTAAATGGCTGACATGAAGAGCCTTTCGGGTCTCACGCCTGAGCAAGCGAAAGAATTCCACGAGCAGTTCAAGGTGACCTACACCGCATTCGTCGGTATCGCCGCTGTTGCGCACATCCTGGTCCTGGCCTGGAAGCCTTGGTTCTGATCGCCTGCCACTGAACATCGCTAGAGGATTTACTCATGTTCCAAGACGTCTTCAACTACAAGCCGAAAGAGCAGGATTATCGGATCTGGCTCGTTCTGAATCCCGCCACCTGGCTGGTCCCGATCCTGATGTCCGTGTTCCTTCTCGGCATCCTGATCCACGCCTTCCTGTACTCCGTTAGCCCTTACAACGAGTATTGGAGCCCGAGCTTCGAAGCCCCGGCAGCTGTTGAGGCTGCTCCGGCACCAGCTGCGCCCGCCCCGGCCGCTGAGTAAGAAGTTAAGACTTCGTCGACACGCGCTAAACGCAGTGTCGTGATTCAAGCCCTGGCACAGCCAGCGGCACCACCTACCGTTCAGGAGTCAACCACATGGCCGAACAAGCCAGTCTCTCGGGCCTCACCCCCGATCAAGCGAAAGAGTTCCACGAGCAGTTCAAGGTGACCTATACCGCATTCGTCGGTATCGCCGCCGTCGCTCACATCCTGGTTTTGGCTTGGAAGCCCTGGTTCTGATCAGCCTCTGATCGAACGCGCTTCAAGCACCACACACAAACTCTGAATAGAGGGCTGAACAATGGCCGAAATCCAAAAACCAAAAAACCCTGAAGACGACTGGAAGATCTGGCTGGTCCTGAATCCTGCGACTTGGCTGGTGCCGATCCTGATGTCCGTGTTCCTGCTCGGCATCCTGATCCATGCCTTCCTGTTCACCGTGAGCCCTTACGGTGCATACTGGGGCGGTTGATTAGACCATCCCAATACGCGGTGACAGGCTGATTAGTCAGCTGTCGCCGCCGCTGATCGACGACGAGCGCATCTCGCTCGGCCTGGTCAGCAGCGATCCTTGAATCGCACTGAGCGCCGGCTCCGCGGCCTTCACCACTCTCTTCTCGAAGAGGCGGTGATCGAACGCGGAGCCGGCGCCGGCATTTTGGCTAGCGCGAAAGGATCACCGCTGCCGGTCGGCGCCCCTACCTGAGCGCCTTCGGCCGCAGCAGGGTCACGAGGCTCGCGCACCCCGCCTCGAGTAGGCTCCAATCGTCAGGCATCTCTAGTCGCGCCAAGGCGGCGGTCGGCATGAGCTTGCCGTCCTTGGGCTCATCGAGATCACCATCGGCCAAGTAACGAAGCAGGGACTCGAGCCCGGGGTTGTGCGCGATGACGAGCACCGAGGGCGCACCATTCGCCTCGGCGGCCAGCACTTGGAGCAAGGCCTCCAGATCGGCCTCATAGAGACGCGATTCCCAGCGGATGTCGCGTTTAGAACAGTCCAACCCCTTGCAGACCTTCAGTGCCGTCTCACGCGCACGCTCGGCCGGTGAGCTCAGGATAAGCGCGGGGATGAGTCCTTCGCGGTAGAGCCACTCGCCGATCCGGGGCGCATCGCGTCGACCACGCTTGGAGAGCGGGCGATCGAAATCAGCGACGGCGCCACTGTCCCAGTCGGACTTGGCGTGTCGCAGCAGCAAGAGCTCGCGAGCCATGGGGCGGTTTCTTTCGGGAGGGAGCCGGGCGCGACATGCACCCAGCGAGGCGCTGAGACGTTAACATAATCGTCACAAAGACGCACTGCCGATCTCGGCAAGCAATCCGTCGATCATGCGCTCGGCCTGCCGGAGATAGCCGCCGCCGAAGAGATTCAGGTGATTGAGGATGTGGTAGAGGTTGTAGAGCTGCTTGCGCACCTCGTAGCCTGCGTTGAGCGGCCAGGCCTCCTCGTACGCATCACGAAAGCGCCGACCGAAGCCGCCGAAGAGCTCGGTCATCGCAAGGTCGGTCTCACGATCACCGTAGTAACAGGCCGGATCGAAGATGACCGGTTGCCCGCCGACCGCATAACCCAGGTTCCCGCCCCAGAGATCACCGTGCAGGAGCGATGCCGGCGGCGTCGGATCAATCAGCGCCGAGAGGCTCGCGAGCAGGCGCTCACCGGAGCGCTGCAAACGACCGCCGTAGCCATTGCGCGACGCAAGCTCGAGTTGGAATCCGAGCCGCTGATCGGCCCAGAAGCTTACCCAGTCCGAGCGTTCGGCGTTGGGCTGCGGCGTTGAGCCGATGGTGTTATCGCGATCCCAGCCGAAACGCTCACGCGTGGCACGATGCATGGCGGCGAGCTGCCGGCCCGCGGCGACCTCATCGCCGCTCGACCGAAGGTCGAGATACTCCATCGCAATAAAGGCCTCGCCACCGACAACGCCGGTACAGATCGGTGCGGGGACCCGAATGCTATTGGTCGCCGCCATCGCGGCGAGACCCGCCGCCTCGGCCTCGAACATCGCCGCCAGCTCGGGTCGATTGAGCTTGATGAAGGCTCGCTCATCGCCTTCGCCGAGGACCAGGGCCTGATTGATGCAGCCGCCACCGACGCTCGTTGGTCGCCCAGCATCGAACGGACGCCCCAAGGCCTCGCTGATGCGTGCGCTGATGCCTTGCCAATCCGTCATCGGTGGCTATCGGCGCTCGCTAAATGCAGTGGCTTCAGGCATCGGCCAAACGCCGCAGTAGCGGACTCGAGCGCGGGAAGTGGGCCCTGAGGAATGCCATCTGATCGGCCAGGACATTGCGCCCCATGAGGTAGATATATTCGACATGCGTCGGCGTGAACGGCACTGCCAACAGCTGCATACCGGCGTCCTCTGGTGTGCGCCCGGCCTTGTAATTGTTACAGCGAACGCAGGCGGTCACGACGTTGTTCCAGTCATCACGCCCACCCCTACTCACCGGGCGCACGTGGTCGCGCGAGAGATGCTGCGCCGAGAAGCGCCCGCCGCAGTAGAGGCAGAGGTGATCGTCGCGCTGGAAGAGGGTCCGGTTCGAGAGCGGTGGGGCGTAGTCGGCCGCGAGCTTGCTCGAGCCATGATGTGCGCCTTGGGTCGCGATGATCGAGTGGATCTGCAGCTCACTGCGAGCCCGAGTGCGGGCGTTGGTCCCGCCGCGCAGAAGGATCATCGGGTTGCCGCAGGTGTAGGCCACCTGATCGAGGAAATAAAGCCTGGCAGCGGCCCGATAATCGATCCATTCCAACGGCATACCGGCGAGATCGGTACGCAAGACCTGTTGGCTGAGTGACAACATAGCTCAGAACCCTGGACTCGGACTCGAATGGGGATTCGACAACGACCAGACGGTCGCGGCAATAATACACGGTTGCCAAAGGCGGGCAACCCGCGGCGGCCGCAGGTCGTGCAGCGCCCGCAAAGCCAGAGGACCCTGTGTTGGCGATCGTTCAAGTTGCCGTGGCTGCGCCGCTCGCGGACCTCTTCGACTATCGGCCCGCGCCCGGCCTAACGGACTGTGGGATCGGCCAACGCGTGCTCGTGCCCTTTGGCGCCAGTCAGCGCATGGGCATCATCGTCGCGCGTCAAGACCACTCCGAGCTCGAGCCGGACCGTCTCAAGACCATCGAGCGCTGTCTGGACCAGGAGCCAGTGCTGGAGCCGCGCGATCTCGCGCTGATTCGCTGGGCCGCGGATTACTATCGCCACCCGCCCGGTGAGTCCATCTTTGCCGCACTGCCCGCCCGCCTAAGGCGTCCGCGTCCGAGCATCGAGCCCCCGGCGCCGGCATGGCGGCTCAGGGAGGCGGGAGCCGGTGAGCAACCGCCGGCCTTGCTCAGGCGCGCACCGCGCCAGGCCGCCGTCCTCGAGGCCCTGCAGACGGCATCGTCATGCCTTGAGGAGGCGCTGCTGCGCGAGCAGGTGGGGGACTGCCGTGCCGCTTTGGACGCACTCGAGCGCAAGGGGCTCATCGAGCGCTGCGAGCCAACCGCGACACCGCAAGGCCCAAGCAGCGGCCTGACCACCGCCCAGCCGGTTGCCAGGCTCAGGCTCAATGACGAACAGCTCAATGCGGTCGAGACCATCACCAAGGCCTCTGGGTTCCGCTGTTTCCTGCTCGATGGCGTCACGGGTAGTGGCAAGACCGAGGTCTACATTCGCCTCATCCAAGAAGCCTTGGAGCGCCAGCGCCAGGTGCTGGTGCTGGTGCCCGAGATCGGCCTCACGCCGCAGCTCGCGGAACGCTTCGCGGCGCGCATCCACACCGAGCACGCCCTGTTGCATTCCGGCCTCAGCGAGCGCGAGCGCGAGCGTGCCTGGCGCCGCGCCGCCAGCGGCGAGGCCAGGCTCATCCTCGGCACCCGCTCGGCCATCCTTACCCCGCTCCCCGAGCTCGGACTGCTGATCGTCGACGAGGAGCACGACGTCTCGCTCAAGCAGCAGGATGGCTTTCGCTACTCGGCCCGCGATCTGGCCGTCAGACGCGCTCAGATCGACGCCTGCCCGATCGTGCTCGGCTCGGCAACCCCATCGCTGGAGTCGCTGCGGAATGCCGAGCGCGGACGTTACCAGCACCTGCATCTGCGTCAGCGCGCCGGCGGCGCCCAGACGCCCCGATTTGTGCTGATCGACGTCCGTGCACAGCCGTTGACCACGGGCCTGTCTCACGCCCTGCTCACCCGCATGTCAACCGTGATCGAGAACGGCGATCAGGTGCTCCTGTTTCTCAATCGCCGCGGCTTCGCGCCCGTGCTCACCTGCCACGATTGCGGCTGGATCAGCCTCTGCCAGCACTGCGACGCCCGCATGACGCTGCATCGCGGTCGCGGCCGCCTGGTCTGTCACCATTGCGGCGATCAACGCGCGTTGCCGGTGCAATGCCCCTATTGCGAGTCACCCGACCTGCGCCCGCTCGGGCAGGGCACTGAGCGCGTCGAGGACAGCCTGCGGCAGCGCTTCCCCGGGATCCCGCTCGCGCGCATCGACCGCGACAATACCGCCCGCAAGGGAGAGCTCGAGCGCCTGCTCAACGCCGCCCGTCAGGGTGACTATCCCATCCTGCTCGGCACCCAGATGCTGGCCAAGGGACATCATCTGCCTGGCGTGACCCTGGTCGGCATCCTCGACATCGATCACGGCCTCTACGGCAGCGACTTCCGGGCCAGCGAGCGCATGGCGCAACTGTTGATCCAGGTCGCCGGCCGTGCCGGCCGCGCCGAGAAGCCCGGCACCGTCGTGGTCCAGACCCGCCACCCAGACCATCCGTTGCTGGTGCGGCTGCTTCGCCAGGGGTACGGCGCCTTCGCGACCGCGGCCCTAGCCGAGCGCGCCGAGGCGATGTTGCCGCCGTTCAGCTTTCAGGCCTTGGTCCGCGCCGACAGCCGGATCGAGCAGCTGGCACTCGATTTCCTGCGCGATACCAAGGCACAGATCGCCCGGCTCGAGCCCGGGCCGGTCGAGGTCTGGGGGCCCGCGCCCGCGAGCATGGAGCGGCGCGCGGGGCGGTTTCGCGCACAGCTGCTGCTGCAATGCCAGCAACGCGGTCCCTTGCACCGGTTGCTCGACCGGCTTCTACCGGCCTTGCGCTCCAGATCAGTCGATCGCCGCTTGCGCTGGAGCATCGACGTCGATCCGCAAGAGAGCCTGTGAGCAGACCGCAACGCAGAAGGCCCGGCAGCCTTACAGCTGCCGGGCCTTCATACCCTCGGGAGACCCGCGGTCGGGGCCGATACGCTAGCGCTCGCCTAACCCCACGCCCACGGACTCAGCGATGAGGTCACACAGGTCGGCTCAGTCCTCGCCGCCGATCATGCCGGACTGCTTCTCGAGCATCGCTTCTGTCTGGGTTTCCTCCTTGACCTCGCGCGTGACGACCTCGGCCTCCTTCAGCAGAGCGGCCTCTTTCGATGCACCCTCGGCCGCCTTTTGAGCGGCGTACGAATCCTTGTTCATCTTCGCATTGGCAACAGCGGCATCGGCCTCGGCCTGCGCATCGCTAGCGGCGTCGGACACGGCATCAGCGATCTCAGCAGCCGCCTCTGCCTCGGCCTCGGCCGCCTCGATCACCGCCTCGGGCGCCTGTTCGGCAATCAGCAGACCGGACAAGCTCAGCGCAACGGCTGCGGTCATGGTCACGAAAGCGTGCTTTACCTTCATCTTCAGGGTCTCCAAAACGACGTCAGATAGGGCCTCGGCGAGGCCGATTAGACCGAATGGGCCGGCCGACCGAGCTAGACGCGACCCGCACCGCGGTTGGCGCGTCCGCCGAGGCGTTCGCCGGGCCCTTGCCGCGCCAAGTGCGGTCGCAAGAGCGCCAGAGGCCAGACTGCAGCAGCGCAGCCCCGGGCCGGCGTGGAGTGTGGCACAGCGCGTGCCTAAAAACCACAGGTCGTCGGCCGGTGCTTTCGACTTCCGGGCCAGCGCGCGATAATTCGCGATTCGTCCCCGACCACGGCTGCCCTTGATGCCCACCGCCCCAACCTCCGACCCGACCTCGGACCTGCCCCCCGGTCCGCGTCCCGACCAGGACCCCAATCTGAGCCCGAATCTGAACCCGCGCCCGGGCCTCAAGGTCCGCCTCCTCAGCCTGCTCTTCTTCGTCCTCTACAATCTCATCGGCATCCTCCACAGCCTGCTCAGTCTCGCCGTGGCACCCTTTCAATCCTTCGAGCAGCGCTACTGGTTCGTCAACCTCTGGTCGCGGGCGACGATGTGGCTGCTGCGCTGGCTCAATGGCGTGCGGATCGAGGTCGAGGGGCTCGACCTGATCCCGCGCGACCGGCCGGTGGTGGTGATGTGCAACCATCAGAGTCAGTGGGAGACCTTCTACCTCCAACTGCTGATCTCGCCGCAGGCAACGATCCTCAAGCGCGAGCTGCTCTGGGTCCCGTTCTTCGGTTGGGGCCTCGCCCTGCTGCGACCGATCGCGATCGATCGCTCGAAGGCCTCCCAAGCGCTGAAGACGCTGCTGCGCGTGGGCCAGGAGCGACTCCGCGAGGGCATCAGCGTGGTGATCTATCCGGAGGGGACGCGACAAGCACCGGGCACCATCGGCCCCTTCAACCCGGGCGGAGCCATGCTCGCCGCCCGCGCCGGCGTCGAGGTCCTGCCGATGTCACACAACAGCGGCGACTGCTGGCCGAGCCGTTCGCTGATGCGCATCCCCGGGGTGATCAGGCTGCGGATTGGCGCGCCGATTCCGGTCGAGGGCAAATCCGCGAAACAGATCGTCGCCGAGGCCGAGACCTGGATCCGCACTCAGTATCCGGGCCAGCTCACCGTGCCCACGCCGAGCCTCGGTGGACCCTAGCGCGCGATCAGAGGCTGCTCACGCATCCGGCGACTTTCGCTGTTGTAGGCTGCGCGCCAAGAGGCGGTCGAGGGCATTCGCAAACGCCTGGCGATCCGCCTGCTTGTAGGCGGGCGGACCGCCGGTGTCCAGACCACTGGCTCGCATCGTTTCGAGGAAGTCTCGCATATTCAGGCGCTGACGGACCGTCTCCGCGGTGAACTGCTCGCCGCGCGGGCTCAGGACCTGGCAGCCCTGGGCGACCAGGTCCGCCGCGAGCGGGATGTCGGCAGTGATCACCAGATCGCCGGCGCGGGCATGCTCGAGGATGTAGTCATCGGCGACGTCAAAGCCCGCGCCCACGCGCACGGTCCGGATTCGCGCCGAGGTTGGGGTCTGCAGCGGCTGGTTCGCAACCAGCGTCAGCAGCACATCGACCCGCTGCGCGGCTCGGAACAAGATCTCCTTGACCGGATTCGGCGTCGCATCCGCATCGACCCACATCTGCACTGGACCCTCCTGCGCGCCCTCCGCGCAACGAACGAATAATTCAAGCGACAGCGCAAAGCTGCGCTACACTGATCGGCTGATCGGACCGCACACCGCAGCCAACGCGGCCGCATCCGTTGGCCCGCCATCTTCCCGCCTTCAGGCCTGCTCTCATGTCAGACTCTTCGCCGCCCCTGAGCTTCGCCGCGCTCGGGCTACCGCCTGCCCTGTTGACCGCCCTCGACAGCGTCGGCTACGAAACGCCATCGCCGATCCAAGCTGCGACCATCCCGCACCTGCTCGCGGGCGCTGACCTGCTCGGGCATGCGCCAACGGGCACCGGCAAGACGGCGGCCTTTGCGCTGCCGCTGCTGGCGAAGATCGATCTCGGACAGCGCGCGCCTCAGGTCCTGGTGCTGACCCCGACCCGCGAGCTCGCCTTGCAGGTCGCCGAGGCCTTTCAACGCTATGCCAGCGCGCTCAGCGGCTTCCATGTACTCCCGATCTACGGCGGCTCCGATTATGGCGGACAGATCCGTCAGCTCAAACGCGGCGTGCATCTGGTGGTCGGCACCCCTGGGCGCATCATGGATCATATGCGCAAGGGCACCTTGCGGCTTGACGGGCTGCAGGCGCTGGTGCTGGATGAGGCCGATGAGATGCTGCGGATGGGCTTCATCGACGACGTCGAGTGGATCCTCGAGCAGACACCACCCAAGCGCCAGATCGCGCTCTTCTCGGCCACGCTCCCGAGCGCAATCCAGCGCATCGCCCAGCGCTATCTGCACGAGCCACAGTCGATCAGCATTGAGGCGGCCACCGCCACCGCCGAGACCATCCGCCAGCGCTACTGGCTGGTGAGTGGGATGCACAAGCTCGATGCCCTCACCCGCATCCTCGAGGTCGAGCCCTTCGACGGGCTGCTGCTGTTCGTGCGCACCAAGACCGCGACCACCGAGCTCGCCGCCCGGCTCGGCGCCCGAGGCTGGAGCGCCGCGGCGCTCAATGGCGACATGCCGCAGCAGCAGCGCGAGCAGATGGTGGAGCAGCTGCGCAGCGGCGCACTCGATATCCTGGTCGCGACCGATGTTGCCGCGCGCGGGCTGGATGTCGAGCGTATCAGCCATGTCGTCAATTACGACATCCCCTACGATACCGAGGCCTACATCCACCGCATCGGGCGCACCGGGCGTGCCGGGCGTGCCGGCGAGGCGATCCTGTTCGTTGCCCCGCGGGAGCGACGCATGCTTGCCGCCATCGAGCGCGCCACGCGACAGCGCATCGAGCCGCTGACGCTGCCCTCGACCGAGACCGTCAACAACAAGCGCATCGCCGACTTCAAACAGCGCATCACCGACACCCTCGCCGCCGGCGAGCTCAGCTTCATGCAGAGCCTGATCGAGCAGTATCAGGAAGAGCACGACGTGCCCGCGCTCGAGATCGCCGCAGCGCTCGCGAAGCTCTCCATTGGCGATCAACCGCTCCTGCTGACGGCCCCGGAGCGGCCAGCGCGCGCGCAGGAGCGCGGCGAGCAGGGTCGCGGTCCGCGGCGCGAAGACCCGACGCGTCCGCGTCAACAACGCCGCTCCCCATCGCCGCCCGACCAGGGCATGGAGCGCTTCCGCATCGCCGTGGGTCATCGCAACGGCGTCAAACCCGGCAACATCGTCGGTGCGATCGCCAATGAGGCCGGGCTCGATGCGCGCCACATCGGGCGCATCGATATCGAAGACGAGTTCAGCCTGGTCGACTTACCCACCGGCATGCCCCGCGAGCTGTTACAGGATCTGCGCAAGGTCCGCGTCTGCGGACGGCCGCTCGCGATCACCCGCGTCGCAGCCGACAGCGCCCAAGAGAAGACCGCCGCTGGGCGGCCAGCCAAGGGCGATGCCGGGGGCCGACGTCGTGGCGAAGGTGAGCAACGGGCGCGCGGCCCCAAACCTGGGCCCTCCCCTGCGGGTGGCCGTGGGCCGGGGCCCTCGGGCGGCCCCAGCAAGGATTAGGGGTCGGGCCGGCGGGGGAGCCAGCATGCGGATCAGCAGACCGATCAGCGGACCGATCACTTTCAGGCGCATCCACGGTCGACGAAGAAAAACGGATAACTGGGCTTGGTTTTAGGTTAAACTCTCGGGCTTCGGGTGCCTGGACCGGTCGGCACCGCTCGCGACCAACCGCCATCGGCGGACGCGGTCGCCGAAAATCGCTTGAGCCGTTCGCTGCTCTCCTGCTCTTCGATAACGACGCATACGCCCGAGGCACCAGCCGACGGCGAGCCGCTCGAGGGCAGGGTCTTCGCTGACCCGCAAGCATCGCCGCTGTCGGCACCCATTCATCCAGCCCGGACCGGCTCCCGCCTCGTTGAGGACGGGAGGGCCCATCTGGAGTCCAGAAACGCATGTCATTCGACACCCTTGGCCTGTCGGCCGAGCTCCTGCGCGCGGTCCGCGAGCAGGGCTATACCCAACCCACCCCAATCCAAACCAAGGCCATCCCGACCATCCTCCGCGGTGGTGATGTGATGGCCGCCGCGCAGACCGGCACCGGCAAGACTGCCGGCTTCACCCTGCCCTTGCTGCAGCGCCTGAGCACCAGCCCGTCGGGCAGCGCGCAGGGAGCCAAGGGCCGCCGGCCGATTCGCGCGCTGGTGCTGACCCCCACCCGCGAGCTCGCCGCCCAGGTCCAGGAGAGTATCCAGACCTACGGCCAGCATCTCCCGCTGCGCTCGACGGTGATCTTCGGCGGGGTCAAGATCAACCCACAGATCGAGCAGCTGCGCCGCGGCGTCGACATCCTGGTGGCCACCCCCGGGCGCCTGCTCGACCACGCTGGGCAGGGCACCCTCGACCTCTCCCGGGTCGAGACCCTGATCCTGGACGAGGCCGACCGCATGCTCGACATGGGCTTCATCCACGATATCAAGAAGGTGCTGGCGCTGCTGCCACCGAACCATGCGCGCCAGAATCTGCTCTTCTCGGCCACCTTCTCCGATGAGATCAAGCGCCTGGCCGAGCGGCTGCTGAATAATCCCGAGCTGATCGAGGCCGCGCCGCGCAATACCACCGCCGAGCGCATCGATCAGGTCGTCTACCCGGTCGATCGCCATCGCAAGCGCGAGCTGCTGAGCCACATGATCGGCGCCAATGACTGGCGCCAGGTGCTGGTCTTCACCCGCACCAAGCACGGTGCCAACCGCCTCGCCGAGCAGTTGCAGACCGATGGCCTCAGCGCCGCGGCGATCCACGGCAACAAAAGCCAGGGTGCACGCACCCGAGCGCTAGCGGGCTTCAAGAGCGGTGAGGTCCGGGTGCTGGTCGCCACCGACATCGCCGCCCGCGGGCTGGATATCGATCAGCTGCCGCATGTGGTCAACTACGAGCTGCCCAACGTGCCCGAGGACTACGTCCATCGCATCGGTCGCACCGGCCGCGCCGGTCGCGAGGGTCAGGCGGTCTCGTTGGTTTGCGTCGATGAGCACCGCCTGCTGCGCGACATCGAGCGCCTGCTCAAGCGTGAGGTGCCCAAGGTCATCCAGCCCGGCTATGCGCCCGACCCAAGCATCCCGGCGGAGCCAATCCCGAATGGTCGCAGCGGGCCACGCCCGGCTCGAGCCAACGCGCGTGCCTCAGACCAGGGGCGGCGATCGCGGCCGGCCGGCACCGACAGCGGCCATCGTCGCGGCGAGTCAGTGGCGCGAGGCCGCCATGGTGCTCAGGCCGGCGCTCAAGGCGGTGCTAAGGGCGGCGCTCAGGGCCCGAACGGCCGTCAGGCGAGCGCCAGCGACGCGCAGCCAACGCAGCGCTCGGAGGCCGATTCCGGCCGTCGGCGCGCACCTGGCAGCGCAGCATCGCCGCCGGGTGCCGCGGCTGCAAAGCGTAGCCACAATCGACGTCAAAACGTCGATGGCAACCGGGCGAGCAGCCATCGTCATCCGCGGCGCACGCGCACGCGAGAGACGGCGGCACTGCTCGGCGGCGGCGTCGACGACTAGTCAGGGCGGCAGTCAGGGCGGCGCCGTCGCCGGCATGCCGATCGATCACACCGATGCTCAAGATCACGGCCGGGATTCAGGTCCCTGAGCAAGAGCTGCGGGAGCGCTTCGTGCGCTCCCCAGGTCCGGGCGGGCAGAACGTCAACAAGCTCGCCACCGCGGTCCAGCTCAGCCTGGATCTGAAAGGCTCGCCGTCGCTGCCCGACTCGGTCCGCGAGCGTCTGCTCGCCAGCGGCGATCGCCGCATCGATGGCGAGGGCGTCCTAACCATTCATGCCCATCGCTTTCGCACGCGTGAGCGCAACCGCGCCGATGCCCGGATGCGGCTCGCGGCCCTGATTGCGCGCGCAGCGATCGCCCCGAAGCCGCGCCGGCCCACCAAGCCATCGCGGGCCGCCAAGCGGCGGCGCCTCGAGGAGAAGCTGCGACGCGGCCGCACGAAATCCATGCGCCGCTCCGTCTCCGACACCGACTGAGCGCTGCCCCACTCGACTCGCGAGCGCCGATGCCCAGCCGCACCGACCACCTCACACGTCCCCTCACACGTCTGGCGAGTCGAGGAGCGTTTCCGTATCCTTTACCCGTTCCGTTTTCG
>CAZTYV010000060.1:0-74 GCA_964617675.1 uncultured Halochromatium sp. | reverse complement strand
CTCCGACACCGACTGAACACTGCCCCACTCGACTCACGAGCGCCGATGCCCAGCCGCACCGACCACCTCACACG
>CAZTYV010000059.1:0-18232 GCA_964617675.1 uncultured Halochromatium sp. | reverse complement strand
CAACGCCATGCTGCAACGCATCTACGGCACCGCCTGGCGCGACAAGAAGGAACTCAACGCCTATCTGCACCGCCTGGAAGAGGCCGAGAAGCGCGATCATCGCAAGCTCGGCAAGCAGCTCGACCTGTTCCATTTCCAGGACGAGGCGCCTGGTATGGCCTTCTGGCATCAAAAGGGCCGGATCATCTATCGTCAGGTCGAGCAGTACATGCGCAGCAAGCTCGACGAGTACGGCTACCAAGAGGTCGAGACGCCGCAGGTGTTGGATCGCTCACTGTGGGAGCGCTCCGGGCACTGGGAGAAGTTCGCTGACGATATGTTCACGACCCAGCTTGATGAGCGTGACTACGCGATCAAGCCGATGAACTGCCCGGGGCATATCCAGATCTTCAACCAGGGGCTGAAGAGCTACCGCGAGCTACCGTTGAAGATCGCCGAGTTCGGCGTGGTCCATCGCAGCGAGCCTTCGGGCACCCTGCACGGGCTGATGCGCGCCCGCCGTTTCACCCAGGACGATGCGCATGTCTTCTGCACCGAAGCGCAGCTGCAACAAGAGGTTGCGACGCTGATCGCGATGGTGTTCGAGACCTACCACGACTTCGGCTTCGATGAGATCGATCTCGCGCTCTCGCTGCGGCCCGAGAAGCGCGTTGGTAGCGATGAGCTCTGGGACAAGGGCGAGGCGGCACTCGACAAGGCGCTGCGCGACAAGGGTTTAGACTTTCGCGTGCAGCCGGGCGAGGGCGCCTTCTATGGCCCGAAGATCGAGTTCACGTTGCGCGACAGCATCGGCCGTACTTGGCAGTGCGGCACCATTCAGGTCGATTTTTCGATGCCCGGGCGCCTCGGTGCCCATTATATCGGCGAGGACAACGCCAAGCAGGTGCCGGTGATGATCCACCGCGCCATCCTCGGCTCGATGGAGCGTTTCATCGGCATCCTGATCGAGCACTACGCGGGTGCGCTGCCGCTGTGGCTGGCGCCGGTGCAGGCCGTGGTGCTCACGATCACCGATCACCAGCGCGACTATGCCGCGGAGGTCGCTAAGACGTTGCGCGAAAAGGGGTTCCGGGTCGATGCCGACTTGAGGAACGAGAAGATCGGCTTTAAGATTCGCGAGCACACGCTGCAGAAGGTGCCCTATCTCTTGGTCGTGGGTGATCGCGAGATGGAGACTCAGACCTTGGCACTTCGCGATCGCCAGGGCACCGATCTCGGCGTGGTTGCCTTGGATGCGCTGGTGCAGAAGCTCGATGACGAGGTCGGCGAGCGGACGCATTGAGCCACCCGTTTTTCATGAGAATGCTGTGTTGTCGCGCGCTGCAGGCGGTGTTTGTCTCTCCGCCACCGCGGCGCCGATGATCGTTTCGTAGCTCGGAGGAAGTCTGCTATCGCTGCACCAAAACGCAACCGCGTCAATGATGAGATCTCGGTTCCACAGGTTCGCTTGATCGCCGACGACGGCGAACAGGTCGGCATCCTCGATTTGGCCGAGGCCAAACAGCGCGCTGCTGATGTGAGTCTGGATCTCGTCGAGATCGTTCCTAATGCCGATCCGCCGGTGTGCCGGCTCATGGACTACGGGCGCTTTCGGTTCGATCAAAAGAAGAAGCAGAACGAGGCGCGCAAGAAGCAAAAGCAGGTTCAGGTCAAGGAGGTCAAATTCCGACCCGGCACCGATATCGGCGATTACCAGGTCAAGCTCAAGAATCTGACCCGATTCCTGATTGAAGGTGATAAGGCGAAGGTCACCATGCGCTTTCGCGGTCGAGAGCATGCCCACCGGGAGCTGGGCCTCGATCTGCTACGGCGGGTTGAGAATGATTTGGCCGAGATCAGCATCGTCGAGCAACAGCCGCAGATGGAAGGGCGGCAGATGGTGATGGTACTGGGGCCGAAAAAGAAATAGTGCCACTCAGGCCCTTTCGATTAGACGCGGCGCTCGGGGCGGGCTTCCGATGCGCCGTATCCAATAAGCTGCCAGGCCGATCGGCAGCACAGAAACCACGGAGTGAAAAATGCCCAAGATCAAGACCAATCGCGGTGCCGCCAAGCGTTTCGCACGCACGGCGACCGGAAAGTTTAAACGCAACGCCTCGCACCGGCGTCACATCCTCACCAAGAAGGCAACCAAGCGGAAGAGACAGCTCCGCAAGAACCACCTGCTGCACAAGTCCGATAACCGGGCCGCGCGGCGCATGATGCCTTATTGTTGAAGCCGGCCTTCGAGCGCCGAGCTGGTCGGGGTCATCAATCCCTGGAGCCGGCCCGGCGATGACGATTTGAACCTTTCGGAGAAATTGCTATGCCACGCGTCAAACGCGGCGTCACCGCGCACGCTCGCCACAAGAAGGTCCTCGACCAGGCCAAGGGGTATTACGGTGCCCGCAGTAAGGTCTATCGGGTCGCCAAACAGGCCGTTATCAAGGCCGGTCAATATGCCTATCGTGATCGCCGTCAGCGCAAGCGCCAGTTCCGTGCGCTCTGGATCGCTCGGATCAATGCCGCGGCGCGCATGCACGGTCTCTCGTACAGCCGCCTGATGGACGGTCTGCACAAGGCCGGCGTCGAGATTGATCGGAAGATGCTCGCCGAGCTGGCCTTCGATAACGAGCCGGCGTTCGCCACCCTGGCGGAGCAGGCCAAGGCCGCCTTGGCCGCGTCGGCCTGAGCCTCTCAACCGAGCCGGTGAGGAGGACCGCATGAGGCAAGCCCCCGATTCCGATCCGGAGACTGCGAACACTGGGGTTGGCGATGCGTCAACCCCACTTGCCGCGCTCCAGACCGCCGCGCTTGCAGCTGTCAGTGCGGCGGGCGATCTCACCGCGCTCGACGAGGTTAGGGTGCAGTACCTCGGCAAGAGCGGCCTGCTGACGGCCCAGCTCAAGGCGCTCGGCGCCCTGCCGAAGGACGAGCGGCCCGCCGCGGGCCAGCGGATCAACGACGCCAAGCGCGTGGTGCAGGATGCACTCGACGCGCGTCGTGGCGAGCTCGAGGCGCAGCGGCTGGCGGCCCGCCTGCGCGATGAGCGCATCGATGTGACCCTGCCCGGGCGCGGGCAGACCCCTGGTGCCCTGCATCCGGTGACGCGGGCGATGCGACGGATCGAGCAGCTGTTTGCCAATGCCGGCTTTAGTATCGCCGAGGGGCCAGAGGTCGAGGACGACTACCATAACTTTGAGGCGCTCAACATCCCCGCGCACCATCCAGCGCGGGCGATGCATGACACCTTCTACTTTCCGGATGGCCGGCTGCTGCGCACCCACACCTCGCCGGTGCAGATTCGGGTGATGGAGACGCAGGCGCCGCCGCTGCGCATCATCGCGCCGGGGCGGGTCTATCGCTGCGACTCAGACCTGACCCACACGCCGATGTTCCATCAGGTGGAGGGCTTCCTGGTCGATCGGGAGGCGACCTTCGCTGATCTTAAGGGCGTGCTCTACGACTTCCTGCGCAACTTCTTCGAGCAGGACGATCTCAAGCTGCGGTTTCGGCCGTCATACTTCCCGTTCACCGAGCCCTCGGCCGAGGTCGACGTGCAGTGCGTCAAGTGCGGTGGACAGGGCTGTCGCGTCTGCAAGCAGAGCGGCTGGCTGGAGGTGCTCGGCTGCGGGATGATCCATCCGGAGGTGTTCCGACAGGTCGGCATCGACTCCGAGCAGTGGCTTGGCTACGCCTTTGGTATGGGGGTCGAGCGCCTGGCAATGCTGCGCTACGGCGTTGATGATCTGCGCCTCTATTTCGAGAACGACCTGCGCTTCTTAGCGCAGTTCGCCTGAGTTGTGCCGTTCGGCGGGGTGACCGATGCGCTTTAGTGAATCCTGGCTGCGCGAATGGGTGAATCCTCCGCTTGGCGCGCAGGCACTCTGTGACCAGCTGAGCATGGCGGGGCTCGAGGTCGATGCGCTCGACCCGGTGGCGCCAGCCTTCTCCGGCGTGGTGATCGGCGCGGTCGAGGCCGTCGAGCCGCATCCGGATGCGACCAAGCTGCGTGTCTGCCGGGTCGATGCCGGCGATCAGGAGCCACTGCAGATCGTCTGCGGTGCTGCCAACGTCGCGGCGGGGCAGCGGGTGCCGGTCGCGCGGATCGGCGCCGTGCTTCCGGGCGACTTTAAGATCAAGAAGGCGAAGCTGCGCGGTGTCGCCTCGCAGGGGATGATCTGCTCGGCCTCCGAGCTGGGGCTGGCCGAGACCTCAGAGGGGATTATGACCCTGCCGGCGGATGCGCCGGTGGGCGAGGCCCTGCGCGACTGGCTGGCGCTCGACGATCATGCGATCGAGCTCGACCTGACGCCGGATCGCAGCGATTGTCTGAGCCTGGCCGGGGTGGCGCGCGAGGTCGGCGTGCTCAATCGTCTGGCGCTCACCGAACCGGCCCAGAAGCCGGTGCCCCCGGTGCATGACGACCGCCATGATGTTCAGCTCGAGGCCCCAGCGGCCTGTCCGCGCTACCTCTGCCGGATCGTCCGCAACCTGGACGCGGACGCCGCGACGCCGCTGTGGATGGCCGAGCGGCTGCGCCGAAGCGGCCTGCGGCCGATCTCGCCGATGGTGGATGTGACCAACTACGTGCTGCTCGAGCTTGGTCAGCCGCTGCATGCGTTCGATCTCGGCAAGCTCGACGGCGCAATCCAGGTCCGCCTCGCGCGTGCCGGCGAGCGTCTGACGCTGCTCAATGACGAGCGGGTAGAGCTTGACGCCGAGACCCTGGTGATCGCCGATGCCAATGGCCCGGTGGCGATGGCTGGGATCATGGGGGGTGCCAGTACGGCGGTCTCGGGGTCGACGCGCGATGTGCTGCTCGAGAGCGCCTTCTTTGCGCCGGCGGCGATCGCTGGTCGGGCCCGCCGCTACGGCCTGCACACCGATTCGTCGCACCGTTTCGAGCGCGGTGTCGACCCGATGCTGCAGCGGCGCGCCATCGAGCGCGCCACGGCTCTGTTGTCTGCGATTGCGGGCGGCGAGCCGGGTCCGGTGGTCGAGGCCGTCTCCGAGCCCGACCTGCCGCGGCCGGGCAAGCTGGCGCTGCGTCGGCAGCGCATCGAGCAGGTGCTGGGCATCGCGCCCGATGACGAGCAGGTGACCGATATCCTGAGTCGGCTCGGAATGGGCCTCGAGGCGACGCAGGAGGGCTGGCAGATCAGTGTGCCCTCGCAACGCTTCGATCTGCAGCGCGAGGTGGACCTGATTGCCGAGATCGGCCGTATCTACGGCTACGACGCGATTCCGGTGACCCATGCGCGCTCGGCGGCCTTTACCCGAGCGCCGCGCGAGATGGCCTTCGATCTCGATCGCGCGCGCCAGACCCTGGTCGCCCGCGGCTACTTCGAGGCGATCACCTACAGCTTCGTCAGCCCCGAGCAGAACGCCTGGTTCGACCCGGGCCCGGCGGCCTCGGCACCGCTGGCCCTGGCGAATCCGCTCTCTGCCGAGCTCTCGGTGATGCGCGGCAGCCTGTGGCCGGGTCTGATCCAGGTGATGCGGCAGAATCTTGCCCGCCAGCAGCCGCGCGTGCGCCTGTTCGAGAGCGGCCTGCGGTTTCTCGGCGGTGCCGAGCAGCTGCGCCAGACGCCAAGCCTGGCGGCTGTGGCGGTCGGCGCGCAGGCGCCCGAGCAATGGGGTCAGGCGCGCCGGCTGACGGATTTTTTCGATCTTAAGGCCGATCTCGAGGCGGTGCTGACACAGACCGGACGGCTCCATGCGTTGCGGTTCCAGGCGCCGAGCACCGAGGCGGCGGCGCACCGGGCCCTGCATCCGGGCCAAAGCGCGGCGCTGCTGCTCGGTGACGAGCCCATCGGTTGGATTGGTACCCTGCACCCGCTGTTGGCACAGCAACTGGAGCTGCCGAACGAGGTGCAGCTGTTCGAGATCGACCTCGCCGCGCTCGGCATCGGCGAGCGTCCAGCGTTCGCGTCCTTGTCGCGGTTTCCGTCGATTCGACGTGATCTGGCCGTGACGGTGCCCGCGGAGCTGTCGTTCGAGCAGTTGCGCGAGACCGTGACCGAGGCCGCCGGTGAGCTGCTCAAGCAACTGGTGTTGTTCGATCAATACCAGGGCGAGCACATCGAGTCGGGTCGAAAGAGTTTGGCTTTCGGATTGATTTTACAGGCATCTTCTCAGACACTGGTGGATGCCGAGGTCGATGCCGTCGTGCAGGCCGTGGTCGAGCGGCTCGAGCAGTCGCTGGACGCGCGCCTCAGGACCTGACATCAGGCGAATCGGCATCGCGCCTGGGCCGCGTCTCGGCCGTTCTCGGGCACCGCGCCCGGTTGCTGGTGCACGCGGGTTCTCCCTGATGTTTAAGAGGAGCAGAGTAGGTTAGCTATGGCACTCACCAAGGCGGATATGGCGGAGCATCTGTTCGAGGTGCTTGGGCTCAACAAGCGTGAGGCCAAGGACGTGGTGGAGATGTTCTTCGAGGAGATTCGCTCGGCTCTGGAGCAGGGTGAGCAGGTGAAGCTGTCGGGCTTTGGCAATTTTGATCTGCGCGAGAAGAAGCAGCGCCCAGGGCGGAATCCAAAGACCGGGGAAGAGATTCCGATCACTGCAAGGCGCGTCGTCACCTTTCGGCCCGGACAAAAATTGAAATCGCGGGTCGAAGCCTATGTCGGAACCGAGCACTAGTCTCAAAGAGCTGCCGCCGATCCCATCCAAGCGCTACTTCACCATCGGTGAGGTCAGCGAGCTGTGTGATGTGAAGCCTCACGTGCTGCGTTACTGGGAGCAGGAATTCCCTCAGCTCAAGCCGGTGAAACGGCGTGGAAACCGCCGGTATTATCAACATCATGACGTGCTGATGGTGCGCCAGATCCGCGGACTCCTCTACGAGCAGGGCTTCACCATCGGCGGTGCACGTCAGCAGCTCAGCGGCGAGACCGCAAAGAAGGACAGCACGCAAACGCACCAGATCATCAAGCAGATGCGGGTCGAGCTCGAAGAGGTGCTGCACGATCTTCGGCGTCGTGCGCATTGACGCTGCTCTGACGAGCCGTTATCCTGGCCAGCTTCCCGGGCGTAGCGCAGTCTGGTAGCGCACCACAATGGGGTTGTGGGGGTCGCAGGTTCAAATCCTGCCGCCCGGACCATCGTCGAGAACGCGGTAATGGCTAGGCTGTTACCGCGTTTTTTTGTGTCTCCCATTTTGTGACCCCCCATTTTCTGAGTCCCAGTTTTCTGAGTCCCAGTGTTCTGAGTCCCCCGAGCCGAGATCATGCCCAACACCCGATCCTCGAGTCAGCGTCTGCGCCTGCACACCGAGACCGAAGGCGAGTCGATCCGGGTGCGTGGCCTGGTGCAAGGCGTGGGCTTCCGGCCAACCGTTTGGCGCTTGGCGCGCGCGGCGGGTCTAGCGGGTGATGTGCGCAATGACGGCGAGGGTGTGCTGATCCGCCTCTGGGGTAGCAGTGCCGAGATCGATGCCTTCTGCCATGCGCTGATGGTCGAGTGTCCGCCGCTCGGGCGCATCGATGGCATCGAGCGGCGACCCTGTGACGAGCCGGCTCCAGCGAGCTTCAGCATCGTCGAGAGTGGGAGTGGGCTGGTGCGCACCGCGGTGGTGGCCGATGCCGCAACCTGCCGTGCCTGCAGTGCCGAGATTGCTGATCCCGCCGACCGCCGCTATCGCTATCCCTTCACCAACTGCACCCATTGTGGGCCGCGGCTGAGCATCATCCGCGCGATCCCCTATGATCGCGCCAACACCAGCATGGCGGCGTTCAGCATGTGCCCGGCCTGCGCGGGTGAGTATGCCGACCCGGCCGATCGGCGCTTCCACGCCCAGCCCAATGCCTGCGCGGTCTGTGGACCCCGGGTCTGGCTCGCCGATGCCGAGGGGCGTGATCTCTTGGCGACCACGGGCGCGTTGGATACGCTCGTCCTGGCCTCAGGTGAGCCCGGCGCCTGGGCGCCCGCCGGTGAAGGCGAGCCAGCAGATGCCATCGCCGCCGCGAGCCGGCTGCTCGCACGCGGGGCGATCGTTGCGATCAAGGGTATTGGCGGCTTCCATCTGGCCTGTGACGCGGCCAACAGCGCCGCCGTGTCCGCGCTGAGGGTGCGTAAACGGCGCGCGGCCAAGCCCTTTGCATTGATGGCGAGGGACCTAGAGGTGGTGCGTTCCCTCTGCAGGTTGAGCCCGGCCGAGGCGGAGCTGCTGAGCGCCAGCATCGCGCCCATCGTGCTGCTCGATCAGCGGCCTGACACGGCTGATCTGATCGCCGCCGCGGTGGCGCCCGGCCAGTCGGCCTTGGGTCTGATGCTGCCCTACAGCCCGCTGCACCATCTCTTGTTGCAGGACTGGGATCGGCCCTTGGTGATGACGAGCGGCAATCTGAGTGAGGAGCCGCAATGCATCGACAACCTCGACGCGCTGCAGCGCCTGGCCGGCATTGCCGATGCCTGGCTGCTCAATGATCGGGAGATCGTCAATCGCGTGGATGATTCGGTCGCGCGGGTGATTCAGGGGCGCACGCGCTGGTTGCGCCGGGCCCGCGGCGCGGCGCCGACGCCCTTGCGGCTGCCGGCGGGCTTCGAGACCACCCCCAAGGTGCTGGCGCTTGGGGGTGAGTTGAAGAATAGCCTCTGTCTGCTCGGCGATGGACAGGCAACGCTCTCGCAGCACCTTGGCGATCTCGAGGAGGCGCGGACCGCGCGCGAGTTCGAGCACACGGTACAGCTCTATCAGGCGCTGTTCGAGCATCAGCCTGAGCGCATTGCGGTCGACGCCCATCCGGACTACCGCTCCTCGGCGCTCGGTCGCCGGCTGGCCGCGGAGACCGGCGCTCGGCTGATCGAGGTGCAGCATCACGCGGCCCACCTCGGGGCCGTGCTCGCCGACGCCGACTGGCCGCTCGATGCCGGCCCGGTGATTGGGGTGATCTTCGATGGTCTAGGCTACGGCGCGGATCAAACCATCTGGGGCGGGGAGCTCCTGGTCGGCGATTACCGGCACTGGCATCGGGTGGCTCATTTGCGTCCGTTCCGTCTGCCCGGCGGCGAGCGAGCGATTCGCGAGCCCTGGCGCTGCCTCTATGCCCAGCTCGAGGGCAGTCTCGGCTGGCAGCCTTGTCTCGAGCGCTGGCCAGACTTGGCGGCGCTCAAGGGCTTACAGGCGCGGCCGATCGGATTGCTCGCGGAGATGATGCGCAAGGCTGTCAATGCGCCGATCACCACCTCCGTGGGGCGCTTGTTTGATGCGGTCGCGGCAGCGCTTGGGGTCTGCGCGGACGGCATCGCCTATGAGGCGCAGGCCGCGATCGAGCTCGAGACCCTGGCGCGTGGCGCGCTGGCCGAGTCTGAGCCTGTGGCTGGCCAAGCAGCTCAGGGTGCGCAGCTTGGCCGCGAGCGGCGCGGTTACTCATTCGCAATCGACACTGAGATCGAGCCCTGGCAGCTGAGCCCGGCGCCGATGTGGTCAGCGCTGCTCGATGACCTGGCCCAAGGCGTGCCGGCGGCGGTGATCGCGATGCGCTTCCACCTCGGCCTCGCGGAGGGGGTTGCTGAGCTGGCGGCGCGGGTGGCGTCGAGACAGGGGTCGCGCACGGTAGCGCTCTCGGGCGGCGTGTTCCAGAACCGCACCCTGTTCGAGGCGACCCTGAAGGCGCTCGCCGCCCGTGAGCTCGAGGTGCTCACGCACAGGCGCGTGCCGGCCAACGACGGCGGCCTCGCGTTGGGCCAGGCGGTCATCGCCGCGGCCGCCTTGCGCTAGTCCGCCGAGGTCACCGGCGGCCGGTTCTGGGCTCAGCTCGACGGCTCAGCTCGGCGGAAGGCCAAGGTTCTCGCAAGCGCCCCAGTCGCCGCCGCGTGGGCGATAGCGGTTTGGGATCAGGACGGTCGGGCGCAGCTGGCTGGGGTCTTGTTGTGGGAAGTCGAGGGTGTAGTGTAGCCCGCGGCTCTCTCGGCGGCGTTGCGCGGACTGGATGATCAGGTCGGCGACGTCGACGAGGTTGCGCAGCTCGAGCAGGTCGGTCTTGACGCGGAAATGGCTGTAATGCTCGATGATCTCCTGGCGTAGCAGGTCCACCCGGCGTTTGGCCCGGAGTAGCCGCTTGTTGGTCCGCACGATGCCGACGTAGTCCCACATGAAGCGGCGCAGCTCCTCCCAGTTATGCGAGATCACGACCTCTTCGTCGGGCTCGGTAACGCGGCTTGCATCCCAGTCCGGAACCTCGGGAGGCGCCGCCCAGTGCCGCGCCAGCTCGGCGATGTCCGCGGCCGCGAGCTCGGCGAAGACCAGGCACTCGAGCAGCGAATTGCTTGCCATCCGGTTGGCGCCATGCAGCCCGGTGTAGGCGGTCTCTCCGATCGCGTAGAGTCCCGGCAGATCGGCACGCGCGCGCGCATCCACCAGCAGCCCGCCGCAGGTATAGTGAGCGGCCGGCACCACAGGGATCGGCTCGCGGGTGATATCAATGCCGAGCTCGAGACAGCGCGCATGGATGGTGGGGAAGTGCTCGGTGACGAATGCGGCTGGTCGGTGCGAGATGTCCAGGTAGACGAACTTACTGCCGGTGCGCTTGATCTCGTGGTCGATGGCGCGAGCGACCACATCGCGCGGTGCGAGCTCGGCGCGCGTGTCGAAGCGCGGCATGAAGCGGTCGCCATCGGGCAGCTTGAGCTCCGCGCCCTCGCCGCGCAGCGCCTCGGTGATGAGGAAGGACTTGGCCTTGGAGTGGTAGAGGCAGGTCGGATGGAACTGCATGAACTCCATGTTCGCGACCCGGCAGCCGGCGCGCCAGCCCATGGCGATGCCGTCGCCGGTGGCGACGTCCGGATTGCTGGTGTAGAGGTAGACCTTGCTCGCGCCACCGCTGGCGATGACGACGAAGCGGGCGAGGAAGGTCTTGACCTGATTACTGCGATTGTCGAGCAGGTAGGCGCCGAGGGCGCGGTTCTCGCGGCCGCCGAGCTTGCGATCGGTGATCAGGTCGACCGCGGCATGATGCTCGAACAGCTCGACATTGGCGCGCGCGCGGACCAGGTCGCTGAGCGTGGTCTCGACCGCACGGCCGGTGGCGTCGGCGGCGTGGATCACGCGGCGATGGGTGTGGCCTCCTTCGCGGGTGAGGTGATAGCCGCTGGAGCTCTCCGGGCTATCGTCGCGGGTGAACTCGACGCCGGCGTCGAGCAGCCAGCGGATGTTCGCGGGGCCGCGCTCGACAACGAGGCGCACAATGGACTCATCGCAGAGCCCATCGCCGGCCTTCAGGGTATCCTGCACATGGGCATCGACCGTGTCGGTGGCATTCAGCACGGCCGAGATCCCGCCTTGGGCGTAGAGGGTATTCCCCTCTTGGAGCTCGCGCTTGGAGACGACAGCGATCGAGAGCGCTTGCGGCAGGCGCAGCGCGAGGCTCAGGCCCGCCGCCCCGCTGCCGATGATGAGGACGTCGTGGCGGAAGGGCGTGGTTTTCATGACGGGGCTCCGCGCGCGTGCTGGACCAAGATGACGGTAGGATGACAGCCGTGGCACCGAGGGAAGTATGCCCCAGGCATCGGGCGCCGTCGCCTGTGAGTTGCGCGCAGGAGATCGAGGTCGCGAGCGAGCGCGACAAGCCGTCAGGGCTTGTCCATGTATAAGAATGGACAAATAGTAGACAGGCTGGCGTCAAGTCGGCGGTTTGAGTGGCAATCGTCGAGACCTCGCGCGCTATTGCGATTCGTCAAGGCTCGACGCTTCGGACAGCGAACTTTCATCGGAGGGGTGGTGTCAATGCGCCAAGAGACTCGGCAACGACGGGCGCGAGGTGGAGCCCGTGTCTGAGCGAGAAGTCGATCAGGCGCTCGTCGAGCGGGCTCAGGCAGGTGATCGTCGTGCCTTCGATCTGCTGGTGCTCAAGTACCAACAGCGGATTGCGGCGCTGATCGGACGGTACCTTCGGGATAGCAGTGAGGTGTTGGACGTGACCCAGGATGCCTTCCTGAAGGCCTATCGGGCACTACCGGGATTTCGCGGCGAGTCGGCGTTCTACACCTGGATCTATCGGATTGCGATCAACACGGTGAAAAACCACATCGTCGCCCAGAGCCGGCGACCGCCGGGCGACGATGTGGATGCCGAGCTTGCCGAGCAGATGGATATGGGTGCACGGCTGCGAGACAGCGCAACACCCGAGCGCGAGGCGCTCAGCGACGAGATCGCGAGCACGGTCCAGGATGCGCTCGATGCGCTCCCGGACGATCTGCGCACGGCGATCATGTTTCGCGAGATCGATGGCATGAGCTATGAGGAGATCGCCACCGCGATGGAGTGTCCGATTGGAACCGTGCGCTCTCGAATCTTTCGTGCGCGCGAAGCGATCGACAAACGTTTGCGACCCTTACTCGACGGCTGAGGCGAGCGCTTGAGTACAACCTTGAGCGCAACCTTAAGTGCAACTTGGCCCCGCGGACGGTACGCGGTTTGCAACCCCAGAAACACCGACGACTGAAGGCGACACCATGACAGGATCATCCACGGACCAATGGCACCTGGCAGCACTCCTCGATGGAGAGCCGGGTCCCGATGGATTCGAGGCTGCGATCGCGGCCGTCGAGCGTGACCCGGGGCTGAGGGAGCGCTTCGAGCGTGGACTCATCATCGGCCAGGTCCTGCGCGGTGAGGCCGCGATGCCGATGGCTCGGCGCGTCGGTCCAGGCGTCACGGCAGCGCTTGCCGCTGAGCCTGTCGTGCTTCGGCCCAAGCGAGGTCAGTCATTCCGCAGCGCCAGCGCGTCCCATCGGCAGAGGGTCAACAGGCCCGCGGCCGCGCTGGCGATCGCGGCGAGCCTGCTCGCCGTCGCGGTGCTCGTGGGACCGGGCTTGCTGGGTGAGTACCAGAATGGGCAAGGGGGCGAGCCGCCGCCCGGGGCGCCAGCAATGGCCGACGTCACGCCGGCATCCGAGCGTGGCCCTGCCGTCGCCGGCGCGGTCGAGGCTGGCGTCGAGCCAATCGTCCCAGACCCGCGCATCGTTGAGCGTTGGACCATGGACGAGCCTGCCGGCACCACCGCGCTTGATGCCTTGTTGGTCGATCATCGCGAGCGCGCCTCGGCATCAGCGCTGACCGGCTTTATCCCCTATGCCGCCGTGGTGGGCCGCAGTGGCCTGCGTTGATCGGCTGCGAGCGGCGGCGTCCGGGCGCCTGATGCTGGCCTTGCTGGGTCTGCTCGCGCTGGCGGCCGAGGCGGCCGTCCCCAACGCCAGCGCGCAAGCCGAGGAGCCGTCACCGGTCGCGCTGCTCGAGCGCATGGGTCAGGCGCTCACGGAGCTCGAGTACGAGGGGACCTTGGTCTACCTCAACGGCCATGAGCTCTCCACCTTACGCATCGCCCATCGCATCGACGGCGGCCAGGTGCGCGAGAGCCTGTTGGCGCTCAGCGGTCCGATTCGGGCGGTCGCGCGGAGCCGAAAGACGGTCACCTGCGTGCTGCCCGATGCCCGCGCGATCTCAGTGCCGCGACAGCATCCAGGTGCGCTCACGGCCCTGGCGCCTGGGCCGCTCGATCTGCAGCGTCTGCAGCGCCACTATCTGATCCATCCACTCGGGCGCTCGCGCATCGCTGGTCGTGACACCCGCGTCGTCGGGATCATTCCGCGAGACGAGCTGCGCTACGGATACCGCTTTTTTATCGACGACGAGACCGGTCTGCCGCTCAAGACTGACCTCATGGATAATCAGGCGACCCCGATTGAGCAGGTGATGTTTACCGAGGTGGAGTTCATCCGCCCGAATCCCTCGGCAACAGCCGCCGCGTCGGCATCGCCCGCGGGGTTGTCCGCCCGCTCGAGCGCCGTCGCTCAGCTCGAGACGCCGGCCCTCGGTGTGAGCACGCCGCCGGCCCCGGCCCCAGCTCAGGCTCAGGCTCAGGCCCCGGCCCAGGCCTCACCATCGGCTAAGCTCGACATCTCGCCCTGGCGGCTCTCTTCGCTCCCGGACGGTTTTCGCCTGGTTGCCGCCGATCCGACGGTTGCCGTCGATGGCGGGGAACGGCGGTGGCTCATGATCAGCGACGGACTCTCGACGGTCTCGGTCTACATTGAGCCCGATCGCGGTCGCGGGCTGGCCGGGCAGGAGCAGGTCGGTGCGGTGCATGCCGCTGGGCGGGTGATCGGCGGCCAGCAGGTTACTGTGGTCGGTGAGGCGCCGGCCTTGACCGTTGATGCGATCGCTGACGCCCTGTCGCTGGGCGATTGATCGCCCCTGCAACCGGGTCTCAACCAACACACGAGGCCCTGAGGACAGACACATGATCGAAGAGAACGCGGTGGTGATCTCCAGTGAGGCCGGTATCGTTGAGGTCGAGATCCGGCGCCGCTCAAGCTGTAATGCATGCAGCGCGCGCTCGGGATGCGGAGTCTCGCTACTGGATCGTGTGCTCGGGCGTCGCCCACAGCGCCTGGTCGCGCCGAACAAGTTGGGTGTGGGTCCGGGTGATGAGGTGGTGATCGGCATGCCCGAGGGGGCGTTGCTGAAGGCGGCCGTGGCCGCCTACATGATCCCCTTGGCCGGCCTGCTCGGCGGAGCAATCATCGGCGATCTGATGCTGGGCGCTGAGGCCGCGAGCGAGACCTTGCCACTGCTCACCGGGCTCGCCGGGCTGGTGCTCGGCTTTCTGGTGACGCGGCTTTACAGTCGGCGCCTCGCCACGGACCCGCGCTGGCGAGCGGTGTTGTTGCGCCGGGCGAGTCAAGGGCTCTCGGTGGGGCTCCCCGAATCGTCCTAAGCCGTCGCCCTGAGCCGCCGCCCCGCGAGCCGTCATCCGGGGAAAGGGCTGCCGGCAGATGCGCCTGCCGGTCCGTGGACGTTCCGTAGCAGCGGTCCTGGGGGGTGTGGCCCCCACGCGGCTGAGCCGTCGCCGCCGGGTTCTGTTATCGTTGCGTGCTGATTCGTCTCGCGCTCAAATATCCGCATGCGTTACCGGTTTTCCCTCGTCGTCCTGCTCTCGACGCTCTGTGCCCTGGGCATGGTCTCGCGCGCGATCGCGCTGACCGACACCGACACCGACACCGACACCGAGACCTCGGATTCGGTGAGTCTCGTCTCTGGGCTACCCGACTTCACGCCGCTGGTGAAGCGTTACGGGCCCTCGGTGGTCAACATCAGCAGCAAGCAAGACTATGCGCTCGGGCCCCAGGACTTCGAGGCTGACGAGGGTCTGCCGGAAGACAGCCCGCTGTATGATTTCTTCCAGCGGTTCTTTGGCGAGGATGGTCCGCTGCCGGAGGAGGGCGACCCCGGGCGCTCGCTTGGGTCGGGTTTCATCCTCAGTCCCGATGGCTACATCTTGACCAACGCTCATGTGGTCGAGGCCGCCGATGAGATCATCGTTCGGATGAGTGATCGGCGCGAGTTTGTCGCGCAGGCGATCGGCGCTGACGAGCGCAGCGATATCGCCTTGCTGAAGATCGACGCGACCGACCTGCCGGCGGTTGAGCTCGGACGCTCGTCGGCGATCGAGGTCGGCGAGTGGGTGTTGGCGATCGGTTCGCCGTTCGGCTTCGAGCACTCGGCGACGGCTGGCATCGTTAGCGCCAAGGGCCGCTCGCTGCCGTCCGAGAATTACGTGCCCTTCATCCAGACCGACGTGGCCATCAATCCAGGCAATTCAGGCGGTCCACTGTTCGATCTACAGGGTCGAGTGGTCGGCGTGAACTCGCAGATCTACAGCCGCACGGGTGGCTTCATGGGGCTCTCGTTCGCGATCCCGATCGATGTGGCGATCGATGTGGTCGAACAGCTCAAGGAGAAGGGGCGTGTCAGCCGCGGCTGGCTCGGTGTCCTGATCCAAGACGTGACGCGCGATCTCGCCCAGCCCTTTGGTCTACCGCATCCGGTCGGTGCCTTGGTCTCGCAGGTGCTGCCGGATAGCCCGGCCGAGAACGCGGGGCTGCAGGCCGGTGACATCATCCTGACCTTCGATGGCGTCGAGGTGCCGACCTCCAGCAGCCTGCCGCCCCTGGTCGGCGTGACCAAGGTGGATGTCACGGTGGACGTCGAGCTGATGCGTGATGGGGAGCGTCGTACCGTTGCCGTCACTCTGGCGGAGCTACCAGAGAACGAGACGGCGATGATCTCGCCGGGTGGCGTCGCGCCGGTGCGCTCGAACCGCCTTGGCATCGTCACGAAGGAGGTGCCGAGCGATCAGCGAGAGCTGCTGGGCTTAGGCGAGGAGATCGGGGTCCTGATCGATCGGGTCGAGACCGGACCCGCCGAGCGCAGCGGGCTGCGTGCCGGCGACATCGTCCTTAGGCTCGGCAGTGAGCCGGTGACTGACTTGACCCTGTTCGAGGAGAAGGTGGAGTCGCTGCCCGCGGGTGAGTCGGTCGCGGTGCTGGTGCAGCGTGGCGATGGGCGCATGTTCTATGCGCTGCAGCTCCCGCCCGAGTAGTCGCCCCAGTCGTCGATGGTCTTGACGGCCGCGGGGCCCGCCGCCCCCGGCCGCGTTTCTCGTTCGTCCCTGATCTCGGGTGTCCGTCGCGGCCCTGAGGTCGGATACCCAAGGAATCAGCGCTTCGATGGCCGACCTCAGTCATATCCGCAACTTCTCGATCATCGCCCATATCGATCACGGCAAGTCGACGATCGCCGACCGTTTCATCCAGCACTGCGGCAGCCTGACCAACCGCGAGATGTCCGATCAGGTGCTCGACTCCATGGACCTGGAGCGCGAGCGCGGCATCACTATCAAGGCGCAGAGCGTGACCCTGGACTATCCGGCCAAGGATGGACAGATCTACGAGCTGAACTTCATCGACACCCCGGGGCACGTTGATTTCTCCTACGAGGTCTCGCGCTCGCTGGCGGCCTGTGAGGGCGCGCTGCTGGTGGTTGATGCGGCGCAGGGTGTCGAGGCGCAGAGCGTCGCCAACTGTTACACCGCGATCGACCTTGGCCTCGAGGTGCTGCCGGTGCTGAACAAGATCGACCTGCCGTCGGCCGAGCCCGAGCGGGTGATCAACGAGATCGAGGAGATCATCGGCCTGGATGCCGAGGACGCGCTGCGGGTCAGCGCCAAGACCGGCCTCGGCATCCCTGAGCTGCTGGAGATGCTGGTGGCGAAGATCCCTCCGCCGGTCGGTGATGCCGATGCGCCCTTGCGCGCGCTGATCATCGACTCCTGGTTCGATCCCTACGTCGGTGTGGTCTCGCTGATTCGCGTCAAGGAGGGAACCCTGAGCCGACGCGACAAGATCAAGGTGATGTCGACCGGGCGCGTCCATCAGGCCGACAATATCGGTGTGTTCACGCCGAAGAAGACCCCGCGCGATCGGCTCGGCCCGGGTGAGGTTGGCTTCGTCGTCGCCGGCATCAAGGAGGTTGATGGCGCCCCGGTGGGCGATACCATCACTGGCGCTGATCGGCCGGCGACGGAACGGCTCGCGGGCTTTCGCGAGATCCGCCCGCGCGTGTTCGCGGGGCTTTATCCAATCTCGTCGGACGACTACGAAGACCTGCGCGATGCGCTCGCGAAGCTGCGGCTGAACGAGTCGGCGCTCTTCTATGAGCCTGAGACCTCGCAAGCCCTCGGCTTTGGTTTCCGCTGCGGCTTCCTCGGCATGCTGCACATGGAGATCATCCAGGAGCGGCTCGAGCGCGAGTACGATCTGGAGCTGATCACCACGGCGCCCACCGTCATCTACGAGGTGGTGCTCAACGATGGTGAGGTGATCAACGTCGACAATCCGGCCAATCTGCCGGAGACGACCAAGGTCGCCGAGATCCGCGAGCCGATCATTGAGGCGCACATCCTGGTGCCCCAGGACCTGCTCGGCGGTGTGATCAACCTCTGCGTCGAGAAGCGCGGGGTGCAGAAGAACATCCAGTTCCTCGGTGGGCAGGTCCAGGTCAGCTATGAGCTGCCGCTCAACGAGGTGGTCCTGGATTTCTTCGACCGGCTGAAGTCGGTCAGTCGCGGTTACGCCTCGTTCGAGTACGAGCTTAAGCGCTTCGATGCGGCTGACCTGGTCAAGCTGGATCTGCTGATCAATGGCGAGCGGGTCGATGCGCTGTCGCTGATCGTGCATCGCTCCAACTCGGTCCATCGCGGCCGCGAGCTTGCCGAGCGCATGAAGGAACTGATCCCGCGGCAGATGTTCGAGGTCGCGATCCAGGCCGCGATCGGCACCAAGATCATCGCTCGCACCACCGTCAAGGCGCTGCGCAAGAATGTGACCGCCAAGTGCTACGGCGGTGACGTGACACGCAAGCGCAAGCTGCTCGAGAAGCAGAAGGCCGGCAAAAAGCGCATGAAGCAGG
>CAZTYV010000058.1:0-18408 GCA_964617675.1 uncultured Halochromatium sp. | reverse complement strand
GCCTGCTTTGGGAGCAGGATGTCGGGGGTTCGAATCCCTCTACCCCGACCATCATCAGGCTCATCCGCACGGCGCCTATGCGGCCGCGAGGAGGCCAAGTCGCCAACGGGCTTGAGGCCGGCGCTCACAGCCGACGTTGGCGGCCACGACCGGTGGAATGAGCGCCCGTAGCTCAGCTGGATAGAGCAACGGCCTTCTAAGCCGTTGGTCGCAGGTTCGAGTCCTGCCGGGCGTGCCAAACGCCCTTGACATCCGCTAGCGGATCGTCAAGCTTTGGGTTCTGACGGCCGCCGTTGTAGGCGTCACCGGCAGCCCCTGTTTCAATGGTGGACGTAGCTCAGTTGGTAGAGCACAGGATTGTGGCTCCTGCGGTCGTGGGTTCGATTCCCATCGTCCACCCCATTCTCTCCGGCCCGGGCGCCCTTGCCCGGGCCTTTTGCTTTCACCGCTACGTCCTGATCGGCGGCCACGCAGCGTGCCGTGCCGAGCGTGCCGCCGCCTCACTGCTCTCGGTTTGCCAGCGGTGCCCCGGCCGCGTCGCTAGCGTCCTGTTCGCTCTCTGGCTCGCTCTCTGGCTCGCTCTGGGATTCCCCCTCTGGCGCGAGCTGCCGGTTGCGCGGTAGCCATTGGGCGAGGGCCGTGTCGAGGTCCTGTCGCTTGACCGGTTTGGAGATGAAGTCGTTCATGCCGGCCGCCTTGCAGTCCTCGCGGTCGCGGGTCAGTGCCGAGGCCGTCATCGCGACGATTGGGATCGGGCTTAGGTCGTGCTCGCGCTCGTGCTCGCGGATCTGACGGGTCGCCTCGAGCCCGTTCAGCACCGGCATGTGGACATCCATGAGGACGAGGTCGATGTCACGATCCTGGTTCAGCGTCTCGACGGCGAGCTGTCCATTGGCGACGACCTGGATCTCGGCGCCAAGCCGCTCGATCATCATGCGCACCACCTTCTCGTTCACCGGGTTGTCCTCGGCGACGAGCACCCGGGCCCTGAACTGACGCGTCGGCTTCGTGCTGCGCTTCGCGGCCTGTTGGCGGCTCGCATGGCTGACGCCGAGCGCCTTCGTCACCGCCTCGTGCAGCAGCGCCTGGCGCACTGGCTTGAGCAGGCTGATGACGATGCCGGCGCGGCGCGCCTCCTCGCCGGGATAGCCCATGGAGCTGAGCATCAACAGCGGCGTCTCGGCCAGTTGGCTGTCGCCCTTGATCAGCTGGGCGAGCTCGATGCCGTCCATCTCGGGCATCTGCATATCGAGGATTGCGAGCTGGAAGCGCTGACCTGCCTCGGCCGCTTCTTGAAGCGCATTGAGCGCCTGCGGCGCGCCGTCGCAGCTGACCGCCTTGGCGCCCCACTGGTCGAGATACTTCTCCAGGATCATTCGGTTGGTGGCGTTGTCGTCGACGATCAGCACCCGCGTTCCAGCAAGATCGGCATCCACGTCCTCGGCGTCGCTCTGCGCGGCTGCCAGCTGCACGGTGAACCAGAAGGTCGAGCCCTTGCCGACCTCACTGTCGACCCCGATCTCACCGCCCATCATCTCGACCAGACGTTTGGAGATGACCAGCCCGAGCCCGGTACCGCCGAAGCGTCGCGTGGTGGACGCATCGGCCTGGGTGAAGGGCTGAAAGAGCTTCTTCACCACTTCGGGCGCGATCCCGATCCCGGTGTCGCGAACCTGCACCCGGACCAGGCTATCGCCCTCACTCGAGGCCTCCAGGCGCGCCTGCACAACCACCTCGCCCTGCTTGGTGAACTTCACCGCATTGCCCATCAGGTTGGTCAGGACCTGGCGCAGCCGATACGGATCACCGCGCACGCGTTTAGGCACGTTGCTCTCGACGAAGCTGACGACCTCGACCTCCTTACCGCGCGCGTTTGAGGCCACCAGCGCCGCGACCTCTTCGATCGTTGTCCCGAGGTCGAAATCCAGCGCTTGTAGATCGAGCTTACCGGCCTCGATTTTGGAGAGATCGAGGATGTCGTTGATGATACCGAGCAGCACATTGCTGGACTTCTCGGCGGTGTCGATGAACTCGAGCTGCTGCTGGGTGAGGTTGCCGTCGCGCAACAGATCGAGCATGCCCATCACCCCGTTCATCGGTGTGCGGATCTCGTGGCTCATGACCGCAAGGAACTGGCTCTTCGCGCGATCGGCGGCCATCGCCTTGTCGCGCGTCTCGGCGAGCTCCTGCATCTGCCGCTTGGTCTCGGTGAGGTCACGTGCGACGCCGGTAAACACCGGATAGCTGCCCATGACCACCTCGCTGATGGCCAGGTAGAGCGGGAAGCCGGTGCCGTTGCGACGCTGCCCTTGGACCTCGAGCGCGACATTCAGGGGTGGCTCTACCCCGGCGCGTTTCGCGGCGAGCCGGATCTTGGTCTCGAGCTGCTGGCGATGCTCGGGCGCGAGTAGGATCGACAGCGAGCGGCCGCGCACATCCTTGCTGGATTGGCCGAACATCCGTTCGGCAGCCGCATTGAGGGCAACGAGCCGGCCATCGCCGTCGATATGGATGGCGCCATCGACCATGTTGTCGACGATGGCGCGGTTGCGCTCGCGACTCTCGGCGAGCTGGCCGATCTGGGTTTGGAAGAGGCGAGCAAGGCCGAGCGCGGCGAGCACCGCGAGCGCCAGCGCAGTCGCCTTGAATGCGATCACCCAAGCGCCGGTGTGGGGCAGGTTGGTCTCGACGAAGCGCAGCAAGGCGGCGGGGTCGGCGGCCTGTGCCTGCAGGCTCGTCTGCAGGTGACGCAGCAACCAGAGATCAGCGACGATGCCGCCGAGCGCGAGCAGCACCAGGATCAGGAGACCGAGGCCAAGACTCAGGCGTCGGGCGGAGCCGAGGTCGATGAGCTTGGGCTTTGGGTTCGACATTGCGCGCGGGCGGTTCAGCTCGCCGCGGTCGCTGGCGCCGCCTCGGGGGTCCCCGAGGAGGGCGGGCGCGGGGTAAGCAGCCGAACGCCGAGACTGGCGAGGAACAGCAGGATGTTGATCACGCCGACGACGACGAACGGCGCCCGCGGATCGACGGCATCGAAGAGGCGCCCGCCCACCAGCGTGATGAGCAGGATGCCAAAGGCGCCCGAGATGTTGAACGCGCCGAGCACCGAGCCGCGCTTGGCCATTGGCGCCTCTTGGCCGATCAGCGATTGTGCCGCCAGGAAGACGCTGATCTGACCGATGCCGAGCAGGATGAAGAAGACGATGCCGATGCGCTCGAGCGGGTTGTCGAGCAGCAGCAGCGAGAGATTGCCGATCGCGGCCAGCACCATGCAGATCGCGAGGCCCGTCGCGCGGTCGAGCCGATCGAGGATCGGACCAAGCACCGGTGCCCAGACCAGTGCCGAGATCTGGGCGATCACGAAGATCAGCGTGCCGTTCATCACCGCCTCGGCCGAGCTCATGCCCGCGGCCTTGCCGGCGAGCGTGCCCCAGAGGATCAGGAAGGTGGCATTCACCGATTGGTCGCCGCGCGCGATGAAGGCGGCGGAATAGGCCAGCGCCACCCGTGGGTTGCGCGCCTCGGAGAAGCCGCTGATGAACAGTTGGCGCACCGAGGGTCGCTGCTCGCGCGTGGTTGGCACACCGGCCTTGAGTCCAAATTGGACCAGGAGCGCCGCGAGGATGCAGACCCCGGCGACGGCGAAATGGGTGATGCGCCCGGCGCTGTCACCGTCGAGGCCGGCCGCGATCAACTGCTCGGGAAGGGCACCGAAGCCCTGGTTGGTGAACACGATCCCGAGACCGCTGAGCACGCCGACGATGGCCACCAGCTTGCCGCGACAGCGTTCGGTCGGGTAGTCGACGAGCACCGTGGAGAGCGCACCGGCCACGGCCACGACACCGAGCCCGTAGATGATGCGATAGAAGTAGAGCGCATCGACCTGCTCGGCGAGCGGATAGAGGACGTAGGTGAGCGCCAGCAGCAAGAAGCCCACGGCATAGACCGAGCGACGGCTGATGCGATCGATCAGGATGCCGGCCGGCAGGAAGAAGAGCAGCGTGACGATCTCGGTCCAGAACACCAGGTCGCCGCTGATCGCGCCCTGCTCGGATTCAGGGACGCCGAGATGCTCGTTGAGCACATAGGTCTGACCGACCGTGATAAAGGTCATCATGCCGACCGTGAGGAAGGCGGCGACCAGGAAGCTCCAGCCGTGGCTGCGCTCGATGCCGGGGGCCAGGACGATGGGGCCGAGCTTGATCTCGGAGGCGTGGTTCATGGTAGGCCAGATCGCACGGGGGTTGCCGGCGCCGAGCGCGAGCAACCCCGGATAGGGGAAGGAGTGGCGTCATCAGTCCCCTCAGGGACGTAGATCGGCATCGCCCTAGGATGGCTTAGCGGCGAGCACCGCGGTGGCGGCCGCCAGCCGATCCTGGCCGACGAGGATCTCGTGCAGTCGGTGAAGCATGGGTCTTGCTCCTCACATCGATTGCTGTCGTCACAAGGCACCCGAGGCGAAGTCTGCAAGACGCGAGCGCTCGCCGCGCAGCAGCGTGATATGGCCGCTGTGCTCCCAGTCCTTGAAGCGATCGACCACATAGGTCAAGCCCGACGTGGTCTCGGTCAGATAGGGTGTATCGATCTGCGCGATGTTGCCCAGGCAGATGATCTTGGTCCCCGGGCCGGCGCGCGTGATCAGCGTCTTCATCTGCTTGGCGGTCAGGTTCTGCGCCTCGTCGAGGATGATGTACTTGTGCAGGAAGGTGCGCCCGCGCATGAAGTTCAGCGACGAGATCCGAATGCGATTGCGCACCAGATCATTGGTGGCAGCGCGGCCCCAGTCGCCGCCCTCGGTCTGTGTGAGGACCTCCAGATTATCCATCAAGGCGCCCATCCAGGGGGTCATCTTCTCCTCTTCGGTGCCAGGCAGGAAGCCGATGTCCTCGCCCACCGGGACCGTCACGCGGGTCATGATGATCTCGCGATAGCGTCCGCTATCGAGCACCTGGGCCAAACCGGCCGCCAGCGCAAGCAGGGTCTTGCCAGTCCCGGCGGTGCCGAGCAGGGTGACGAAATCCAGCTCGGGGTCCATCAGCATGTTCAGCGCGAAGTTCTGCTCGCGGTTGCGTGCGGTGATACCCCAGACGTTGTGGCGCTGAACGCGATAGTCCTCGGCTAGCTCGATGATCGCCTCGGTCGCGCCGGGTTTCTCGCGCACGATGGCCTCGAAGGCATCGTCACCCTCGAGACTCAGGCATTGGTTAACGTACCAATCAGCAACATCCGGGCCGCTGATTCGGTAGAAGGTCCGCCCCTCCTCCTTCCAGGCATCGACCGCCTTGGCGTTGTGCTCCCAGAAATCGCTCGGCAGCGCCTCCATGCCGGTGTAGAGCAGGTTGACATCATCGAGCACCTGGTCATTCGAGTAGTCCTCGGCGGCAATCCCAAGCACCGCCGCCTTGATCCGCAGGTTGATGTCCTTGGAGACGATGACGATCGAGCGCGCGGGCGGCTGCTCACGGCGTTTGAGCTCCAAGGCCGTTGCCAGGATGTCGTTATCCGCCGAGCCGCCGGGCAGCGCATGGGCGACATCGGTTGCGACGCGCTTGGTCTGGAAGAAGAGCCTGCCGGTCGGCGCCTCGGTGAAGCCGCGCCCGTATTCGCTCAGCGGATGGATCGGGAGCCCGGCCTCGATCTCGTCGCGATCGGCGTCGCTCATGAGTTGATCAAGGAAGCGACTCACCTGGCGCACGTTGCGCGCGACCTCGGAGAGCCCCTTCTTGCCGGCGTCGAGCTCCTCAAGCACCATCATCGGCAGGTAGATGTCATGCTCCTTGAAACGGAACAAGGCCGTTGGGTCGTGCATCAACACGTTGGTGTCGAGCACGAACAGGCAGCGGTCGCTCTCGCGCTTGATCATCGATGTCTCGGGTCTGAAGGTGGGGTCGTGAGCCGGATGGGGCGATGTGCTCAGCCGAGCTCGCGGACCGCTGCGAGGACCTCGTCGACGTGACCTGGCACCTTGACGCCACGCCATTCTTTAACGAGAACGCCCTGCTCGTCGATGAGAAAGGTACTGCGCTCGATGCCAAGGGATTCTTTGCCGTACATCTTCTTCAGTTTGATGACATCGAAGGCCTTGCACAGCACCTCATCCTTGTCGGACAGCAGGTCGAAGGCGAAATCCTGCTTGGTCTTGAAGTTTTCCTGCGCCTTGATACCGTCCCGTGAGGCGCCGAGGATCACGGTGTTCGCGGCGGCGAAGTCCTTGGCGGCCGCGCTGAAGTCGAGCCCCTCTTGGGTGCAGCCGGAGGTGCTCGCCTTCGGGTAGAAGTACAGGACTAGGCGTTGGCCGCGGAAGTCGCTCAGCTTGATCTGCTTGTCGCCGGTTGCCGGCAGCTCGATGTCGGGGATCGGCTCATGGATCGCAACGGACATGGTGAAGGCTCCTCTGGGTCAATGCGGTGGCTAGGACGAAGACGCACGGGCCGCTGGTGCTGAGGCTGCGCAGGGCTTGTCGCGCGTTGGGCAGAGATCAGGTCGGCCTGCCGGATTTGGAAGCACGTCGTTTGGGTCACGAGCGGCCATCGCATCGGGTCTGCAAGCCGCTTCAGGATTTCTGTGGCTCGAGCACCGCGTCGAGGTTGAGTCCGTCGCAGTAGTCCATGAATTCCTCGCGCAAGGTCGCGATATGCGTATCGGCTGGGATGCCGACCGTCATGTGCACGGCAAACATCGGCGTGCCGGTGTGAGCCGCGGCGTAGGTGGTGGTGGCCATGTCTTCGATGTTGATCCGCCGCTCGGCGAAGAAGCCGGCGAGGTTGTTGACAATCCCCGGGTGATCCATCGCGATCACATCCACCGCGTAGGGGAGCTTGCCCTCGCCTTGGGCCCGTGCGCCGGTGCGTTTGCTGACGATGGTCATGTCGAGCGAGCGCTGCAGCTCGGGCAGGGCATTCTCGACCTTCGCCAGGGTGTTCCACTTGCCCTCGACGAGCAGGATGGCCGCGAACTCCCCGCCGAGCACCGTCATCCGGCTGTCCTCGATATTGCAGCCGTGCTCAAGGATGCTGCGCGACAGATCATTGACCAAGCCGGGATGATCCGCTCCGACCGCTGAGATGACGAGATAAGTCTTTTGCGTAGCCATGTCTCTGAATTCGATAGCGCTCGCGGCAGGAGCCACGAAGTGTAGCAGTAAGCGATGATGCCGAGCCAAGCGACGGGGGCAGCGCCTGCTTGTCACACCTCAGCTTGTAAAGCCTCAACGGGCCAAGATACCATCTCGGTTTGAATTTTTGTGCGGAGCCGAACCGAATGATACGAGGCAGCATCGTCGCACTGGTTACGCCGATGCATGCGGGCGGCGAGGTCGATGGCGAGGCCCTCGAGCGGCTCGTCGAGCTCCATGTGCAGGCGGGGACCGCCGCCATCGTCGCCGTTGGGACCACCGGCGAGTCGGCGACCCTGGACGAGGCCGAGCACTGCGATGTGCTCGCGCGTACCGTGGCCGCGGCAGCCGGGCGCATCCCGGTCATCGCAGGCACCGGCGCCAATTCGACCACCGAGGCCATCCGGCTGACGCGCTGTGCCGCCGACACCGGGGCGGATGCCGCACTCCTGGTGACGCCGTACTACAACAAGCCGACCCAGGCCGGCCTCATCGCCCATTACCGCTGCATCGCCGATGCGGTGGATATCCCACAGATCCTCTATAACGTGCCTGGACGCACGGCCTGTGACCTGCTGCCGGCCACGGCGCAAGCGCTGGCTAGCCATCCGCGTATTGTCGGCATCAAGGATGCCACCGGCGACCTGTCGCGCGTCGCGCAGCTGCGCGAGGGCTGCGGCCCGGACTTCGCGATCTACAGCGGCGACGACGCCACCGGCTGTGAGCTCATGCTACAGGGCGGCGACGGTGTGATCTCGGTGACCAATAACGTCGCACCGGCGCTGATGGCCGAGCTCTGCGAGGCGGCGCTCGCTGGTCGGCGCGAGCAGGCGTTGGCGCTCAACGCCCGACTCGATCCCTTGCATCGCCATCTGTTCGTCGAGTCGAACCCGATCCCTGTCAAATGGGCCCTGCATGAGATGGGCCTGATCGGCACGGGGATTCGTCTACCGCTCACTTGGCTGTCCGAATCGCACCACGCGCTGGTGCGCCAGGCTCTGATCGATGCGGGTCTTCTCTGATCGTCGCCGTAGAGGCGCGAGGTTCTTGCTCATCACTATGAAGATACTGCTGCTCCTGCTAGTGGCCGCGCTCTCTCCGCCGCTGATGCTGACCGGCTGCGGCGGCTCGATGAACGTGGAGAAATACCTGCCGGATCGTCAAGTCGAGTACAAGAAGGCGCGCGAGGCCGAGGAGAATCTCGAGCTGCCGCCCGATCTGGCTGGCGCCTCGTTCAACGACGCGCTCGACATCCCCGGCACCAGCGGCACCGCCACCTACTCGGCCTACAGCGGCGGCCAGCAGGCACGCAGCCGGTTGGCGGGCAGCGGCGAGGTCCTGCCCGAGGTCTCTGGGGTCACCCTGGAGCGCTCCGGCACCCAGCGCTGGCTCGAGGTCGATACCTCGCCACAGGCGGTCTGGCCCAAGGTCATCGCCTTCTGGCGACAGCAGGGCATCCTGCTTGAGGAGCAAGACCCGGCCGTCGGCATGATGACCACCGACTGGCTCGAGAATCGCGCCGAGATCCGCAAGGACTTCGTGACCAACATGATGCGCAAGGTCGCCGGTGGGCTCTATGCGACCTCGACCCGCGATCAGTACCGGGTGCGGATCGATGCCGGCCCGCGCTCGGGCGTCTCCGAGATCCATCTCACCCACCGCGCGATGGAAGAGCGCCTGGTGCGCAATACCGTCGGTGAGGGCTCGACCACCGTCTGGGAGCCGGCCCCGAGCGATCCCGGCAAAGAGGCGGAGATGCTGCGGCGTCTGATGCTGTTCCTCGGTGTCTCCGACAGCAACGCGCAGCGGATGCTGGCGCAGGGTGGCGGCAGTGCGAGCGCCGCCGGTGCTCCGGCACAGGGTTCGGGCAGCCAGGCGCGCCTCGTCAGCTCCGGCGGCGGCAGTGCGCTGCTGATCCCCGAGGAGTTCCGCCAGGCTTGGCGCCAAATCGGGCTGGCGCTGGATCGCAGTGGCTTCGCCGTCGAGGATCGGGATCGCAACGCGGGTGTCTTCTTCGTTCGCTATGACGACCCGACCAAGACCGAGAAGAAGAAAGGTCTGCTCTCGCGGATGGCCTTCTGGAGCGGCGGTGATGGCCCTGACCGCGCCAAGACCTACCAGATCCGCGTCGAAGGGGATGGTGAGGAGAGTCGCGTCTCGGTGCACGACGAGGCCGGCACGCGCGATACCTCGGCCACTGCTGAGCAGATCCTGAGGCTGCTGCAGGAACAGCTCGGCTGAATGCGGTTTGCCGCGCTCGGCAGCGGCAGTCGCGGCAACGCGACCCTGGTCGAGGCGGGCTCGACCCGGGTCTTGGTCGACTGCGGGCTCTCGCTCAAGGTCCTCAAGCACCGGCTCGCGGCGCTCGATGTTGAGCCCGCCTCGATCGCAGCGGTGCTGCTGACCCATGAGCACGGCGACCACGTCGCCGGTGTGGCCGCCTTCGCGAGTCGTTATCAGGTTCCGGTCTGGTCCACGCCGGGCACCTGGCGTGCAGCCGGTATCACCGCCGAGGTCGATGTCCGCCTGTTTCTCGGGCATGGTGCGGCGTTGCGGATCGGCGACCTGCGCATCGCGCCCTATCCGATCCCGCACGACGCTCGCGAGCCTTGCCAATTCGTGATTGACGGTGATGGCGCCCGGCTCGGCGTGCTGACCGATGCCGGCACCATCACGCCGCGCATCCATGAGTGCCTGAGTGACTGCGACGCCCTGATGCTTGAGGCCAATCATGACCCCGAGATGCTGCGCTCGGGTCCCTATCCGCCGAGCGTTCAGGCGCGTGTCGGCGGTGCCTTTGGCCATCTGAGCAACCAGCAGGCCGCGGCGCTGCTCGATCGCCTCGAGCATCGCGCGCTGCGCCAGCTGCTGATCGCCCATGTCAGCGCCAAGAACAACCACGACGACCTGGTACGCGCGGCGATGGCCGCGGTGTGTCAGGACCTGGCGCGCCGTCTCCTCATCGCACCCCAGTCTCGCGGCAGCGGATGGCTGCCGGTCTGAGTGCCTGAGGGCCGGTGTCGGGCTCGGCGATCAGGCCTCGAGATCCAGGCCGAGCAGGCGTGGGTAGAGCGGCGCCTTGATCAGTTCGGCGTGGGTGCCGCGCTCGACCACGCGGCCCTGATCCAGCACCAGGATCTCGTCCATCTGCGCCAGCGCCACCGGGCGGTGCGTGATCATGAGGACTGAACGTCCGGCCATCAGCCGTTGCACGGCATCCATCAGCGCGCGCTCGGTCACCGCATCGAGCCCCTCGGTGGGCTCATCCAAAAGCAGGATCGGTGCATCGCGCAGCAGCGCGCGGGCGATGGCGATGCGTCGGGCCTGTCCGCCCGAGAGCCGCACCCCGGTCTCGCCGACCCAGGTGTCGTAGCCCTCCGGCAGCGCGGCGATGAAGTCATGGATCTGCGCCGTCTCACAGGCCTGCTCGAGCAGCCCTTGCGGGGCGTCCGGGGCGGCAATCAGCAGGTTCTCGCGGATGCTCGCATCGAACAGGTGCGTGTGCTGCGAGACCAGCGCGACGCGCCGGCGTAGCGCCTCGCCCGGAAACTGCTCCAGCGGCACGCCGCCGAGCCGAATACTGCCCGACTCTGGCGCCCAGAATCGCAGTAATAGGTTGAAGATCGTGGTCTTGCCGGAGCCGGTGGCGCCGACGATGGCGACACGCCGACCCGGCGGCAGCTCGAGGTCGATGCCGTCGAGCGTCAGGCGCCCTGAGTCCGTGCTTGGCGGCGAGTCCGCGCTGTAGCGGGCGCCTGCGACCGGGCTCGGGTAGCGAAAGCGCAGCCCCTGAATCACCAAGCCGTTATCTGGTGGTTGCGGCGCCGGGCCAGCGGGCTCTGGCACCGCCGGCTGGGTGTCGACGATCGCGAACAGTCGCCGCGCGGCGGTCAGCGTCGACTCGAGCTGTTGGAAGGCCATCGGCAAGGGCGCGACGGCCTCGAAGCTGGCCAGCGAGAACAGCGCCAGCATCGCCAGCTGCGGCGGCGCCAGGCTGCCATCGTGCACCAGCGGGATGCCGAGCCAGAGCATGCCCCAGAGCGTCAGGTTGGCGGTGAGCCCAGTGGCGGCCTGCGCGATGCCGGTGAGCTGACTCATGCGCGCCTGCTCGGCGACCAGCGCCCGGCTCAGTCCGTCCAAGCGCCGTGCCTGGCTGTCGGCGGCGCCGTAGACCAGCAGCTCGGAGAGCCCCTGGGTGCCATCGATCCCAACCTGGCGCAGCTCGGCCTGGATCTCGACGATGCGCCGACCCGGGCGTTTGCCGAGCCGATGTCCGAGCCAGGGCAGCACGACACCAGCGATCAGCAGCGTCGTCAACAGCAGCAGCGCGAGCCCGAGGTCGAACAGCGCCGTGAAGAGAAAGAAGCCGAGCCCCGCCGTGATCGCCACCAGTACGGGGACCAGCACCCGCACGTAGAGGTTGTCGAGGGCGTCGACGTCGGCGCGAATCCGGGTCAGGAGATCGGCGCTGTGGTATTCCATCAGCCGTGCCGGCGCCAGGGGCTCGAGATGGCGGTAGAACCAGACCCGCAGCCCCGCGAGCTGGCGCAGCGTGGCCTCGTGTGTGATCAGCCGCTCGAAGTAGCGCCCGGCGGTGCGCCCGATGGCGCTGGCGCGGATGATCGCCGCCGGCGCGAAGTAGTTCATCGCCACCCCGGCGGCGCCGGCCACCGCCATCGCGGTGATGAACCAGCCCGAGATCGCCATCAGCGTCACGTTGGCCAGCAGGGTCACCAGTGCGACCAAGAAGCCGCCGAGCATCCAACCGCGATAGGGGCGGAACAGGCGCCAGAGCCGAATCAGCTCAGGCATGCGCGGCCTCCGGCTCCAGCAATCGCACCATGCGGTGATAGTGGCCGTCGTGCGCGATCAGCTCGGCATGGCTGCCGGATTCGATGATGCGTCCACCGTCGATGACCAGGATGCGATCGGCGCTGCGCACGGTGCTCAAGCGGTGCGCGATCACCAGCAGCGAGCGGTCCTCGGCGAGCTCATCCACCGCGCGCTGCACCAGCGCCTCGCTGGCGGGGTCGAGGCTGGCCGTGGCCTCATCCAGGATCACCAGGCGCGCGTCACGCAAGAAGGCGCGCGCGAGCGCCACGCGTTGGATCTGACCGCCGGATAGGCCGGCCCCACGCTCGCCGACCAGCGTCTGGTAGCCGTGCGGCAGCCGTTCGATGAACTCCGCCGCCTGCGCACGCTCGGCCGCTTGGCGCACCGCGGCCTCGGTGGCATCGGGCAGGCCGAGCCGGATATTGTCGGCGATGGTCCCTTGGAATAGCCGCGGCTGTTGCGGCAGCCAGGCCAGGCGACGGCGCCAGTCGTCGATCTCCAGGGTCAGCAGGTCGTGATCGTCGATGAGGATGCGCCCAGCGTCCGGGCGGATGAAGCCGAGCAGCAGGCTCGCGACCGTGGTCTTGCCAGCACCACTCGGCCCGACCAGCGCGACCCGCTCGCCGGGCTTGATCTCGAAATCGGCCCCCGCGAGGGCCGCTCGGCCGGGCTCGTAGCTGAACGAGACCTCCTCGAAGCGGATGCGCAGCGGGCTGTCGGGGTCCAGGCTTGAGAATCGTGCCGGTGTCGGTGGTAGCTCGGTGTCCATCACCGCGACCAGACGCTCGGCGGCGGCGATCGCCTCCATCCGGCCATGGTAGTGGGTGCCGAGATTGCGCAGCGGCGCGTAGAACTCGGGTGCCAACAGCAGGATGAAGAAGCCGGTGACGAAGCTGATCTCGGGCGGGGCGATCAGGTCCGGGATCGGCAGGTCGAGCTGATAGAGCCGGAAGCCAATGAACACGGCGATGATCGCAATGCCCAGGGTCGAGAACAGCTCGAGCACCGCCGAGGTCAGAAAGGCCACGCGCAGCACGCGCATGGTGCTGGCGCGATAGTCATCCGAGATGCGCGCGATGACCTCGGCCTCGCGGCGGCTGGCATTGAACAGCTTCAGGGTGGTCATGCCCTGGATCACATCCAGAAAATGCGCGCCCATCCGGGCTAGCTCCTTCCAGAGTTGCTGATTCAGGCGCTCGACACCGCTGCCGATCAGGATCATGAAGATCGGGATTAAGGGCGCGGTGACCAGCATGATCAGCGCCGAGAGCCAGTCCAGCGGTAGCACCACAATCAAGATCGCCAGCGGGATCAACGCGGTCAGCGACATCGCCGGCAGATAGCGCGCGTAATAGGCCTCGACGGCCTCGATGCCGCGGTTCAGATCCTCGGCGATGGCGCCGCTGCGCTGTCCCGCCATCCACGCCGGGCCCGCGGCCTGGATGTGCCGATAGAGCCGATCGCGCAGGCTGACCTTCACCTCGGCCGCGGCACGGAAGGCGCTCTGCTCGGAGGCCCAGGCGATGGCCGCGCGCAGCGCAAACAGGCCGAGCAGCGGCCAGAGCCAGCCGGCCACCTCGGCCAGCGCCGCCGCATCGAAGACCACGGCGTTGATGACCTGAGCGAGCAGCCAGGCCTGCAGGATCAGCAGCACCCCGTTGCCGAGGCCAAGGCCGACTGAGAGCCGCAGCCAGCGCGAGGCGAGCGGCTTCTGGTCATCCAACAATGCGCGGGGGGCAGTCAAACGGGTCGGGGTCCGGGGGCTGGCTGCGGGAACGGGTTACCAAAACGGGATGCCAAGACGGGACACCGAGACGGATGGCCCATCAGGGTCGCGATTGTAGCAACTCTCGTTCGCAGCGTACCGACCGAATCTCGGCCCGTCCGGGCCCCACCCGACGCCAACGGGTGGCCAACGTGGCGCGGCTTTTCTCTGCGATCTCCGGGTCGATCAGGCGCCCTGTTGGGGCACGCGCTGCAGCTCGCTCGGATCGTAGCCGACGCTCTCGATGAACGCCTTCATCTCCTCGAATTCAGCATCGCTGAACGCGGGTGTTCTCGACATCACCCAGACGTAATCGCGCTTGGCGCGCCCGATGACGGTGGTCTGGTAGTCGTCGTCGAGATAGATGATGCGAAAATCGGCCTTGATCGGCCAGATGAACTGCATGCCCCAGAGCGCGTTGGTCGTCGTATCCAGGACGAAGCCCTTCGGATGATGGACCTTCTGCGGGCCGTCGAAGGCGTCCTTATTGAAGGTGAAGGTGGTGGCGATGGTGCCATCGGGATTGAGCGCGTAGGACTCGACCGCGTTGTGCGCCCCCTTCTCGACGAAGGTCGGGATGTTGGCGACCACGTACCAGTCGCCCATGAAACGCTCGAGATCGACGTGATCGACGGTCTTCATCGGTGCTCCTCCAGTCTCGACACAGGCACTGGCCAGGCTCAGCAGGCCCACCAGGGTCACATACTTCAGCGCGAGTAGAAACGGCCGCATCAGAGTCTCCGGTAGATCAGGGTGGCACCCTTGCCGGTATCGCTCGCAAGGCGCACCCAGCCCAGGGCGTCGTTGTACCAGAGGTCGATCGAGAGCTCATCGGTCACGAGCTCATAGCGGGTTGCCGAGACCTGACCGCCCTGGGCCTCGACCTGCTCGGTCCCCGCGCGTCGGACCTGGACCGGCTCCAGCTCGCCGGTCTGCGGGTTCAACAGCCGAGGCTGCTCGAGGATGCTCGGGTCCCAGTAGGCGAAGGTCTTGACGCAGCCCTCGACCTGCTCGACCTCTTCGCCGCGGTCGACGCGGAAGCGGTCACCGAGCATGGAGCCGTCGATCTCGTAACGGGTGCCGTTGTCATCGGTGGTGGAGCTCAGCCGTTGCAAGCAACCGTCGCGGAAGACCTCGTTGCTTTGGTGCTTGTAGCGATAGGCGGTAAAGATCAGAAAGTCCACCTGGAATGCCGCCTCGCTCGAGACGCGTTTCTGCTCGCCCGCGATATCGATGTCGAAGCGGTGCTCGCCGATCGGCTTGTCGTCAAGCAGCACCTCGAAGCGATAGGTCTGATCGACCGCGGCATTGGCCGTGAGGCCAGCAAGGCTCAGGATGCCGCCAGCGAGGGCGGTGCGGGCGCGGATCATCATTGGGAATCTCCAGAGGTTGGTCCGGCGGCATCGGCTGCGCGTGGCGGGCCGGGAAAGAAGGCGTTGGTGCGGCGGATGTACTCGCGGTATGCGGGGCGACGCTCGCTGATGTCTTTCTCCAACAAGGTGACGCCGGAGACGCGCAGCAGCAAGACGGTCATCAGGATCGGGCCGACGATGCTCCACCAGGCCCCGGCCGAGAGCGCGAACAGGTAGAAGGCCCACCAAATACAGGCCTCGCCGAAGTAGTTTGGATGTCGGGTGTAACGCCAGAGCCCGCGATCGAGCACCTGACCCTTGTTTGCGGGGTTGGCCTTGAAGCTGGCGAGCTGCTGGTCGCCAATGGCCTCGAAGCCGAAGCCAACCAGCCACAGCAAGACCGCCGCGTAGTCGAGCCAGCCCAGGGGCGCACTGCCGAGAACCCCGCCGAGCAGGGGCAGCGAGATGATCCAGGCCAGGACGGCTTGCAGCCCGAAGACGATGTAGAGGCTCTTGAGCCAAAAGCCCGGCTCGTTCTCGGCCCGAATCGCCTGATAGCGCCGATCCTCGGGCTGGCCGCGATTGCGCAGGGTGATGAAGACCGACAGTCGTGTGGCCCAGACCGTGACCACGAACAGCAGGATGTAGGAGCGTGCCTCGAGTGAGGGTGCCCAGGTGATGTAGGCGAGAGTCAGCACCAGGAAGAACAGCGACCAGAGGCTATCAACGAAGCTGACGTCCTGCTTCGGAATGCTGACCAGCCAGGCGGTGACGGCGATCGACAGCACCAGGGCGAGTCCGATGGCGTAGATGTTGAGATCAAACATGGTCGAGTGCGTTCAGGTTTAGGCTTGCTCAAGTGAGGCCTTGTTCAGGCCTTGAGGGCAAGCGGGCAGACTTGACAACCATCTGTCCAGATGCTCAGAAGATTGTGCGGAGGTGGGCCGTTGACAAGCCCCGAGCTTGGCTCGCTCGCTGTGCTTCGGCCGCTGGGGTCTTCCCCGGGGTCTCAGCGTGCCGCCGCGCTCAGGTCGTCCTTCGAGGCCTCAAGCATGGCCGCGATCTGCGTGGCCTCGATCCGCGTCATCAGCGGTTTGAACGGGGCGATCTCATGGTCGAGTAGGGGCTGCGCAAGCTGATCCCAGCGCACGGGGTCGATCTGGAGGAATTGCTCGGCGGCCTCAGCGGTGCCCGGCAAGATCGGCTTCAGCCAGCCGATCAAGAGCCGAAAGAGGTTCAGCCCTTGGGTGCAGATACCCTGCAGCTCGGCCTCGCGCCCCTCCTGCTTGGCGACGACCCAGGGCGCCTGCTCGTCGATATATTGGTTGGCTCGATCGGCCAAGGTCATGATCTCGCGCACCGCGCGGCTGTACTCGCGCGCATTAAAGGCCTCGGCGATGATCGGACTGGAGGCGACAAAGGTTTCGAAGAGTGCCGGGTCTGGCAGCGCGGCCGCGAGCCGGCCGTCGAAACGCTTGCTGATGAACCCAGCGGTGCGGCTGGCGATGTTCACCACCTTGCCGACTAGGTCCGAGTTCACCCGCGCCTGGAAGTCATCCAGGCTGAGGTCGATATCGTCGACCCCGGCGCCGAGCTTGGCGGCGAAGTAGTAGCGCAGATACTCTGGGTTGAGGTGATCCAGATAGGTGCGCGCCTTGATAAAGGTTCCGCGCGATTTCGACATCTTCTGTCCATCGACGGTCAGGAAGCCGTGCGCGAAGACCGCGCTCGGGGTGCGAAAGCCCGCGCCATGCAGCATCGCCGGCCAGAACAGCGCATGGAAATAGATGATGTCCTTGCCGATGAAGTGATACACCTCAGCCGGGCTATTCGGCGCCCAGTAGTGGTCGAAGTCGAGCCCGGCCGCACGGCCCTTGGGGCTGTCGCAGAGGTTCTGAAAGCTGGCCATGTAGCCGATCGGCGCATCGAGCCAGACATAGAAGAACTTGCCGGGGTGATCTGGGATCTCAAAGCCAAAATAGGGCGCATCGCGTGAGATATCCCACTCCTGCAGACCGGCGTCGAACCATTCATCGAGTTTGTTCGCGACCTGTCCCTGAAGGCTGCCACTGCGGGTCCAGGCCTTGAGCATGGGCTCGAAATCGGCCAAGCGAAAGAAGTAATGCTCGGAGGTCCGCTGCTCCGGCACGGCGCCCGAGATGGCCGAGCGCGGGTGCTTCAGCTCCGCCGGCGAGTAGCTCGCGCCGCAGGCCTCGCAGTTGTCGCCATACTGGTCGGCGGCGCCGCACTTGGGACACTCGCCCTTGATGAAGCGGTCCGGTAGGAAGATCTGCTCGACCGGATCGTAGGCCTGCTCGATGGTGCGCTTGGCGATATGGCCGGCGTCGCGATTGCGCTCGTAGATCAGCGTCGCGAAGTGGCGGTTCTCGTCCGAATGGGTGGAGTGGTAGTTATCAAAGCCGATCCGAAAGCCGTCGAAGTCGGCGCGGTGCTCCTCGGCGACACGGGCGATCAGGGCCTCGGGGGTCAGGCCTTCCTGGCGCGCCTTGAGCATGATCGGCGTGCCGTGGGCGTCGTCGGCGCAGACGTACCAGCAGTTGTGCCCGCGCATCTTCTGGAAGCGCGACCAGATGTCGGTCTGGATGTACTCCACCAGGTGGCCGATGTGGATCGGGCCGTTGGCGTAGGGCAGGGCGCTGGTGACCAAGATGTCGCGGGGTTGACTCATGAGGAACTCGGGGGCTGCGGGCTTGAATTAGCAGTTGCTGATACCAGTTCGGAGGCCAGCGTGGGAGCTGGTGCGTCGATCACGATCGTCGCAACTGGCGCTCGTCGCCCCAGATTATGCCAGCAGATGATGCCAGCCCGCGGACCACCGCGGCCGCCATAGACAACGGAGCCCCTCATGACCGATGTGACCAAAGAGACTGTCGAAGCTGCACTCAAAGGCTACACCGAGCCCCATCTCGGCCGCGATCTGGTCTCGGCCAACTGCATCAAAGGCATCGAGGTCGAGGGCGATCAAGTCAAGGTGAAGGTGCTGCTCGGCTTCCCCGCTAACGGGGTCAAGCAGGCCGTCGCCGATGCGCTCAAGGCGCAGGTCGAGGCTGTCGATGGCGTCAGCATGGCGCAGGTCGATGTCGACTGGCAGGTCAAGGCGCACTCGGTGCAGAAGTCGCTGAAGCCGATCGATAGCGTCAAGAACATCATCGCCGTCGCCTCGGGTAAGGGCGGCGTCGGCAAATCGACCACCGCGGTCAACCTCGCCCTGGCGCTCGCCGCCGAGGGCGCCAAGGTCGGCATCCTCGATGCCGACATCTATGGCCCGTCTCAGCCCCGCATGCTCGGGGTCTCCGGCAAGCCAGAGTCCAAGGATGGCAAGA
>CAZTYV010000057.1:1618-18475 GCA_964617675.1 uncultured Halochromatium sp. | reverse complement strand
TGTCGATGAAGTCGGTCGGCAACCTCACCGACTTCGTGCGGGCCCACATGCTCGAGCCTTATCCCGTCGAGAAACGGATCGACGGGCTGATCGATCACTTCGACGATCTCAACCGTGCGCACGAGGCCGTGCTCAAGGCCAAGGCGCAGATCGCCGCACTGGAGCCGCTCGTCGCGGACGCCGACCGCCATGCCGAGATTCGCGCGCGCTGCGAGGAGCTGACCGCCTGCCGTACCGCGCTCGCCCCCTGGTTCGCCGAGCTCAAGGCAACACTGCTGAAAGCGCGCATCGTCGGCATCGACGAAAAACGGTCGCGGCTCGCGGAGCGCATCCGCCGGCTCGACGACGAGCGCGGCGCCCAGCAGGGTCGACGCGACGAGCTGAAACAGGCCATCCGCGACCAGGGCGGTGATCGCATCGAGCGCATCAAGGCCGAGATCAGCCGCAAGGTGAGCGAGCGCGACGAGCGCCAGCGACGGGCCGAACAGTACGCGCAGTTGGCCCAGGCGCTCGGGTTTACAGCCGCCGTCGACGCCGACCGGTTCCAGGACAATCAGCGCAGCCTGGCCGATGCCCGCGAGCGGGCCCGCGAGCGTCAAGAGGCGGTCCAGAATGCACGCACCGAGCAGGAGGTCGCCCTGCATGGACTGCGCCAGGATCATCGCGAGATCGGCGACGAGCTGGATTCGTTGCGGCGCCGTCGCTCCAATATTCCGGCGCGCGTCCTGGTCGTGCGTGACCGCCTCTGCGATGAGCTGGGCTTGGACGAGACCGACTTGCCCTTCGCCGGCGAGCTGATCCAGGTGCGCGAGGATGCCGCCGACTGGGAGGGCGGGGCCGAGCGCCTGCTGCACAACTTCGGCCTCTCGCTGCTGGTGCCGGACGCGCGCTATGCGGCGGTCGCCGACTGGGTGGATCGGACCCATCTCAACGGCCGCTTGGTCTATTACCGGGTCCGCGACCGTGCCCCGGCGAACCAGGGCGGGCTGCACCCGGATGCGCTCTTCCACAAGCTCGCAATCAAGCCGGATTCCGACGTCTACCCCTGGCTCGAGGCTGAGCTGGCCCGCCGCGCCGGGCATGCCTGCTGCCGCAGCCTGGAGCACTTCCGGCGCGAGACCCAAGCCATCACCCGCCAAGGCCAGATCAAGACCGGCGGCGAGCGCCACGAGAAGGACGACCGGCATCGTATCGATGACCGCTCGCGCTACGTGCTGGGCTGGTCCAATGCGGCCAAGATCGCCGCACTGGAGAAGCGCAGCGTCGATCTCGAGCAGCGCATCCAAACCATTGCCGCCGAGATCAGCAGCCAACAGCGCGAGCTTCAAGCGCTACAACAGCGCCTCGAGCAGCTCGGCCGGCTGGAGGTATTCAGCGACTTTCGCGAGCTCGACTGGCGACCGCTCAGCCTCGAGATCGAAGCACTCGAGCGTGAGCGCCAAGCACTCGAGGAGGCGTCGGATCAGCTGCGCATCCTGGAGCAGCAGCTCAAGCAGCTTGAGGCCGCACTGGGCCAGACCGAGGCCCGCCTAGATCAGCTCAAGGCGGAGCGTGCCAAGCTGGAAGGCCTGCGCGAGCAGTCCGAGGGGCTGCTGGCCGAGTCCGAGGCACTGCTCGAGACGATCCCGGCCGAGATGCGCGCGGACTGGTTTCCACGGCTAGAAGCGCTGCGCGACGAGGCCCTGGGCCCGCAACAGCTAACCGTTGAGTCCTGCGACAAGCATCAGCGCGAGCTGCGCGACTGGCTGCAGACGCGGCTCGACACCGAGGCGAAGCGGCTGGAGCGCCTGAGCCAACGGATCATCGAGGCGATGAAGGGCTACTGCCTGGCCTATCCGCTCGAGACCCAGGAGGTCGATGTCAGCATCGCCTCGGCCGGCGAGTTCCGGGAGATGCTGCACCAGCTCCAGGCCGACGACCTGCCGCGCTTTGAAGGCCGCTTCAAGCAGCTGCTCAACGAGAACACCATCCGCGAGATCGCCGGCTTCCAAGCCCAGCTGCACCGCGAGCGCGAGAGCATCCGCGAGCGCATCGAGACCATCAACCGCTCGCTGCAGGCGATCGACTACAACCCGGGGCGCTATATTCGGCTCTTGAACGAGGCCAGCACCGATGCCGATGTGCGTGACTTCCAGCAGGAACTGCGCGCCTGCACCGAGGACGTGACCACCAGCGCTGGCGATGATCGCTACACCGAGGGCAAGTTCTTACAGGTCAAACAGATCGTCGAACGCTTCCGCGGCCGCGAGGGCACCACCGAGGCCGACCGCCGCTGGACGCGCCGCGTCACCGATGTGCGCAACTGGTTCAGCTTCTCGGCCTCCGAGCGCTGGCGTGAGGACGACAGTGAGCACGAGCACTATTCCGACTCCGGCGGCAAGTCCGGCGGACAGAAGGAGAAGCTTGCCTACACCGTGCTCGCCGCCAGCCTCGCCTATCAGTTTGGGCTCGAATGGGGTGAGCGCCGCTCGCGCAGCTTTCGCTTCGTGGTCATCGACGAGGCCTTCGGGCGCGGCTCGGACGAATCTGCGCAATATGGGCTGGAACTGTTTCAGCGCCTCAACCTGCAGCTGCTGGTGATCACACCGCTGCAGAAGATCCATATCATCGAGCCCTATGTCGCCAGCGTCGGCTTCGTGCACAGCCCCGACGGGCGCCAGTCGATGCTGCGCAACCTCACGATCGAAGAGTATCGCGCCGAGAAGGAGGCCCGGCGCATGATGGCCAACTGACCGATGGATTGGACCACGGCCGCCGAGCTCCGAGCACAGCTGTGCCGACGCTGGGAGCGCGGCGAGATCCTGGCCGCGCGCCTCGCCGGGGAGCCGCTATTCCCGCTGGGCCTGCGGCTGAAGCGCCCAAGCTCGCGCGAGCTGAGCGAGCATTTCGACGCGGTGCGCACCTGGGTTCAAGCGCTGCGCGCGGGCAGCATTGAGCAGCGCAGCTTTGGCTACGCGATCCAATGGCAAAGCATCCAACACCGCGTGCACGGGCGTAACAGCCTACCACGCGCCGTCAGCATCCCGAGTGAGCAGGATGCCTTGAGGCTGCTGGGACGCCAGCGCGACGCAGAACGCTTCGACCAGCTCTGCGATCAGACGCTGACATCCTTTCCCGCGCTGCGGGATTGGATCATCCGACGCCCGCTGACCCTTCTCGAGCGCGCCGACGAGTGGCCGAAGATCCTCAGCGTGCTGGCTGAGTTCCGGGCCCATCCCCGCCCCGGCTGCTACCTCCGGCAGATCGACATCCCCAGGATCGATACCAAGTTCATCGAGACCCGCCGCAGCCTGATCAGCGAGCTGCTCGATGCCGTGCTGCCACCCTCAGCGATCGACAGGCAAGCCACCGGCGCGCGCCAGTTCAACCAGCGCTACGGCCTGCGCGAGGAGCCAGCGCTGATCCGCTTCCGCATCCTGGACCCGGCGCTCGCGATTCGAGGGCTAACGGATCTCTCGCTGCCGCCCGAGCAGTTCGCGGCGCTCGCCCTACCGATCGAGCGGGTCTTCATCACCGAGAACCGCATCAATGGCCTCGCTTTCCCAGAGAGCCGGGGTGCGATCGTGATCTTCGGGCTCGGCTACGGCCTCGAGCGCTTGGCCGAGATACCCTGGCTTCAGCGCCCCCCAGTTCACTATTGGGGCGATATCGACAGCCATGGCTTCGCGATCCTCGATCGCTGTCGCGCGCTGCTGCCGCACACCCGGTCGCTGCTGATGGACCGCGCCACCCTGCTCGCGCATCGGACGCAGTGGGGCAAAGAGCCGAGCACGCAACGCCACCGGAACGACCTCGAGCACCTCAGCGAGCCTGAGCAGGCCCTCTACGACGACCTGCGCCGGGATCGGCTGGGCGATCGCGTCCGCCTCGAGCAGGAGCGGATCGGCTTCAACTGGGTGCTGGCGCAGGTCAAGGCGCTGGAGTTCGCAGCAGACGAGCCCGAATGACGCGGAATGAGTCCTCAGCGCCCGACCGATCAGCAACCACTTAGCCGCGGGCCTGACCGCCGACGAGCGCCATGGTCGGGGCGCTCGCCGGCGCACCGGCCGCAGCCGCAGCCGCGCTTATCGAAGGCCGGGCGTGCCCAGGTTGACCAGTCCAGCGAGCGTGCTGGCAAAGGCGGTGCCGACGCGCTCGGCCAGGCGCTCAAAGAGATCGCGCTGCTGGCTGTAGTCGACCAGGGTCTCTTTGCCGACGATCTCGCGCGCGACGTAGGAGGCGCTGCCGAGGCCATCGCTGAGGCCGAGCGCCACGCTCTCTTGGCCGGTCCAGAACAGCCCGCTGAAGAGCTCATCACCGCCGGTCAGGCGATCGCCCCGCCCCTCCTTCACCGCGGTGATGAACTGCGCGTGCAGGTTGTCGAGCAGACCCTGGATGAACTCCCGGTCCCACTCGTCGAAGGTCGAGAAGGGGTCGAGGATGCCCTTGTGCTCGCCCGCGGTGAGCAGCCGCCGCTGGATGCCGAGCTCCTCAAGCGCGCGCTGGAAGCCGAAGCTATCGAGGCGCACGCCGATCGAGCCGATCAGGGTCGCGCGATCGACGTAGATCTGGTCGGCGGCGCTGGCCATGTAATAGGCGCCCGAGGCGCAGACGTCAGCGGCGACCGCGTAGATCGGTTTATCCGGATACTTCTCGCGCAGCCGGCGGATCTCGTCGTAGACGTAGCCCGACTGCACCGGGCTGCCGCCCGGGCTGTTGATCCGCAGGATCACCGCCTTGGCCTTATCCGCCTCGAAGGCCTTGCGCAGGCCCGTCACGATGCGGTCGGCGCTCGCGCTAGCCTTGGCCGCGATCAGACCATCCACATCGACGACCGCGGTGTGCTCACTCGCCGCGCCCATCGAATCCCCGATGCCATCCATGATCAGTGTGACCGAGAGCAGGACCAGGTAGGCGAGCACGCCGAACTTTAGGATGAGACCCCAGCGACGCGAACGGCGCTGATCGCGCAGGAACTCGGCGGCGAGTCGGTTGATCAGGGCGCGCTCCCATTCCGGGTCATCGGTGGCTGGCATCCTTGCGCGGTCGGCAAGGTCACCGCGTCTCCAGCGGCTTATCCAGGCGGGTAACTTCATGCAAGGCTCCGGAGGTGATCGAGCAGATCGAGCAGGTGGGTCGAGTCGAGCGGGCGCTGGGCGCTCACGAGAGCAGCCAACGCGCGAGCACGGCGAGCGATGGCGCGCAGGCGACGGGCGCTTGCTTCAGCAGGTGCTCTCTCGGCTGGGTGCCGTAGCCGACGGCCAGCGCCCTCACGCCAGCGTTCTTGGCCATCTGGAGATCGTAGTCGGTGTCACCGATCATCAAGGTCTCCGAGGGTCGCATGCCAAGCTCGTCCATCAGCTCATGCAGCATCCCGGGATGCGGCTTCGAGGCCGTCTCCTCGGCACAGCGCGTGGCGTGAAAGTACGCGCGTAGGCCGGTCTGATCGAGCGCCTGATCGAGGCCACGCCGGCTCTTGCCCGTCGCCACCGCGAGCAGGCGCCCGCGCGCGTGCAGGGTCTCGATCAGGGCCTGGGCGCCCTCGAACAGGGGCGTGGGCGTCTTGTCTGCGACCAGGTAATGATAGCGGTAGCGGGCGATGATCTCATCGAGCGGCTCATCGGCGGCCACACCGGGCAGCCGCAGCATCGCCTCCTCCAGCCCGAGGCCGATCACCGAGCGCACGGCAGCCGATGGCGGCGGCTCACGACCGAGGTCAGCGAAGGCCGCCTGCATACTGGCAACGATCCGCCCCTCCGAGTCCATCAGGGTTCCATCCCAGTCGAACACCAGGAGCTCAACGTCCTGAAGCCGGGGCGATGCGGTCAGATTGGGGTCCAAGGCTGCTCCTCGAGTCGTCTCAATAGGGCCTGCAGCGCCTCCGGCAGCGGCGCGCTGATCTCCAGCAGCGGGCCATCCTCGCGCGGCCGGAAGCTCAGGCTCGCCGCATGCAGGAACAGCCGCTTCAAGCCGAGGGAGCGCAGGCGCTCATTGTCGGTGGGATCGCCGTATTTGGGATCGCCGGCCACCGCGGCGCCAAGATGCGCTGCATGGACGCGGATCTGATGGGTACGCCCGGTATCCAGCTGCGCCTCGACCAAGGTCAGCGCTCCGAGCATCTGGCGGATGCGGAACCAGGTCCGTGACGGCTTTCCCGTGCTCGCATCGACCTGCACCACGCGCTCGCCGCCACGCGTCCGATCGGTCCTCAATGGCGCATTGACCTCGATCTCGGGTTGCGGCAGCCGCCCACACAGTAAGGCAAGGTAGCGTTTATCCACTTTGCCATCGCGCAGCTGGGCATGCAATTGCCGCAGCGCGCTGCGGCGTTTGCTGATCAGCAGGCAGCCCGAGGTGTCACGGTCGAGCCGATGCACCAGCTCGAGCTCAACACCGGGACGCATCGCGCGCAGGGTCTCGATCACGCCCTGGCTGATGCCGCTGCCGCCGTGCACGGCAAGCCCGGCGGGCTTGTCGATCACGAGCACGCGCTCATCCTCGTAGAGCAGCGCCGACTCGAGTCGCTGGCGAAGCTGCGCCGATGGGGCCACCGGCCCATCGAGCTGAGGTCGGCGCACCGGCGGCAAACGGACCTGGTCGCCCGCCGCGAGCCGCTGCGTCGGGCGCGCGCGACCCTTGTTCACACGCACCTCGCCGCGCCGCAGCAGCCGATAGACCAGGCTGCGCGGCACCCCCTTGAGGCGTGCCAAGAGAAAATTATCGATGCGTTGACCGGCGACGTCCTCCGACACCAGGACCCATTCGACCCCCGGTGATCGCTCCTGCGACGTCGGAGCGGCCGCGGCCCTTGTTGGCCCCCTTCCAGGCTCGCCGGTCTCGGCGACGCCCTTACGGGCATCCTTGAGTCCAGGCTTGGAGCGCTTGCGTTGAGGCCCCCTGCGCGAGGCCGCTGTCGACGAAGATTTCGGGGTCAATTGCCGGTACCGGGAAAGCTTGCTAGCATTCGGGACTTGTGCTGTCTGCAATGGTGCGGGCTCGTACCGACTGCGACGGGGAGGAGCGGCACAAAAGCCTTGTTGTCGGTGGGATGCTCGAAGCCGATACCCCGCGCGACGAGCAGCTCGGCCAGCAATGAGCCATCGCCAAAGCCGTGCTGAAGGATAAACGCCAGGCCAACAGTATGGCGCATCGTCCAGCCCTTGTGACAACCGTTGGCATCCGTCCGCCACCAGCATCGGACCATGCGCAGCGAGTGGCTTCTAAGATTTTCCCCTCCCTACAGGTTTTTCGCGAGCATCGGTGACGAACCGGTGGCTCGACAGGGTCCCGGCCGCCTGGCGCCGGGCGCCATAAAGTCAAACAAGAGCGCGTGCTCATGGCAGGCCGCGGGCGCAACCATGCATCGCTCGCTCAGCGCGAACCCGCGCGCGAGCGAGCCGCCTGCAGACACCCTGAGCGCGGCGGCAATGGCAGCCGCCTGCGCGCGCAACCGCGCCCGATCCGTCGGTCGCGGTCCGCGCCTCGCGCGAAGGCGAGAGAATCGACACACGATGAAAAGAATGCTGATCAACGCAACTCAGCCTGAGGAGTTGCGGGTGGCCATCGTCGACGGCCAACAACTCTACAATCTGGATATCGAGAGCCCTGGTCGCGAGCAGAAGAAGGCCAACATCTATAAGGGCACCATCACACGCGTTGAGCCCAGCCTGGAGGCGGCCTTCGTCGACTACGGGTCGGAGCGACACGGCTTCCTGCCGCTGAAGGAGGTGGCGCGAAGCTACTTCCGCCAAGACGCCCCGAAGCCCGGCACCCGGGCCAACATCAAGGAGCTGATCAAGGAAGGTCAGCAGGTGATGGTCCAGATCGACAAGGAGGAGCGCGGCAACAAGGGCGCCGCGCTCACCACCTTCATCTCGCTCGCCGGGCGCTACCTGGTGCTGATGCCGAACAACCCCCGCGCCGGCGGCGTCTCGCGCCGGATCGAGGGTAACGACCGCTCCGAGCTGCGCGAGGCGCTCAGCCAGCTCGAGCTGCCCGAGGACATGGGCCTGATCGTGCGCACCGCGGGCGTGGGCAAGAACGCCGAAGAGCTGCAGTGGGATCTGAACTACCTGCTCCAGCTCTGGGACGCGATCAAGTCGTCGGGCGAGGAGCGCAAGGCGCCCTTCCTGATCTATCAGGAGAGCGACGTCATCATCCGCTCCATGCGCGATCATCTGCGCGCCGATATCGGCGAGATCGTCGTCGACCATCCGAAGGTCTACCAGAAGGCCGAGACCTTCATGCGGCAGGTCATGCCGCAAAACCTGAAGAAGCTTCGTCTCTACCAGGACGAGGTGCCGCTATTCACGCGCTACCAGATCGAGAGTCAGATCGAATCGGTGTTCCAACGCGAGGTGCGTCTGCCTTCCGGCGGCTCGCTGGTGATCGACCAGGGCGAGGCGCTGACCTCGGTCGACATCAACTCGGCGCGTGCCACCAAGGGCGCCGACATCGAGGAGACGGCGCTCAACACCAATCTCGAGGCCGCCGACGAGATCGCCCGTCAGTTGCGCCTGCGCGACCTCGGCGGGCTGTTCGTGATCGACTTCATCGACATGACCCCGGCGAAGAACCAGCGCGAGGTCGAGAACCGACTGCGCGACGCCCTCAAGCACGACCGCGCCCGGGTGCAGGTGGCCCGCATCTCGCGCTTCGGGCTGCTGGAGATGTCGCGCCAGCGCCTGCGCCCGTCGCTCGGCGAGTCCAGTCAGCTGGTCTGCCCGCGCTGCAAGGGCCAGGGCACCATTCGCGGCGTCGAGTCGCTCGCGCTCTCGGTGCTGCGCATCGTCGAGGAAGAGGCGATGAAGGATCGCACCTCGCGCATCATCGCCCAGCTGCCGGTCGAGGTCGCGACCTTCTTGCTGAACGAGAAACGGCGGATGATCGTGCAGATCGAGGAGCGCCAGAAGGTCGACGTGGTGCTGATCCCGAACCGGCATATGGACACCCCCGACTTCGAGATCGAGCGCATCCGCGCCCAGGATGCCGAACGCCTGAGCGAGAATGAGCTTAGCTACGATCTCGCCTCCCGACCGCAGCTTGATGAGCCGGCATTCGCGCGTCCAAACAGCCTCCCGCGCCCGGAGGAGCCAGCGGTGAAGGCCATCGCACCATCGATGCCGGCTCCCCAACGTCCAGAGCCGGCACAGGAGCCCGACGAGGCCGATCAGCCGACAGAGAGCGCGACCGAGCAGGGCCGCCGCACCGAGAGCGTGTTGAAGCGGATCTGGACCACCTTGTTCGCGATTCCCACGGACCCGAGCGCAAATCCCGCGCAGTCCGACGTCAGCGACGGCGCTCGGCACACGGTCAACGGCCGCTCACGCGGCGGCTCGCCGGCGGGCGCAAACCGCAACGGAGGTCGACGCAACGCGCTCGAGACCCGCGAGTCTCGCGCTGATCGGCGCGAACGGCCGGCGCGGCCGGCGAAACCAGCGGCGGATGAGCGCCAACCCAGCGAAGAGCGCGAGGCGCCATCCAGTAAAGATCGGCCCCAACGGGCCGCGGCCGGCGACAGCACCGCAAGCGAGGGTCAATCGCGACGCAGCAGCTCCCGCAGGGGCTCGCGTGGCGGGCGCGGACGACGCGCCCAGCAGGGCTCCGATCGGCCATCCGAGACCCCGGATTCAAGCACGGCCGAAGCGCAGCGGGCGCCATCCGAATCGGCCTCGAGAGCGCTCGTCGCGACGACGTCGAGCGAGACGACGACCGACCGCGCGGGGACGGCGCCAGCGTCTTCTGGGGCCCCAGCGTCTGATCCGACACCGAAGGCCACGGCGGGTCCCTCGAGCGAGAAGGCGAGCCCGCCGGCCAGCGAGGCGGGTGTCGTTGGCGATGCCACTGCCAATGGGGCGGCATCGAGCGCCGAGACCGCCAACGGAGGCGAGGATTCAAGCGAGAGCAAGCCCGGTCGGACGCGCTCGGGACGACGCCGGCGCGGTGGCCGCGGGCGTCGCCGCAGCGACGCGGCGGCCGGCAGCGGCACGAACGACGAGAGCACGAACGCGATGTCGGCATCGTCATCGGAGCCTGAGGCTCGTCAGGCCGAGCAACAGCAGGACGGCAGCAACCGACCAGCGAGCGACTCAACCCCGAGCGCCGCTCCCCCGAGCAAGGCGCTACGGACCGCCGAGTCCAGTGAGTCTCGCGCATCCGGCCGGGAGGCCGGTGACGCTGGCCCGGACAGGGGCTCGCAGGCGGGCCCAAAGACAGGCTCACGGACTGAATCAGGCGCTGATGCGAAGGCTGGCCCAGATACTCGCCCAGAGACTCGCTCAGACATTGGCCAAAACACTAGCCCAGACACTCGCTCAGAGGGTCGCTCAGGCGCTGGCTCAGATGCTCGATCAGACGCTCGATCAGATGCCGGCACAGTCGAGGGCTCCGATTCAGGCTCGGGCGCGGGCCGAAACACCTCCCCGCCCCAGCCTCAATCCGGAGCCCAATCCGGAGCCCAATCTGAGACCCAATCCGCGACCCAATCAGAGACTAAGCCCAAGCCGCCGGGCTTAACGCCGTCCGACGCGCATGGTGCGGCGCCCATCACGCCGCCTCGCGCCTCGGGCCCCGACACCGGGGAGCCGGCCCCAAGCAGCGCATCGTCAACGGCGAAGCCAGACGCGCCCGCAACCCCACAGCCGGCCGTCGAGTCAGCCAACAGGCCGGACAATCAGCCACCGTCACTGCCCGCGGGTGCAGCCGAGGACAAGCCGAACAGCGGCGCAGCGGAGGCGAAGCACCCCTCAGACAAGGGCTCGGCTGCAACCGAGGCCAAGCCTCACGGCCAGGCCACAGCGCCCTCAGGGGCATCGCAACCCGCGACCGACCGGCATGATGCTTGAGTTGTTCATCCTCTCGCTGAGGCGTTTCGCGCGCCTCGCGCTGGCCAGCCTCACGCGATCACCCGATGGCCAGGCCCGGCTGCGACCGCGGCGGGTGCTGATCATGCTCGGCTTCCTGCCGGTATTCGCGCTCGGGCAGGCCTTGCACTGGCTCGGCTTCCTACTCGATGATCTGTTCTTTCGTGGCTGGCGGCGAGTCGAGGTCAAGGCACCCCTGTTCGTCCTCGGGGTTCCGCGCAGCGGCACCACCCGCCTGCACCAGGTGCTGGCACAGGATCAGCAGTTCACCACCTTCCAGACCTGGGAGTGCCTGTTCGCGCCATCGGTCACGCAACGTCTGTTCTTCCTCGGGCTCGCGCGCGCCGATCGGGCCATCGGCGCGCCGCTGGCGAGGCTGCTGCGCCTGATCGAGCGCCGCGTCTTCTCCGGTCTCGATGATGTCCATCCGATGGGGTTGACGACCCCTGAAGAGGACTACTTCGCGCTCATGCCGGTGCTCTCTTGCTTCATCTTGGCGCTGCCCTTCCCCGGCTTTGAGCACCTCTGGCGCGTTGGTCGCTTCGATGCCGACCTCAGCCCGGTCGAGCGCGAGCGTCTGCTGGATTTCTATGAGGCCTGTCTCAAGCGCCACCTCTATGTGCACGGGCGCGACAAGCGGCTGCTCTCGAAGAACGCGGCCTTTGCCTCTTGGGCACAGGGTCTTGCCCGCCGTTTCCCGGACGCAAAGTTCATCGTCAGCCTGCGCGATCCGCTCGAGACCGTGCCGTCGCAACTGAGCTCAATCGGCTCGGGGCTCGCCTTCTTCGGCGTCCCCGCCGACAGCAAGCCCGTGCGTCAGCGCCTCACCGCGCAGCTGGCCTTCTACTATGAAAACCTCGACCGCCTGCGCGAGCAGCTCCCCGAAGAGCGCCACGCGGCGCTCGGCATGAAGGCGCTGCGCGAGGGACTCGGCCAGACCCTAACCCAGATCTACGAGCGCTTCGGACTTGCACTCTCGCCCGCGTTCGCCGAGGTCCTCGCCCGCGAGTCGAGGCAGGCCAAGGGCTACAAGAGTCGGCATCGCTACAGCCTCGATCAGTTCGACCTCACGCCCGCGGCACTCGCGGAGCGCTTCGCCGCCGCCTACCGGCACCCGGTCCTCGCTGACGCCCTTGAGGGTCGAGCGGCCCCATGTTGAGCGCATCGCCAGCGGCTAATCCGGAGGTCGTCGGCCCGGCCGGGCAAGCAGCCAGCCGGGCCGACGCGTCCGATCTGCGGGTGGCCATCATCTCGGATGCGGCGCCGGAGCGAAATGGCGTCGGCACCTATTACCGGGACCTCGCCGAGCATCTTAAGGCCGCCGGCGCGCAGGTCGAGCTGATCTCCCCGCGCTACCGATCCGGACGCTGGCACGGTGGCCTGGCCATGCCGATGCCGGGCGACCCCACGCAGCGCTTCCTGATCCCGCGACCGGGGCTGATTCGTCACCGTCTCCGGCGGCTTGAGCCCAATGCCATCATCATCCCGACGCCAGGCCCGTTTGGCATGCTCGGGCTGCTCTTTGCGCGCCGCCATCGAACACGGTTGGTCGTCGGCTTCCACACGCACTTTGAGCGACTCGCCGCACTCAACCAGCACTGGCGATTATTCGGCGTCATGGCTCAGGGATACCTCAACCGATGCCATCGTGCCCTGTTTAAGGCCAGCCATCTCGTGCTCGCGAACTCGGATGAGATGCTGGAGGTCGCCCGCTCCATCGGCGCGACCCACGTCGGCCTCATGGGCACATCGATCCCCAAGGACTTCCTCGATGGCCCCACGCGACCCCTGCGGCCCGAGCTCGAGCAGGTCCTATTCGCGGGCAGACTTGCCCCCGAGAAGAACCTGGGCGCCGTCGTCGAGGCCGCCGAGCAGCTGCCACAGCTGCAGTTCCGCATCGCCGGCGATGGCCCTCTGCGCGAATGGGTGCAGGAACAGGCCGCGCGCCTCCCTAATCTCGAGTACATCGGCTGGGTGCGGCGCCAACAGATCCGACCACTGATCGACGCCACCGATATCCTCGTGCTGCCCTCGACCATCGAATCCTTCGGCACCATCGCCTTGGAGGCCATGGCGCGGGCCCGGCTTGTCGTCGTCTCGTCGCAGTGCGGCATCCTGAGCTGGGATCAGCTCAATCGCGCGCTGTTCCAGATCAGGCCCGACGAGACCCTTGCCGAGGCGCTCGAACAGCTGATCGCGCTTGACCGGGACAGCCTCGAGCGCAAGGCGGTGCTCGGCCGTGAGGCCGCCCGCGAGATCAATGATCAGAATCTGCGCCACTGGCTCGCCGTGCTGCGTGACCCGAACCCACAAGGCCTGGAGCAGCATGAGCAGCACTGAGCAGCCGCGGCCTGCGCCGACCGCTGCACCGACAGGGCCGCTGAAGGCGCTGATCTCGGTGCACGACCTGATGCCGGAGACCATGCCGGCGGTCGAGCAGACGCTGAGCCGGCTCGAGCGGCATCGATTGGCGCCGGTGACCCTCCTGGTCGTACCGGGGCGCGACTGGAGCCGAAGCGACATCCAGCGGCTGCGCGCCCTAGAACACCATGGCTACCGACTTGCCGGTCATGGCTGGCGCCACCGGGCGGAACGGTTCGGCGGGCTCTATCACCGCCTGCACGGTCTCTTCCTGTCGCGCCGCGTGGCCGAGCACCTCGCGCTCGACGAGGACGGGATCATCGCACTCATCCAGCGCTGCTATGAATGGTTCGGTGAGCAGGGCCTCGAGCCACCCTCGCTCTATGTGCCGCCCGCCTGGGCCATGGGCCGGATCTCATCGACACGCCTCGCGGCCGACGGTCCGTTTCAACTCTATGAGCGCTTCGATGGCATCATCGCGCCCGCTGCGGGGGGCGTACAGCCCTTACCACTGCTCGGCTACGAGGCCGACAACGCGCTCCGCGCGCCGATCCTGCGGCTCTGGAACCGCTGGAACCGAGTCCTCGCCCAACGCTCAGGTCGGCCGATCCGCATCGGCATCCACCCGCTCGACCTGCAGCTCAAGCTCGCGGCCGACCTCGAGCACGAGCTCGCACGCCCCATCGAGCCGCTCGACTACGACAGCCTGCTGGACCTCCCCGCGCAAGCCCCGGCCCCGCCCTAGGCCTAGGCCGGTCGGCTCGTGCTCAGATGCTCGCGGCGAATCGCCTCGAGCAGACCCCGAGACGCCTCTTCGACCATGTCGAACACCGCCTCGAAGCCGTTGGCCCCGCCATAATAAGGGTCAGGGACCTCTCGGATATCGAGCTGCGGTGCATAGTCCATGAACAGGCGGAGGCGGCCCTGGCGGTCCGGGGGGCAGATCGAGAGCAGCGCCCGGTGGTTGTCCTCGTCCATGGCCAGCACGTAGTCGAAGCGCTCGAAATCCTCAGCGATTGCCCGGCGTGCGCGTTGGCGGGAGAGATCGATCCCGCGCCGTTGCGCCGTCGCCCGCGCCCGCGGATCGGGCAGCTCGCCGACATGGTAGGCATGGGTGCCAGCTGAATCGATCTCGATCTGGTGCCCTAGGCCCTCCTCGATCACGAGCTTGCTGAAGACGCCTTGTGCCGTTGGCGACCTGCAGATATTTCCCATGCAGACAAACAGGACGTGGATGACTGGCTGATTGCTCAATGTTCGCTCCTCACATGACTTATCGGCCAAATGGTAACCCCTCTTGCTGAAGGCGGATATTGGAGCGATGCCGCTCGGCGCGTCGACGGATGTCGGCCGCCGCATCGCGGGTCTGGATTCGCCCGCGATCGAGGTTGCTCGACGGTGTCAGGCGCTGTTGGCGCTCAACGCGCTCGAGCTCTCGGACATCACGCTGTTGTAGGGCGCGCAGATCAAGGGCTTGCGAGCGCTCGATCACCTCAAGCTCGCGCTGTTGTTGGAGATCGAGCGGCTCGACCTTGCTCCGATAGGCGCGCTGATCCTGCTCGAGCTCGATCCAACCGCGCGCCTCCCGACGCTTCTCGGCCCCCGAGAGCGCCCTCACACCGCTCTCTGGTGGCTGAGCAAGGGCCGGTGTGAGCGCTCCAACCAACAGGATCAATCCGCTCAATAGGATCAGCAGGAGGCCTAAGGGCGACAGCTGAGACCGATCAGCTGACGGATGCGGCGTTCGACCGGCGTCAGCCCGCACCACCTTGGTGCAAACGCCACCGATTCCGGTCCAATCGGTTTCAGTTTTGGCGCGGGAGATTCCATAAAATAGCATGGGTTTCTCGTCACTTTCGCTGGATTTCTCGCCCGAACACTGATCTCATCGAGCTCGCGGCGGCGCGGCAAAAAAGTTGGCACCCTTTCTGCTTTACTCTAGGCGAGGCGGAAACTCCCTCTCTGCCACTTCCGTCCTCTGACCTCCTCAGTGGTGAATTGCCCCGCTCTACGCGGGGCATTTTTTTGTTGCGCTCGGGCGCCGATCCTGGCAACTTTTCAATACTCAGTATTGAAGCGCGAGACCGCACATGAGTACACAGATTGACACACAGCGTTTTCGCACCCTGATTGGCCGCGACTGCCAGTACTTCGGGCGCAGTTGCCGGATTGTCGAGGTGCTGCCCGAGAACGATCTAGATCAAGGCCAGCTCGTGCTCGAGGTCTTCGATGCACTCCCACCTATCCAAACCGACCAGTTCGGCCAGGCGGTGTTCCGGAGCAATGAGCACATCGAGGTCCCGATCCAAGGCAGCCAGGGTGAGCTCTCGGACGAGCTGATGCACCTGCTCGACGGCCTCGGCTCGGCCAGCGCGGCGATGCGCAAGCCGAACGGCGCCCCGCCTCAACCTGGACTGGGCCGCGAAGCCCGCGCCGCAAGCCACGCCTCCACCCGCTGAAGGTCGTGCGGGGTATCAACGCCGGGGCCAGGACGGCTCGCCGCGAGCGAGACATGAATACGCCCGCCGTGCCAGAGCACCCGCAACTGCTCAAGCGATTCGGCCTCCTCGATGGGTGAGGGCGGCCAGCGCAGATAACGGGCCAAAAAGCCCGCGCGGTATCCGTAGAGGCCGATGTGGCGCAGAAACGGCGTCGCTTGTGGCAAGTCGGCGGGCAGGCTCGAGGGCAACCCGCCGGGAGCGGACCGAAACCCCTCACGGTGCCAGGGCACCGGTGCCCGAGTGAAGTAGAGCGCGTAGCCACCACGGTCGATCACGACCTTGACCACGTTCGGGTCGAAGAGCGTGGGCACATCCTCAATGGGACAGGCCAGGGTCGACATGCCCGCATCCGGGTGCCTAACCAACCCGAGGGCCACCTGATCGATCAGGGTCGGCTCGATCCCTGGCTCATCACCCTGAAGGTTCACGAGGATCTCGTCGGGCCGCCAACCGCGCTGCTCGACCACCTCGGCAATGCGCTCCGAGCCGCTGCGGTGCTCCGCGGCGGTCATCGCCACCTCGGCTCCGAAGCCACGGCAGACATCAGCAATACGTGGGTCGTCGGTCGCGACTAAGACCTCCGCCGCGCTGCTCGCGCGGGCGCGCTCCCAGACCCAGGCAATCAGCGGTTGGCCGCCGATCTCGATCAACGGCTTGCCCGGCAAACGGGTCGCACCGAAGCGCGCGGGGATCACGACTCGAAACGGCTGCTCGGGGGTCTGCTCGGGGGTCTGCTCGGGGGTCTGCTCGGTCATCGCCTCAGTTCCTGTCTTCATCGCCATCGACTCGTACCGACGCCGATTGCCGTCGAGGATCGAGCAATCGATCGAGCCGTTCATCCAGCGCGCGCACGAAGCGCGCATCCGGCACCGCCGTGACCGGCACGAACCAATGCGTGGGTCCAGCCAGGGCTCGGCATTTGACCGCATCCTTCTCGGTCATCAGAACCGGCCCGGGGGGCCAATGCTCAACATCAGCGGCAGTGAAGGCATGATGATCCGGATAGGGTTGACCCGAGACCCTGAGGCCAAGGCTGCGCAACATGGAGAAAAATCGCTGCGGATGGCCAATCCCTGCAACCGCCCACAGGGGCTCATCAGCGAACGCCCGCAACGGACGGCGGCGCTGCGGATCGCGCAGGCTGACCGCATCGC
>CAZTYV010000057.1:0-1586 GCA_964617675.1 uncultured Halochromatium sp. | reverse complement strand
ATCCACCGCTCGCTGTCGTGCGACCGGCTCGCGCAGCGGTCCGGCCGGCAAGCACCGCCCGTTGCCGAAGCGCCGCTCGGCGTCCACGACCAGGATCTCGAGCTGGCGCTGCAGCCGATAGTGCTGGAGTCCATCATCGCTGACCACGAGATCGCAGCCGCACTCGGTCGCCAAGGCCGTTGCCACCGCCAGCCGATCGCGCCCGACCATGACCGGGCAGCCCGCGCGTTGGGCGAGCATCAGGGCCTCGTCGCCCACCCGACGCGGATCGGCATCTGGCTGCACGGTCTCTGTCCGCTCCGGGTGCCCTGCGCGACCCGCATGCGCCCCATGCGCCAGCGCGCTTGCTGCCGCACCGTAGCCCCGCAGCGCGATCCCCGGCCGGCAACCTCGCGCCTGCAGATGCGCGACCAGCCAGAGCACCAGCGGGGTCTTACCCGTCCCACCCACGGTCAGATTACCGACCACGATCACCGGCACCGGTGCGCTCGACGAGCGAAGCCAGCCATTCTGGAAGGCCCATCGCCGCAGCCGAGCGGCCGCACAATAGAGCCAGCCGAGCGGCGCCAAGACGATGCCGAGCCAATGGCCCTGATACCAGGTCCGCGCTGCAAGCCGTTCCAAGCTCGGCTTGAGCCCGCGCTCGATGCGCCGCCCTACCCCCGGATTGGGCGCCTCAGGGACCGGCGTCGTCTGGCCCAAGGGGCGAGGTCGCAGCAAGCGCAGCACCGCCGTCCAAACCCTAGCCGGGCTTCATCCCGGTCTCGGCGAACTGCAGCCGATGCAGGCGCGCATAGTAGCCGCCCTTGGCGATCAGCTCGGCATGGGTCCCGCGCTCGACGATCCGCCCGGCATCCAGCACCAGGATCTCATCGACATGCTCGATCGTGGACAGCCGATGCGCGATCACCAGCGTGGTGCGATGCCTCATCAGCGCCGCCAGGGCGGCCTGGATATGGCGCTCGGCCTCGGTATCGAGCGCCGAGGTGGCCTCGTCGAGCACCAGGATCGGCGCATCCTTGAGCATCGCGCGCGCGATCGCGACCCGCTGGCGCTGACCGCCGGAGAGCAAGATGCCACGGTCGCCGACCAGGGTCTCCAGCCCCTGCGGCAGCGCCCGGATGAAATCTATTGCGTGTGCGGCCTCGGCCACGCGCTCGATCTCGGCGCGAGTGGCACCGCCCTGCTGACCGTAGGCGATGTTGTTGGCCAGGGTGTCGTTGAACAGCACCACGTCCTGGGTCACGAGCGAGATCTGCGACCGCAGGCTCGCGAGCGTCAGCTCCCTTGTGTCGATGCCATCGATCAGGACCTGCCCCTCGGTCGGATCATAGAAACGCGGCAGCAGGCTGGCGATGGTCGACTTACCGCTGCCGGAGCGGCCAACGAGCGCCACACTGCGTCCCGGCTCGATCACCAGGTTCAGGTTCTCGAGCACCGGCCCCTTCTCCAGGTCATAGACATGGGTGACGTTGCGATACTCGACCCGCCCCTCGGCACGGGTCAGCGACCGGGTTCCGGTATCGGTCTCAAGCTCACTGTCGATCAGCTCAAACAGACTCTCGGCGGCAACAATGCCGCGCTGC
>CAZTYV010000056.1:13291-18927 GCA_964617675.1 uncultured Halochromatium sp. | reverse complement strand
AAGTTCAGAGAGGATCATCGTGGGCAGACTCCGGGTGCGGTGACCAAGCGAGCGCTCAGGCGGCCTCGGCAACGGCGCGGAAGAGCCGGCGCTTCTCACGCATCCCCCACCAGCGCAGTGTGAGGATCACGGCCATGAAGAGTGCCAGCATCGACCCGATCCAGATCGACGAGAGCGTTGGGTTGCGGGCAAAGATCGCCGCCTGATAGAAGACCGTGGCGGTGATGTACGCGATGCCGGTGGTCCAGCCCGCCACGAACAGGGTCCAGCCCATGTTGGTCTCGCGATAGACCGCGGCCAGCGCTGCGGTGCAGGGGAAGTACAACAGGATGAACAGCAGATAGGCGAAGGCGCCGGCGGCCCCATCGAAGCGCGATGCCATGGCGCCGAAGACACCGCCGGAGACCTCCTGAGCCTCGGCAGCAGCGGCGGTGTCGCTGAGATCACCGACCGCGATCCCGAGTGGGTCACCCCAAGTGCCGAGGGCATCGCTGAGGTTCGCCGGGATCGTTGCCAGGGCAGCAGTGATCCCGGTCCATAGATCGAACGGCTCGTCGGGCGCCGCGACTTCGCCGGCCGCCGCGGCGTCCGTCTCTGCCATCGCGCTGTACATCGAGTCCAGAGTGCCGACGACAGCCTCCTTGGCCAGTACGCCGGTGAAGATACCGACGGTTGCCGGCCAGTTCTCCGCATCGAGACCCATGGGCGAGAACGCGGGCGCGATCCCGCGGCCGATCTCGCTGAGGACCGAGCGATCACTGTCCTCATTACCGAAGGTGCCGTCGGTACCGAGCGCATTGAGGAAATTCAGCACCAGCACCATGGGCACGATGATCTTGCCCGCGCGGAAGATGAAGCTGTTGGTACGCTCCCAGGTGCGCGAGACCACGCCCTTGAGCGTTGGACGGTGGTAGGGCGGGAGCTCCATCACAAACGGGGTCGTGGGCCCCTGCAGCAGCGTATTTTTCATGATCAGGCCGGTCAGGACCGCGATCGCGATGCCGATCAGGTAGAGCCCGAAGACCACGTTTTGGCCGCCGATCGGGAAGAACGCGGCCGCAAACAGCGCATAGACCGGCAAGCGGGCGCCACAGGACATGAACGGCGCCATCACGATCGTCATGATGCGGTCGCGGTGCTGCTCGAGGGTGCGCGTGGCCATGATCGCCGGGACGTTGCAGCCGAAGCCGACGATCAGCGGCACGAAGGATTTTCCGGGCAGCCCCACGGCGCGCATGCCCCGATCCATCACAAACGCGGCGCGCGCCATATAGCCGCTGTCTTCGAGCACCGACAGGAACAGATAGAGGGCCGCGATCACCGGGATGAAGGTCGCGACGACTTGAATGCCGCCACCGATGCCATTGGCGACCACCACGGTCAGCCACTCGGGCGCACCCATGTGCGCGAGGCCCTCGCCGACACCGTCGACGAAGAGGGTGCCGGCGAGTCCGTCGAAGAAGTCGATAAAGGCGCCGCCGATGTTGATGGTGAACATGAACATCAGATACATCACGGCGAGGAAGATCGGGATCCCGAGCGCCCGATTGAGCATGACGCGATCGATACGATCCGACAGGCTGCGCGAGGCCTGCGCCTTGCGCTTGACCGCCGCGCCGCAGACGCGGTGCGCGAATCCATAGCGCCCATCGGCGAGTAGGATATCGACGTCGTCCGGCAGGCTGTCGCGCAGGCTGTTGAGCTCATCCTCGCCGAGGCTGTCGGCGGCGATCGCCGTCGCCAGGTCGTCGCCCTCGAGCAATCGCGAGGCGAGCCAGCGCGGGTCTGCGCCAGCCGCGCGCGCGGCCTCATCGATCTTCGGCAGCAGGTCCGCGATTGCCCGCTCCAGCGCCGGCTCATAGCGCAGCTCGGCAGCCGAGAGCGGCTGCTCGACCACGGCTCTAGCGAGCGCCTGCTTCAGGGCACCGATGCCCTCGCGCTTGACCGCCACCACCGGCACCACTGGGCAGCCGAGCTGTTCGGCGAGCTGCTTGATGTCGATGCGCATGCCGGCTGCCTCGGCCGCATCCATCATGTTCAGCGCCACCAGCATCGGTCGGCGCATCTCGAGCAGTTGTGAGGTCAGGTAGAGGTTACGCTCGAGGTTGGAGGCATCGACGATGTTGAGGATCAGGTCAGCCTCGCCCGCGTGGACGTAATCACGAGCGATCTTCTCGTCGAGCGAGACATCCTCGTCGGTCACATCGAGCGCATAGGTGCCGGGCAGGTCAACGAGCTCGAAGGTGGCGTCGTCGAGCCGGTAACGGCCGATCTTGCGCTCGACCGTCACGCCGGGCCAATTGCCGACCCGTTGTTTGGCACCGGTGAGGGCATTGAAGAGGGTCGTCTTGCCGCAGTTGGGGTTGCCAACCACGCCGATCCGATAAGGCGTTGCCATCAGCGCATCTCCACTTGGACGGTCTCGGCCTCGCCACGACGCAGGCTGAGCTGGAATCCACGAACCCTGATCTCGACCGGATCACCCATGGGCGCGACCCGCGTGATGCTGAACTCGGTCCCCGGGGTCAGTCCCATCGAGAGGAGTTTCTTGCGGTAGGCGCGCCCGCCCTCGGCGAAACCGGCGACGATGCCGCTGTCGCCAACCGCCATGTCTCTTAGATTCATGCGACTACGCTCTTTAGCTCAGATCGATTGAGAGGGTTAGGTGGGAGGGTTAGGCCGGGGCCACGATGATCTTGGTGGCCATACCGCCGCCGAGTGCGATGCGAACCTCATCGCGCGAGACCACGATTCCAGCACCATGGCGCTGCACCACGCGGACCTCGGAGCCAATATTCAGGCCAAGCTCTGTCAGCCGGCGGTCGAGATTGCGCCCGGCGCGCAATGCGATCACGCGCACGCGCTGCCCTTCATCGGCCATGGTTAGAGCGAAGGAGGCGCTTTGTTGCTGGTGCATCGTGAGAGGGTCTTCTTGCGAGGGAGCCGGGGAGGGCGACCAGGTTCACGTCAGACTAACGCAAACGCGAACGACTCGCAATACAATTCCTTGATCGGTGTCAGGTCTTGGTCCTGACCGCGTTGCGCGACCCCAGCCCGTTTGCCGTCACTGGGTCAGCTCGTCGCGCAGCGTCCTTAGAAGGCTCCACCGTCGACAGCGCCTCGAGGGCGGCGCTGCCAAGATGAGCGTGCGTAGCCAGGCGCGCAGCCTTGGCGATTGGTGCTCAGTGCTTGTTGGCAGCGGCAACGGCTTCGGAGGTTGCGGCACTCGTGCATGGCCCATGACCTCGACCTTGTCCGTGACCGGCCTCGGTTGGGGATGGCTTGGCATCGTGATTGGCCTCTGTGTCATTGCGGCAAACCTCGACAGTAGCACAGAGGATTATCAATGCAAATCACTCGCAGTCGCGTCCTTCGCCGAATTCGTCATCGGGCTTGACGAGCCGGTGAAAGCTGCTATCGTATTTGCGAATCGTTCTCATGTAGAAATATCCAGCCAGCCCTAAGTCGCACGTGACGGCCAGCCGGATCGATCCACTTCCCCGCGCTCGCGGGCCTGCGACGGAGACTCTGGCATGCAATCCATCCGCACTGGCAACGATGATCGGTCGCTCTGCCTCGACCTCCTACCACTCCATCTTCCACCTGAGCAGCTCAAGGCGCGGCTTGCCGGCTTGATCCGCGAGGCCGTCAACCAGGGCGCAGCGACCGTGGCAGAGACCGTGGTGCGTCATTTCCTGGCCCTGTCTCTGCATCCCCAACTCGCCTCCAACCTCGATGAGCGAGTGGCCTATTGCCGCGGTGCCTGCCATTGGCGCCGATTGGCCGCGATCGGCGAACCTGCGCTGAGCCATCGGCCCGTGAGCCTTCAGCAGGGAGGTGTCTGATGTCGAGCCCCTATCTGAGCGATTACAGCGCCGGTCTTGCCACGAGGCTGCCATTCGACTCGCCCGCCAAGTCGGCACCCTGGGCCCTGTCTCAAGTGTCGGACGAGCGCGGTTCTGAGCCCCCCTTGGGGTCTGGCCAACCAGGCTATCTCGGCCACTGGCCAGAGCTCTTGGCGGATCTGGCGCTACTTGGGCGGGTTTGGGTCGAAACCGAGCAAAGCGGGGTGCGCATTAGCCTTCGTCACCGACTCGGCGGACTGCGCGCACAGGGCACAGTCGGCTATCGCGATGCAGTCGACCATCAGGTCCGCATCCTCCTCGAGCAATGCCACGCGCTGAATGCCCTGGACGAGGAGCAGGGGCTGGTGATCGAGGATCGGTTCGCGCGACCGCTGGTCAGCATCCGGCGAGAGGCCGACACGCATCAGTGGCCACTGCGTTTGCTCTTAACGAGCTGGGGCGCACGAGGCCAGCGGCTCACGCTTGCGCCGTCCGAACCCGAGGCCGCGCCGATGGCCACGCTCCAGCGACATGCGGTTGGCCGTTTGCAGCGCGATGTACTCGCGCTCGAACGCTCCCGCGGCAAGCCAGACGGGCAGCTCAGGGAGCAGTCGGAACTCGGTTTCCGCGACCTGGCCGAGCTCAGCGGTCATGCGAGCTGGCATCCCTCGCCACACACACACGCGGGCGCGGGCATCATGGATCGAGCGATTGCGGTCGACCCGTCGCTGGTGTCTTGCGCGCTTGAGACGCTCGTCGATCAGGTGCATCCGCTGGCGTTGACCGCCGGCAGCAACGGCTGGGTCAGCCGCTCAATCCAGCAGTTCTATGCCCACGCCTATGTCGACGGTCAACTCAGGTTACGCGGCGATCACGCGCGCCTCGAGCTCAACCTAAGGGCGATCGACAGCGCCTGGGTTGTCGGCCAGCAAGAGCCTGGGATGGACCGTCGCTCGCTTCGGCTCTACGACTCGCAGGGACGGGCCATGGCCATCATCGCCTCCGCCGCGCATCCCGGTGCGGAAAGGGCGGCGCTGGAGACGAGCAGGGCCGACCCGATCGACGCGTCTGGCCTTTGTGCTCGTCGACGCTTGCGTCGCAACGAAGCACGGCTCTGGACCACCTTGATGAACGCCTTGACGAGTTGAGAGTGAAACCATGTGTCAGCGGATGGGCAAACCCTGCGGACTGGTGCCGGGCTCCAGTGTCGGTGCCTTTGCCCAAGCGCTCACGGCACTCGTGGCCCCGGCAGATCAGCCGCTGCAGGGTCCGTTCAGCCTCGAGAGGGAGCGAATGGCGAGCGCGCGCCAGGCCGCCTGAGCCCAACTGAGTCCGCGCGGGACCACCTGGGCCCACCGGCGCCGGGTTGGCTGGCCCGGTGCCTGAAGGTTGAAAACCCTAATTTTAGAGGGGACACTTGCCATGATCGATCCAAGACAGGGGCCGCTACCACTCGCGCGAGCATCGCTCCACCGCGCCTGGCTCCGGCGTTCAAAGCGACTAACCACCGCACTGGCGCCGGGACTGGTGCGGCCATCAAACACCAAACGGAGCAGCTCTGCCGGCTTCGCTCCGGGGATCATCGTCGTCGCCTTGATGTTGGCGCTGATGCTCTGGGCCTTGCCGAGCGAGGACACCAAGGCGCAGTTGGCCTTGCATGCTCCGGTCACCGCAGACCACTCGAGCTCGTTCGCCGCAACTCGCTGAGCGCAGCCTTGCACCATCTGGATTGCTGGTTTCTAATGGGAGCGGTTATCATATGCATTCACTCTCACGAGCGCTGACAGGGGG
>CAZTYV010000056.1:6984-13191 GCA_964617675.1 uncultured Halochromatium sp. | reverse complement strand
GGTCCGAACGCCACGGACGGGATGCAGCAACACGACGGAGCGCAGCCGCAGTCGGTATCCATGGCGCATGGATCACCGGGCTACGCGACACAGCCGCCAGCCTACAACCCGGCTCAGTACCAGCCTCACTATGCGCCCCAGTACGGTCCTCAGTACGGGCCCCAGTATCCGCCGCCGTACCCGGCCCAACATCAGCCGGCTTATGCGCCCCACTACAGCCCCCAAGAAAGCAATCCGCACAGCCCTCAGCAGGCGGCAGCTGCCTACGGCGGCTATGCCGCATATCCGTATCCAGGGTACCCAGGGGCACCCATGGGTGTCGCGATGGCCGCCGCCCATGGCGGCGGATCGGGTCAGCCGGGGGGGCATCCGGGCGCTCATCCGCAAGCCGCCGGCATGATGCCCGGCCAAGTCGGCACGATGGCCGGATATGCACCTGGCGCGATGCCGGGAGCGGGACCGGGGGTTGGCGCACAGGCCGGGGCTGGTCAGGGCCCCGGTCCCGGCCCTCAAGCCGGGATGCAGCAGCTGTTTGAGGAGATTGCGCAGGGCGGTAACGGCCTGAGCAGCCTGACGCGCATGCTCAGTCTCGACGACACCGAGTTCTGGAAGGGCGCGCTTGTGGGTGCCGCGGCAGTCCTGCTGCTGACCAACGATCAGGTCCAGGATGCCCTATTCAAATCCGGCGCCAAGGCGAAGAGCGCCGTTGAGAGCGGTGCTGAGAAGCTCAAGAAGCGAGCATCGGCCGCCTCGGAGGACGACGCATGAGCGCTGATCCATACCTTGCCGTTCCGATGCCCGTGCCCGTCGGCGACGGTTCCGCGATGCGGCCCATCGAAGGCAGCCGACCGACACCGAGCGACAGCTGCGGCGCCCTCGCGCAGCTCGCGTTGCTCGGCGCCGTGATCGGAGGCTCGGCCGCCGCTGGCGCCAACATCCGCCGTCTGCAGCGCGATGAGATCGATGCCGCCGGTGCGTTGGCCGATACCGGCCGCGCAGCACTGGCAACCGCCGCTGCAAGTGCCGTTGCCGGTGCCGCGGCCAGCGCGGTTCGCCAGCAGGGGCTGGTGCGATTGGGCGTGCTGTTCGCGAGCGGGACCGCGGTCATGTACGGCATCCAGCGCTACCTCGAGCGGGACAGTGAGTTATGAGCCGTGAAACCGAGTCCGCTTAGGCCTGAGACCACCCCGGATTCCCTAGGCGACTCTTCTTCTGATCCCCTTCACCGTCGAGCACCGAGACCTATGAGCGACTACCTCTACCCGCAGGCGGCCCCTGTGCCCACCAAACCCCACGGTTCCCAGCACCATAATTCCCAACCCTACGGGTCCCAGCCCTACGCGCCTCACCAAGCCCAGCCATCGATGCCAGGCGCTGCTCAGGGCATGGCGCAGGCCTATCATCCGGCCTATCCGCCGGCACCGATGAGCATGCCGGCACCCATGCCCACACAGGGCCGCATGCCGCAGGCGCCGGCATCGTCCTCGTTCTTCAACCTCGGCAACGATCGCTTCCTGAAGGGACTGTTGATCGGCGCTGCCGCCGCCTATCTGCTGACCAACGAGAGCGTGCAACGCACCGCGATCAAGGGCGTCGTCAAGCTCTGGGGCGGCATCCAGGGCGGCGTCGAGGAGATCAAGGAGCGCTTCCACGACGCCGAGGCGGAGCTGCAAGCCTCCGAATCCCACAAGGACGCCTGATCCGCATTCGCGCATCGCACGCCTGATCTGTGCCACTCACCAACTATCGCGTCATCCATGAGGTGCCGGGGCGTCTCCGCCTGCGCATCCCGGCCCTCGGTGAGCCCGGCTGCGAGGCCGCGGCGCTCGAGGACTGGATCGATGCGGCGTCGCCAACCGAAGAGGTGCGTGCCAATCGCGCCGCGCGCACGCTGATCATTCGCTACCGGGGCGGGTCCGAGGCACGCGCCTCGCTACTGAGACGACTTGAGCGCTTCTCGACCGAGCCGATCCCCGGCTACAGCGAAGACGGTGTCCGCGAGGCCGAGGTGGCGCCAATGATCACGACGCTCTTTACGCTGGCGGCGCTGCCGTTTCTGACGCCGCCGATGCGGGTGGTGCTGACCTTCGCCAATGTCGGCTCGACCCTCGCCAAAGGGGCCGATACGCTGATCCACGAGGGGATCAAGGTTGAGGTCCTGGATGCGATCGCCGTCGGTCTCGCCGCGGCCAACGGCAAGCTCTACACCGCCAACCTGACCGGTCTTCTGCTCGATCTCGGCGAGTTCCTGGAGCGGCGCACCCAGCGCCAGTCGGATCGGCTGCTGCGCCGTCTGCTGCGACCCGACCCGGCCATGGCGTGGGTCGAGCGCGACGGCGAGCTGGTGCAGGTCTCGGGCGATGAGGTGCGTACCGGCGAGACGGTGGTCGTCGGCGTCGGCGAGACCGTCCCGGTCGATGGCTTCGTCATCGATGGCCTCGCGTTGGTCAATCAGGCCGGGGTCACCGGCGAGGATGTGCCGGTGCGCAAGGAGGCGCCAGCCCGAGTCATCGCCGGCTCGGTGCTGGTGGAAGGGCGGTTGCGACTTGAGGCCACGCGGGTCGGCGAGGAGACCACCACCGCACGCGTCTCGCGCTTCATCCAGGCCTCGCTCGCCGAGCAGGCCGCGACTCAACGGCTGGCCGATGAGCTGGCCGACAAGCGCGTCTATCTCACGCTCGGCACCGGTGCGGCAGTCTATGCGCTGACGCGCGATCTGGCTCGGCTGCAATCGGTCTTCCTGGTCGACTATTCCTGCGCGCTCAAGCTCGGCACGCCGGTCGCCTTCAAATCCGGGATGTCACGCGCGGCCGAGCATGGCGTGTTGATGAAGGGCGGCGAGGCGATCGAGGCCCTAGCCGAGATCGATACCCTGGTCTTCGACAAGACCGGCACCCTGACGCACAGCGATCTGCTGGTCACCGACGTGGTGGTGCTGCCTGGCAGCTGCGCCTGCACCGAGACCGAGCTCTTGGCGATGGTCGCCTCGGTCGAGGAGCACGCGAGCCATCCGGTCGCCCAGGCCGTGGTTGACGCCGCTCGCGAGCGCGATCTTGCGCATATCTCCCATGGCGAGGTCGATTACATGGTCGCCCACGGCCTGCAGGCCGAGGTCGACGGTGGGCACATCGTGGTCGGCAGCCGGCACTATCTGGAAGAGCATATGGCGATCGACTTCCAGGACCATCAGCCGCGGATCGATGCGCTGCAGGCCGAGGGTAAGACCCTGCTGTTCGTCGGTAATGCCGATGGCGCGGTCGGGCTGATCGCGCTGCGCGACACCTTGCGCGAGGAGGCCCCGGCGGCGCTGGAGCGACTGCGCGTGCTGGGTATCCAGCAGCTGATCATGATCACGGGCGATCGGCGCGAGAAGGCCGAGGCCCTCGCGGCCGAGCTCGGGCTCGACGCCGTGCACGCCGAGATGGCCCCCGAGGAAAAGGCCGGGGTGATCGAGGGGCTACAGCGGGCAGGACGCAAGGTGGGCTTCGTTGGCGATGGTGTGAACGACGGGCCGGCGCTGGCGGTCGCCGATATCGGCATCGCAATGCCGCGCGGCGCCGACATCGCCCGCGCGACGGCCGACGTGGTGCTGATGGACGATCGGCTGCACGCCATCGCCGATGCCCGCGAGATCGCGTCCAAGACCATGCGCCTGATCCAGCAGAACTTCACCGCCGCGGTCGGTATCAACACCGGCGTGCTCGCCGGCGCCGTGCTCGGCTGGCTCTCGCCGGTCGCCAGTGCACTGCTGCACAACGGCTCCACCATTGGCATCCTGGTCAATGCCCTCAGAGGTGTCTCGATCGATGCCCAGGCGCCTGATTTGGCGCGAGCACCGAGGCCGGCACTCGAGCACGCGAGCCCGGCCGACTGAGCGACTCGCCCCGATGCTCCGCGCATCATCGGGTCTCGCCCGAGTCAGGCCCGGCGATCGCCGCGGGGCGCCGATCGGGCCCTGCTATTGGCAATGTGCGGCTGAGCCCGATCGCCGCGATAATCAATCAAAATTCAACCGCAAGCTGCGCCACGAAGGCATTGGAATGCTTGCCGGTACCGCCGTTGCCCGTGCTGTAGTCGGTGTCGTAGGCATACTCGAAGGAGAGGGCGGTGCCATCGAAGAGGCCGATCGACCAGCCCAGTGCCCAGCGCGTCTCGGGCAGCTCAAGATTGACCGCCTCGCTGGTGCCCTGATAGGCGACGGCGGCGACCGACTCCTTACCGAAGACCTCGAAGCTATAGCCGAGCTCGATGTTCCAGGCCGCCGGCTGCGCCCCCTGATCCTTGAAGCTGAGACTATCCGGGTCGAAGCGCTCGGTCGCGGAGAGATACTCGCCGATCAGATTGAAGTCCCGGTAGACCAGCGCCAGGTTCGCCGTCCAACCGCCGATGCGCTCGGTCGGGTCTAGGCTGAACGGCTCGGCCTCCTCCGGGCGCAGCTCCTCGATCTCGAGCTGGCGCGCCGCCCGGTTGTCGGCGACGCTGTCTTGCAAGGTATCCGAGTCCCCGAGATCATTGATGTAGCCGGCGCCCAGCGACCAGGTGAGGTCCTCACGCTCCTGGGCGAAGGCGAGGTTCGCGCCCCAGCTGTTGATGTTGTCGTCCCCATTGACCTTGTTGTCGCCATTGAACGCATAGGCACTGCCGCTGAAGCCCTGATAGACGAAACCGAGCTGAGCCGCGGTCTGGCGCGTCTCGCCGATCTCGAGTGTCAGCGGATCAGAGACCAGATTCGTCTCGTAGGCGCCGAAGGGCATGTAGAACTGACCGGCCCGGAAGAACACCGGCGTCACCTCGGGGTTGGCGATGGTGATCATCGCCAGGTCCACCTCGAGATCGGTCTCATCCTCCTCATAGAGCACCGACGCCTCGGCCAACACCCAGTCGCTCACCTGCGCCGCGATGCCAAGCTCAAAGGTCGCGAGCACCAGGTCCGAGACGCTTGAGCCCTCGTAAGGGTCGACATAGACGCCCTCGACCTCGATCAGCCCACCGATCGTGATGCGCTCGAGCCAACCGCCGACGCCGCTGCCGTCCTCGCGCTTGGTCTCGAGCGTTTCCTCCAAGCGCTCGACGCGCGTCGGAGCCCCTTCGAGCTGTTGCTTCTGTTGATCGATCGTGCGGTGCTGCTCCTCAATCGCCGCTGCCTGCTCACGGTTCTCTTGCTCCAGGCGCAGCACCCGCTCCTCGAGGGTTTGAGCGGCCGCTTGGCCCACACTGCCGGCGCCGAGGGCCATCGCAATCGCCCAGCTCAGTCGTCGTATCTTCATCGATGGTTGCGCTCCGATTCCAAGGATCAGAAAGATCGAGATTGGTCGAGACGGGTGGGGCCCAGATCGTGGGGTCTTGAGCCATGATCATACGTTTACAACAAACGTAATACCACGCCGTTTCGTCTATTCTAACGAATCGAAGCGCAAATGCGAAGGGTTGTTATTCGCAACAAGACCGAGCAAGAGACTCGGCTTTAGGGACACCTGTGTTCGGGGACGACGGTGACGCCGACCCCGCGCTCAGCGGCTCGCCGTCAAGCTCAGCGGCTGTGCATGTGGCGGACCGGGGTACCGAAGAAGGCCAGGACGGTCAGGTCTTCTTCGATATCAAAGAAGGCGTGATCGCAGGCCGTGCGCACGTACATCATGGTGCCCTTCTCGACGCGGTGATCCTCACCCTCAACTCTCAGCCGGGCGCGTCCCTCGAGCACCAGGTAGAGCTCGTCTTCCTCGTGTAAAAGCGATGCGAATGATTTGCATCAGCTGAGATCTTGAGGATACAATGCGAACTGTTCCTGTTGCGAATTTTCCTTGCAACCTTCTCTGAGGTCATCCCTGTCGTTGGAGCACCTGCCACCATGAGCCAGTACATCCACCATGTCCCCGGTCGTATTCGCGTTCGCTCGAAGGCGTTTCGGTGCTACGGAGAGCGCGCTGCCAATGCTCAAGCCAAGCTGATGGCCATGGAGGGCGTGAACGCGGTCCAGATCAATCAACGCGCCTCGAGCATCGTGGTTCAGTACGACCCTGCTGCACTGAGCCGTGCGGAGCTGTTCTCGGCGCTCGAAGACCTCGGCTGCATGGCCGCGGTTCGCCGCGATAGCGCCCATGCGCACAAGCTCGGCGAGACCTTTGGCAAGGCGCTGGTCGGCGCGATGGTGCAGAAGGTGGTCGAGCACTCGGCGCGCAACCTGGTGGGAGCCCTGGTCTGAACCCC
>CAZTYV010000056.1:0-6884 GCA_964617675.1 uncultured Halochromatium sp. | reverse complement strand
GTCCGCTTGGGCTGCGGCAGGGCACCTAACGCGGCGGCCTGCTGACCTTAGACCGTCGCCCGCGATGATCCCGACCCAGGCCGATCCGCGACCAGCCGCGCGATCGGCCGCGTGAGCGGCGAGTAGGAGGCAAGCAGGGCCAGGATGCCGGTGATCGGCGTTGCCAGCAAGACACCGAGCGGGCCCCAGAGCACCCCCCAGAACATCAACGCCAAGAGCACCGCCAGCGGTTGCAGTTGCACCGAGCGCCCGAGTACCTTGGGCTCGATGAAGTTGCCGATCACGAAGAACAGCGCGCCGGGCGTGAACAGCGCGATCAGTATCGCGACCAACCCGAGATCGGGTGAGAGCAGGATGATTGGCCAGGGCGCCAGCGAGGCGACGACCGGCCCGGCCATCGGGACGAAGTTGAGCAGGAACGCGAGCAGCCCGAACAGCATTGCGAACTGGACCTCACAGAGCGCCAGCGTCAGCCAAACCAGGATGCCCAGTGCGGCCGAGGTGGCCGTCTTCGCCAGCAGGTAGCCGCGCACGCGGGCGGTGATCTCGCGCCAGAGCGCGGGCTCGGTCTGCTGTCTCGGCAACAGGAAGAGCAGGTAGATCACATAGAGAAAGACCATGGTCGTCATCGATGCGGCGCCGAGCAGATTCTCGCCCAAGTCCTCGATCATGTTCTGGATCGGCAGCTGCTGCATCGGCTTGCTCAAGGCGCTGGCATCGAGGCCGATGTGCTCGACCCGCAGGAGGCGAAAGCCCTCATGCACCAGCCGGTTGAGCTGAGTCTCGTAGACCGGGGCCGAGCTGATCATCTGTTCCACTGAGGTGACGACCAGGAGCCCAACCAGCCAGAACAGCACCAAGGTCAAGAGCAGGGTACTCAGCACCGCGGCGTTGATGGGCAGGCGCAGGTGGCGGACCTGGAAGGTCACGAGCGCTGAGAGTCCCAGGGAGACGAAGACCGCCAGCACGAAGGGCAGGAAGACGATCTTCAGCAGGTGCAGGACCAGGCCACAGACGATCACGGTCAGCACCACCAGGCTGATGGTCTGGATGCGGCGGTCCGTGGTGTCCATGGCGCCCGCGCCTTGGGTCAGAGCGCCTTGCGCCAGAAGATGAAGACGACCAGGGTGACTAGTACCCCGAGCGCACTGATCGAGCTGAAGGCGATGAACATCACCTCGGCCGAGCGCCCGGGCAGGGCGGCGACGAACAGGGTTGCGAGCGACGCCAGCCCCATGCTCAGTCCGCCCATCAGCGACGAGGCCGAGCCGACGATGGTCTCGAACGGGGCCACCGCTCGGGCGGTTGCGACCGGCACCACGAAGGCGATGCCGACATAGATCACCGAGATCGACCCGAGCATCGTGGTCAGGTTGACGAGATCGAACTCGTCGAAGACGCCGATGGCGAGCGAGCCGGTCAGCATGATCGCAAGCCCGGCCAGGATCAGCGATGGATCGCTCAGAGAGCGGCTCAGCACGGTGGCGAGCGAGGCACCGATGATGAAGGCGGCAACGATGCAGAAGGCCACCACCACGAACATCTTCGATGGGTAGCCAAGCTCGGTTATCACCAGATGCGGCGCCTCCACGAGCGACGCGTAGGTGAGCCCAAAGCCGAGCCCGAGCACCAAGACATAATACAGATAGACCGGCTTGCTGAGCAGCGACAGATAGGTCTTGATGAACACCCGCGGTTTCGCCGCATCCGGGTTCAAGTGGCGATTGGTCTCTGGAAACCGCAGGAAGAGGGCGGCCAGCAGGAGAATCGCAAGCACGGCGAGCAGATAGAAGTTGTATTGCCAGCCGAAGTAGTGGTCGATCAGGCTGCCGGCGATCGGCCCCACGCCAGGCGCCAGTGCAAAGATGGTGTTGACCTGCAGGAAGACGCGGGTGCGCTGCTCCTCTGGAAAACTATCGCGAACCGCTGCATTGGAGATCGTCCCGCCGGCGCTAGCACCCAGGGATTGAACCAAACGGCCGAGCAGCAGCATGGTCAGATCGGTGCTGAAGGCACAGATCAACGAGCCGCCGAGGAAGGTGGCGATCGCGATCAAGATCATCGGCCGGCGCCCGAAGCGATCGGAGAGCGGCCCCCAAAGGATCTGGCTGAGGGCGAAGCCGGCCAGATAGACGCTCATGCTCAGCTGCGCCTGGCCGTAGCTGATGCCGAGCCCGTGCGCGATGGCCGGCAGCGAGGGCGTGTACTCGGTATCGCCGAACGGACCCAGCGAGGCCATGAAGGCGAGGATGAAGATCGACGGCACCGCGGCGGCGGTTGCGACGGAGGCCGGCTGTTTCATTACGCGGGGCGCTGGCGAGTGCGATCGGTGCTCATGGCCTCGAAGGATACCCAAATCGACCCTGGGTTGCTGGCCTGCTGTGATCGCCGTCACAGATTCATCAGCTCGAGCATGTATGCTCAAGATAGGTTGCTCGCGACGAACTGCCCGGAGAGACTGAGATGAGCGTCCCATCGAGCGAAGGCCACGACAAAATGCCCGGGTTGCGCTCGGCCTTCGACGAGATCCAAGCGATCTCGCACCAGGCGCCAGTCCCTGCGGATACCAGTGACGACGATCTCGGCCCCCTCCCCGAGCACAGGCGCAGTCCGCGCGTGAGCTACCGCGACCCGGTGCAGGCGAGGCCGATCGGCCCCGGATCACAGGCGACCTGGGCCCTGTTGGGACATGACCTCAGCGAGACCGGCTTGATGCTCAGCTCGCCCGAGCTGTTCCCCGTCAAGGGTCGGCTCCTGCTCTCCATCGATGTCGCCGAGGTCAGCGCGCCGATTCAGGTGGTGGGGCGCGTGGTCTGGGTGGCGCGCGAGGGTTTGCAAGACCGCTACCGGATCGGCGTCCAGTTCGAGGAGCCTAGTGCACTGGCGCGCGCGCAGCTGCGCGAGCTGGTGCTGAAGCGCGATCGACCCGCACTGGTGCTGGTCGACTGAGGGCTCCGAGCGCTGGTTATCGCTCGGCTCCTGAGGCTTTGCTAGGCCCTCTGCTGGCACTCAGCCAGCAGACCAGCTCGAGCGCGGCGTCGGCCGCGGCCTCATGCCCGGCCGCATTCCAATGACCAAAGCCGGGCCGTCCACCCTCGAAGCCATGAAGCAGCGCCCCAGGCATGCGCCCGCCCTGGGTCCAGCGTGCCGGCAGATTGATCACTGGCAGCTGTTGCTCCTCGGCGATCGCGAGCAGGCGCCGCACCGGATAACCCAGGTCGTCCAGCCCAAGGGCGGCCGCGAGGCGAGCGCGGCCCGCGGCATTGGGATGCACCTGGGCACCGGTGCCGATGATCATCAGCACCGGCACAGCGCCAGCGGCACGCACCTCTGTCGCAAAGGCGCCAAGCATCGCCGCCGTCGCCTGCCAGGTCTCACGCCATGGCCGCGTTCTGGGCGGTGCATAGACGGCGTTGTCGACGCCAAGCTCCTGCGGGACCGCCCGCGGCGCTGCGACCGCACCAGAGGCGGAGCCAGAGGTAGCGCCAGCGCCAAAACTCACCCCAGCACCCGCCCAAGAATCCGCCCCAGAATCCGCCCCAGCCCCCGTCGCGCCTTCGGCCGAGCCTTGCGCCGACGCTCGCCGCAGCGCTGGGCCGCGCGCGGCCAGGCCGCGAACGCGCAGCGCGTCCCGCGCCTGGATCACAAGCTGTACCAGCCGCGAATGCTCGCGCAGGGCCTGCGAGAACCGACCGAGGGGGGCGCGAGCGGCACGGTACTCCGCGGACTCGAGGAAGCCCGCATCCAGCACCAAGCCGCCGGTGCTGGGCGCCGAGGCGGGCCGCAGATAGGGGCGCAGCGGCTGAGCGTCCAGCACCGGATGGTTCTCGGTGAGATCGTTGCCGATGAAGAAGGCCAGCACGACCAGATCCGGTGCGAACGACCGGGCGATGTGGCGCCAAGCGAGCAGGGATTGGGCGGTGCTGTAGCCGCTGACGGCGAAGCTCATCACCTCGACCAGCGGCGTCGATGTGGGGCTCGGCAGTCGCGTTGGTGCGGACCCGTTCGGCCCACGCCGGGCGCCGGTAGCCGGGATCGCGCAGCCACCCGCGTTCAGCTCAACCGCCAGGCGCCGCCACCACGTCTGCTCCAGCGGCACCTGCACCGCCTCGGTGAAGGAGTCGCCAATCACCGCGATCCGCAGCACGCCCTCCCGCGGGGTCAGCTCATGATGGTGGTCACGAAACCCTAGCGCGTTGGTCTCGACCAGCGCTGAGCCTTCGAAACGCTGCCAACCGCGACGGTTCGGCGGTGGCCGCCAACCGAGCTGCGCATCGGGCCGCTTGGCATAGGCCCAATAATAGGATTGATCAGCGAGTCGCAACAGCGCCTCGGCAACCAACACAGCCACCAAGGTCGAGGCGAGCACGAGCGCGACCAGACGAATCAACTCATCGACCTGCCACTGCGCAGTTATCGTCAGCCACTAGGATACCGCCCGCCGCCACGGCTGCGCATCACCGTCAACCCTGCTTCGCAGACCCATGGCGGGCCCCTCTTGTGATCTGCACGATCCGCCATTGCTAGGTACGGTTCACAACAGCGCTGCACTCATTTGCCTGCGGGGTCTCGGGGAGCGGAGCCTTGTCATTGCGCTACCACCCGCGGCGAGCGCTCCGCTTCGCACCTGCTCTACTCGTTGGAAGCTTCAAGAATGCGCCGACAACGATGCCGACGATCAGCGCAGGCGCGGGGCGATTCGTCTGAGCTCGATCCAGCGGCCACTCACCGTGGCCATCAGAGGGTCTCTGGCGACGCGCCCCCCGCGACGATCCACTGTCTCGGTAACCGCACCAGCCCTTGCTCCAACCCAACCTGCTCAACCTTCAGCTCCGCGACCATGGGTGCCCGATCATAGACGTGGATTCCATCTTCGCTGAGCAGGACCACGTTCACCCAGTAGTTGCCCTTGAGAAGCGGAAACGCGGGAAGTACCACTTGGATACGCCCCTGGCCGTTCAGATCCCGCTCCGTGGAGATACCATCGTTGACGGTGCCCATCGAGGCGACCGTTCGCCCGTTCGCGTCGCTGATCCGCACCGCCAGGCTAGGACTCGGTATCGCCGGGTCAGATGAAAATTCGACGGAGACCTTCACCCCCGTGCTGCCACTCACGACGGATAAGACGTGGTCGCGTGTTCCGTCGGCGTCCACGACCACCCGAGTCAGGCGCGCGACCGAAAGGGCGCCTCCCACTGGGTTGAGACTTGCCGCATCGTCGTCTGCATGCTGATCAGTGCCTCCTCGCTCGCCCGCAACACTCGCCAAGAACGCGTTGTAGGCGATGACAACCTCTGCCGGCTGTCCTTCCATGCGCATCATTCCTTGATGCAACCACAGCACGCGGCTACAAATGGATTCAACGTGAAACATGGAGTGGGAACAGAACAGCATGGTCTTGCCGGCGCGCTTGAACTCCATGATGCGCTCGAACGAGCGTCGCGCGAAGACGCCATCCCCGACAGATAAGATCTCATCGACGATCAGCACTTCGGGCTGCACCGCCGTCGCCACCGAGAACGCGAGGCGCGCCATCATGCCTGATGAAAACGTCTTGATCGGCTGCGCCATCACCTCGGGCGCAAGGCCAGAAAAATCCACGATCTCCTCGTACAGCGTCTTGGCCTGCGCCAATGAGAGACCAGCCGCTGCGCAGCTCAACATGACGTTTTCTCTCGCACTCATGGCCGGATGAAAACCCGTACCAAGCTCGAGTAACGCCGAGATACGGCCACTGACGATGAGCTCGCCGCCGCTTGGGGACAAGGTCCCGGCGATCAGCTTGAGCAAGGTACTCTTACCTGCGCCATTCAAGCCGATAACGCCAAGGACCTCCCCTTTAGATACCGTTAAATCGAGCGGCTCGAGTGCAACCGTCGTGTCGTGCCGAGGCCTTCCCGTGATCACCTCGATCGCGCGGTCCATGGGCCGCCGATAGCGTCGGTAATGCTTGTAGACCCCTCGCAGCTCAATCACGCTCATAACTCTTCGCGCATGTGCGGCTCGCTCCGCAAGAAGAACACCCAGGCCGGGCCCAGCAGCAAGACCCAGATGATCACAGGTCGGGCGACATTCCCGAGCGTCAAGGGCATCCCCTGCAGCACGTGGTGACCAATCGCCATCAGATCCGCAAACGGATTCAGAATCAGCAAGACTCTTAGCCCTTCCGGGAGCTGTTCAGGAAGATAGATAATCGGCGTGAGGAAGAAGGTCATGGTCAAAAGGAAAGGCACGGCATGACGGGAGTCGGCCACAAAAAGACCGAGCATCGCCATCAAGTAGGAGAGCGGCAGGAGCCAAACCAGCAGCAAGATGGACAACCAAACTGCTGCGAAAGCGCCCGACCATCCCAGCACCATTCCAGCAACGACTGGCCAAATCAGCGCGAAGGTTAAACCGGTAAACAGTACGGGCAATAACGGCAACAGTCTGATTGGGAAAACGCTGCGCTGATAAAGGGCACTGAACTCAGTCAGCACCGCAAGCCCCCTTTGCAGGGTATTACTGATGAGCAGCCACGGCAGCATGCCCATCAAGAAGTAGTCGATGAACTTGACCTGACCGGGCATTCGTACTTGCAAGACGACGCTGATCAGAAACCAAAACGCGGCGATCTGCAACACCGGCTGCAGAATGAACCACAGGCCGCCGAGCGCGGTTCCAGAGGTCTGGATCGCCACCTCGCGCTTGAGCAGCACCCAGACGAGTGCCCGATGCCTGACGATCAGGCGCAACGGCTCGAACAAGCCCAAACGCGTTGCGAGCAGCCAACGTGTCAGGATTCTCGACGCATTGCCAGCGCTTTCAACTAATCGAGACGGGGTCAATTTACTCCAATGACCTCTGTGGTAGGTTGAACATTGCGCGAGTCATAATTGCTAAGG
>CAZTYV010000055.1:0-19291 GCA_964617675.1 uncultured Halochromatium sp. | reverse complement strand
GACGTCCGGATGGCAGAGCCAGCTCTTGGCGCTCGAGACCAGGCGAATCGGGGTGGTGAGTCCCTGGCGGCGCGCGTGCTCGCCGATCACTCGGGACGGATCGCCGCCCCAGGGCAGCGTCAGATCGCCCGGCTTGTGCTCGTCTGGATGCGGCAGATAGAGGAAGGACGGCAACAACGGACGCTCCTCGACCGAGCCGGCTGCCGTCAGCTGAGGGATCTTCAGGATACTCTGCTCGACCTCTTCGCCTTCGCACTTGGCGGTCTCGACATAGGAGAGCGCCGAGTGGGTGGTGCCCAGGTCGATGCCGATCGCGTAACGCGCTGCACTCACAGCTCTACCTCCGCCGGTGCCAAGATTCGAACATCACGACTACTGGCGACTCGCGGCAAGCGCACGTCGACGGCTCTCCAGCCGCGGTGCACCAGCGAGCCGGTGAAGGGTGGATCACCCACCACGTGACCGGTCGGGCGCTCCGCCGCGGGATCAAAACCCTTGTTCAGGGTGACCTGGCTGCCCTCGGCCTCATCGCGCACCGGAGCGATGCTCAAATGATCCCTGAGCACGCGATGGCAACCCTCGTGCACGACGCGTGCCGCGGCCCCGACCTCCTGATCGGAGTAGCCGGCGACCTCTTCTTGCAAGAAATCGAGGAACCGCCCCTCCTTTTGGAACAGCGAGAGCAGCACCAGGGCCGAATCCGGCCCCGACTCCTGGAGGACCGCTGCAGGGGCAGCGGCTGGGGGCAGCGATGCAGCCGGCTGCGCGCTCGGCAGCGGCGCGCTGGAGACGCCGTCGATGTAGAGGTCGGTCAGATGCTGGGCGTAATCCGGGCTGGTCATGGCTCGGAAGAAGCTGTAGGACGCGATGGGTAGCCGTTTCAGCACGACCCAGGTCTCGCGCGCGGCAATGCCGAGCCAATGGCGCGCAACCCGCCAGGCCTCGGCCGATAGACGCTTGGCGCCTTGCATCAGCGGCTCCAGCCGCTCTGACAGCGACGGCTTCTCATCGGTCATCTGAACGGTCCTCTTCTCCGGCAGTCGTAGTGTTGGGTCGGCGTCGTTGCCGCCGGGTCACCTCTCTCAGCGCGCCATGTTAACGCGCGGATCGGATGAACATCACCTGTATCGGCGCGTGCCGCATGCGCGCTGGCATAATCACCGACGCCGTACTCGCCCCCCGGACATCATCGGGACCACGAAGATCCATGCTCGAGCAGCACCATCAACACCAAACCCTGATTGCGACCGCACAGGAGCGCGATGAAATGATCGCCGTGGCCGCCTACTACCTCGCCGAGCGCCGCGGCTTTCATCCGGGATGCGCGACGCAGGATTGGCTCCAAGCAGAGCAGCAGATCGATGAGATGCTGGCGACGATCCGCCGCCGAGGGGTCTCACGTCTGCAGTTCGAGCGCGCCGGTTTGCGCAATGCGCTGCGGCTTTGGAGCGCCGAGAAGACGGCGGCTAGCGACTGAGCAGCCGGCGCCGCCCAGCAGCACCCATGGCCGGGGGCAGTCAGTATAGCGCAACGGAAATGAGGCAACGGGTTGCGTGCGGCGCGGGGGGCGAAAGCCCGGTCGCCGCGATGCCAAGAGCAGTTTCGACGCAGCCGAGGGCGGGAAGCGGGCCGGCCCCTTGGCAATTGTCATGGCGATACCGTAGTATCGGCCACCGTTCATCACGAACAAAAACGAATCAGTGCCGAGAAACACTGATCGCTGGGAGTCGACAGCACTCCCGACCGATTACCACGCTCTCTGGAGGGTCTACATGCCGACCGAGTCCGGGCATGACGCACAAAAGTCCCCGAAACGCCGGCGGATAGGCATCTTCGCCGTCGTTGTCGTCTTCCTCGTCGGCGTCGGATTCGCGGCGCTGTTCAACACGGGCCTCGCCTACACGGATGAGATGGAGTTCTGCGTCTCCTGCCACACGATGCAGACGAACTACAAGGAATACAAGGAAAGCCTGCACTACAAGAACCAATCCGGGGTCCAAGCCACCTGCTCAGATTGCCACGTGCCGAAGCCGTTCATCCCGAAGATGGTCGCGAAGATCATCGCGGCAAAGGACGTCTACCACGAGATCGTCGGCACCATCGACACGCCCGAGAAGTTCGAGGCGCACCGCTGGGACATGGCCTCGCGCGTCTGGGCGAAGATGGAGCGAAGCGATTCTCGCGAATGCCGAAGCTGCCACGAGTTCGCCAACATGGATCTCTCCGAGCAAGGCCGCTCGGCCCGCAGTCGTCACGCGAGCGCAGAGGAGCGAGGCAAGACCTGCATCGACTGTCATAAGGGCATCGTTCACTATGAGCCGCTACCTCCATCAAACGACTGATGCACCGGGGCTGCAGCGCTCTGCCCCCAATCGGCGAATGTCGATGATGGGGGTATCGCTCTCGGCGCTTCTGATGAGCGCCGCGCTGCTGCTGTCGGCCCATGTGGGCGCCGCCGAGACCGGGATCGACCACGAGATGCGCTTGGCGGCAATGATCGGCGACACCGAGACGGTCGCCGAGCTGCTGGATCAGGGTGCGGAGATCGATTCGAGTAGCCTGTTCGGCAAGACGGCGCTGATGATGGCGGTCGAGAGCGGATCGCTCGATACCGTCGCACTGCTGCTCTCGCGCGGTGCGGACGTGAATGCGCGCACCGCCGCGGGCTGTAGCGCGCTGACCTTCGCCGCCGAGAACGGCCATTACGGGATCACCGCCCTGCTCATCGAGCGCGGGGCCCATGTCCACGACCGCACACGCGCGGGCTGGGATGCCCTGATGATCAGCTCCCGCTATGGGCTGCGCGAGATCGCCGAGCAGCTGCTCTTTCGCGGCGCCGATCCTCGGGCCGCCGACAAGCACGGGCGCACCGCGCTGATGCAGGCGGCGGAGAAGGGCCATGCCGAGATCGTCGAGCTGCTCGCCAAGCATGGCGCGCCGATCGACGGACGCGACGAGGAAGGGGCCACGGCCTTGATCATCGCCGCGGACCAGGGTCACCCCGTCGTGGTCGAGACCCTGATTCGGCACGGCGCCGAGGTCAACGCTCGCGACGATCTTGGCGCGACGGCCCTGATGTGGGCGGTGAGCCACGGCCACGCCGAGATCACCAACGCACTCCTGGCCGCGGGTGCCGACCCAAATCTCCAAGACAATGAAGGCATTACGGCATTAATGGAGGCGGTGAGCAGCCGACATAATACGATGATTCCGCCACTGCTTGAGCATCACGCGGACCCTAGCCTGACCGACGGCGAGGGCCACAACGCGGCCGATTTGGCGCGCACCACCGGAAACCTCGAAGCGATCGACGTTATCGGGCAGCCGTGATCCGTTTACGACTGCCCTTACCCCAATGCACGAGGTTCGGCGACCAGGGGCCGCTCCTCGGCATACCGGGACGGGGCCACGCCCTGGTCCCAAGCTCGCATAATTCCCCACAGGAGGAAGCATGGCCAAACAATCATTGAAACTGGCTCTTGCAGGCGGGGCGCTCGCCCTCGGCCTGTCGTCCGGTGTCCACGCCGCAGAGATCGCCAGTGCCAAGATGCTCGTCGACACCTGCGCCGGCTGCCATGGGACCAACGGCAACAGCGTTGGGCCCGCATCACCGAGCATCGCGGGCATGGACCCACTGGTGTTCGTCGACATGATGACCGCGTTCCAGAATGGCGATACCTACTCGACCATCATGGGTCGCATCGCGCGCGGCTACACCGAGGATGAGCTGATCGCGATGGGCGAGTACCTCAAGGAACAGCCTTTCGTTCCGGTCAAGCAGGACTATGACGAGGCCCTAGTCGCCGACGGCGAGGCCTATCACGAGAAATTCTGCTCCAACTGCCATGAGGACGGCGGTAAGGCGCTGGCCGATGTCGAGGACTACATCATCCTCGCCGGCCAATGGACCCCGTATCTGCGCTATGCGATGGAAGACTTCCGCGCTGACCGCCGTATGTTGCCCAAGAAGATGGGCCGCAAGCTCGACCAGATGCTCGAGGAGCAGGGCGAAGAGTCGCTCGACGCGCTCTACGCCTTCTACGCCAGCCAGCAAGACTACAAACAGGAGTGAGTGCAGATGACTATGAATAGACGCGATTTTGTTAAGACCACGGGCGCCCTGGCCGCGGTCAGCGCATTCGGCTTTCCGCACATCGCTCGCGCTGAGGCGAAGAAGGTGGTCGTGGTCGGTGGCGGCACCGGTGGTGCGACCGCGGCCAAGTACATCAAGATGGCCGATGAGAGCATCGACGTGACCATCGTCGAGCCGAACAAGGAGTACTACACCTGTTACATGAGTAACGAGGTGATTAGTGGCGCGCGTGACATCGATTCGATCCGCCACGGCTACGACGGGCTGAAATCGCTCGGCATCAACATGGTGTTCGACAAGGCCACCGCGATCGACCCGGAGAAGAAGGTCGTCAAGACCGCCGGCGGCCAGGAGCTGCCGTTCGATCGCGCGATCGTCTCACCCGGCATCTCGATACTGTACGACAAGATCGAGGGCTACAGCGCTGAGGTCGCGGACAAGATCCCTCACGCCTGGAAGGCCGGCGAGCAGACGACCATCCTTCGCAGCCAGCTCGAGGCCATGGATGACGGCGGGGTGGTGCTGATCACGGCACCGCCGAACCCGTTCCGCTGCCCGCCGGGACCCTACGAGCGCGCGAGTCAGATCGCGATGTACCTGAAGGAGAGCAAGCCGAAGTCGAAGGTGATGATCCTCGACAGCAAGCAAGCCTTTTCAAAACAGGGCCTGTTCACCCAGGGCTGGGAGCGTCTCTACGGATTCGGGACCGAGAACAGTCTCATCGAATGGCAGCCCGGCCCGGATTCCGGCGTAGTCGCGGTCGACCCGTCGACGATGACCGTCACGACCAGCTTCGGCGACGAGGTCAAGGGTGCGGTGATCAACCTGATCCCGCCCCAGGCGGCCGGTCAGATTGCGATCGATGCCGGCCTGACCGACGACAGCGGCTGGTGCCCGGTGGATATGAAGACCTTCGAGTCGACCCAACACAAGGGCATCCATGTGATCGGCGATGCCTGCATCGCGACGAGCATGCCGAAGTCGGGCTACTCGGCGAATAGCCAGGGTAAGGTTGCGGCTGCCGCGGTGGTCGCCATGCTGCAGGACAAGGAGCCTGGCATCCCGGCCTACGTCAACACCTGCTACTCGATCATCGGCAAGGACTACGGTATCTCAGTGGCCGCCGTGTACCGCCTCAGCGAGGATGGCAAAACCATCGCAAGCGTTGAGGGTGCCGGCGGCTTGACGCCGTCCGATGCGGCCGACTTCGCGCTGAAGCGCGAGGTCGAGTATGCCTATAGCTGGTACAACAACATTGTTGCCGACAGCTTCGGCAGCTGAGTAGACGCGTCCAAGTGACGCACGATGAAGGGGGCCCTGGGCCCCCTTTTTGATGGCTTTCGTCTTGAGGGATCAGCCGCGCTCGAGGAGCACGCCAAGATCGATGACGGCGGCGTTGGCGCGGCCAAGGTAGGACGCTAAGACCAGCGAGTGGTTGGCCAGCACACCAAAGCCGTGGCCGTTGAGGACCATGGGGCTGTACTTGCGCACGACGGCCATCTCGAGATCCTTGATGATCTGCTCCATCGAGACCTCGGCATTCTTCTGTCGCAGCACATCGGCGAAGTCGATCTGGATCGCCTTCATCATGTGCACCAGTGCCCAGCTGTAGCCGCGGGCCTCGTAGAAGACGTCATCGATCTCATTCCAGGGCGTGGCCTCGCTAATGATCTCGGGCGCTGACACCTCGCCCGATTCATCGAGGGCGGCGCGCGCACCGGAATCCAGCGCTGCCGTCAGCTCGGGGTCGCCAACGCTGGCCGCGAGTCGTTGGCCATAGCTACCCAACCGCTTCTCGACCACGCGCAGGTAGGCGCGCAGGTTATCGGCCCGGATGTAGAAGCGCGCGCTGCTATCTTGTCCCGACTTGAGCGCGGCCAGGTAGTTTTCGAGCATGAGGACGCCGTCTCGGTACATCTCCTCAGCCGCCGGTAAGAACCAAGCCTCGGCGCTGAAGTTGAAGTCCGAGTCCGCCTTCTGCAGGGCCTGGTTCTCGATCGATTGCGTCTGCGAGCGGCTGAAATCGTTGCGTAGCGAGCGGACCGAGTCGCGAATCTCGGTGAGGACCCCGTACTCCCAGTTAGACATGTTGTCGATCAGCACACCCGGAGGCGTCACGTCGTTGTGCAGAAAGCCGCCAGGCTTCTCGAGAAGGGTCGAGGCGACGCGGATCACCGATGAGACGACCGCGACCCCGGGCACCGCCGAGGTCGGCTTGTCTCCGGCCGACACCGCGTCTGGGCCAGCGAGCGATCGCGCGTTCTCGGCGACGTCGAACGGACGCGGCTGCACCGACCAGTACAAGCCCAGCGAGAACAGTCCGAGCCCGACCAGCACCAGCACCAGGATCAGCCAGCCACCGATTCCCCGGCCTTTGCGATCTGCGCTTGGCGCATCGTCGGCGGCGTTGATGGCGCCCGCCGGGTCGGGTGTATCGAGTTGTTTATCGTTCATGAGAATCACCTGAGCGTTGCAAGGGACAAAACAGTATTCCAAATAGGGTAAAGCGAACGCACCCTTCGGACGTTGCGCTTGCTCAACCCACATCATACCCGGCTCGCTCGGGTTGCAGGTGGCGTATCCGGCTCGGCAAAGCAAGCGCCGCAGACTCGGTGCGATCTCCAGCCGAGGCGCCAACGGATTGAAATCGTCCCCACGAGTGCTTACCGTTAGCGATCCGTGAACGCGGTTTGCCGAGCTTGGAGATCACGACCACGCCCATGAGCACAGATGACGTCATCAGACGCGGTCGACGCGCTGCGGGCCAGTTCCTCCTCTTCGTGCTCCTGTGGGTGGTTGTCGCTGGCCTCGAGCCGAGCAGCCTGATCATCGGCATCCCGACGATCGGGCTCGCCACCTGGGTCTCGCTCAAGCTTGGTGAGCGCCACGCGCCACAGCAGCACTCTGGACTCCGACTACTCGGGCTTTTGCGGTTCTTGCCCTTTTTCGCCATCGAATCCCTGCGCGGTGGGATCGATGTGGCGGCCCGGGTGATGCGACCGCGGCTGCGCATCGACCCCGGCTTCCACCGTTACCCGCTCCGTCTCAAGAACGCGAGCGCGCAAGTGCTCTTCGTTGACAGCATCAGTCTGCTGCCGGGCACACTCAGTGCCGACCTGCGCGACGGCGTCATCGATGTGCACGCGCTCGACATTGGCGCGGACCTCGAGCCCGAGCTTCAGCGGCTTGAAGGCCTGGTTGCCCGAGTCTTCGGTGAGCGTCTAACCGAGTCGCCGACATGACCCTGAGCATGCCGGTGTTCTTTCTCGGGATCGCGTTGGTGCTCCTGGCCACCATGGCCGCGGGCCTGATCCGCGTGATGATCGGGCCCACCGCCACCGATCGCATGATGGCAGCCCAGCTGCTGGGCACCTCTGGGATTGGCGTGCTTGCCCTGCTCGCGACGGCGCTCGGAGTCCCGGCCCTGATCGACGTGGGGCTCATCTTCGCGCTGCTCGCCGCCGTTTCGGTGGCCGCGTTCACGCGCCGCCGCGCCGGCCAAGACCTGGCCTAGCGCCTGCTGGACGAGACCCTGTGGACGAGAGCACGCTGCGCCTTGCGATCGACGTCGCTTCCATCGCCCTGGCCATTGCCGGTGCCTTCTTCTACATCGCCGGCACGGTCGGCATGTTGCGGCTTCCCGACATCTTCACGCGGCTGCATGCCTTGACCAAGGCGGACAACCTGGGCCTCGGACTGATCCTGCTGGCCTTATTGCCGCAGATGCCGAACCTGCTCGCTGTGCTGAAGCTCGCCCTGATCTGGGTGTTGGTCTTGCTCGCCGGCGCGACCGGCGCGCACCTGATCGCCAAGCGCGCTGTCCGTCGCGACGGCGAAGACCTGTCCTGAGCAGCCAAGCCTTACCGCTAATGTCCTTGATCTTGTTCCTGTTCGACGTCCTGCTGCTGGTGACGCTCTTGGCGCTCGCCATCGCGGCCGTACTGAGCACCGAGCCGCGGCGGGCGGTGATGCTGTTCATCGCCTTCGGGCTCTGGCTCTCGCTGGTCTGGGCACGCCTGGGAGCGCCCGATGTGGCGCTCGCGGAGGCCGCCATCGGGGCCGGTATTGGCGGAGCGCTCATGCTTGCGGCCGCCCGCCGAGCAGCGCAGCGCGGCAGCCGCGGGTCTTCGGCGAACGGCTCCGGGCCTAGTGAGGAACCATCCCCCGATCAGGCGGCAAACACACCCGGTGATGTCCCCCGAGAAGCCCTCAGCGATGCCGCCCGAGATGTGCGATGAACCGTGATCTCTCGCTCCTCATCGGCATCCTGGTCGCCCTGCTCTCGGTGCTGTTGCTGTGGGTCTTTCACGGCACGCTCGCCACCGAGCCGGGTCCAAGGCTCGCGACACTGGCAGCGGACAACCTATCGCAAACAGGCGTGAGTAACCCGGTGACGGCCGTGCTGCTGAACTATCGCGCCTATGACACGCTGCTCGAGCTCGCGGTGCTGTTGGTCGCGGTGCTGGGAATCTGGTCGCTAGGGCCAGCCCGCCCCGGCTTCCAACCCGCCGGGCCGGCTTTGTCGGCGATGGTAAGCTGGGTGGTACCGCTCTCGATCCTGACCGGTGGCTACCTGCTCTGGGTCGGCGGTCATGCCCCGGGCGGTGCCTTTCAGGCCGGCGCACTCTTGGGCGCGGCGGGCGTGGTGATGCGTCTCGCCGGCGATCCGAGCGCCGGTTTACCCCGTGAGGGCTGGCAGCGTCTGCTGATCGTGCTCGGCGTGGCCCTGTTCACCCTCGTCGGCTTAGCGCTCGCCATCCTTGGGCTGGGCTTCTTGACCTACCCACCGGCGCAGGCGAAATGGCTGATCCTGCTGATCGAGACCGGCGCAACCGTCGCCATCGGCGCCACCCTCGCTGCAGCCTACGTCGGCGGACACCCGAAGCGATGACTGCTCCCTTTCTCTACGGCGCTGGCGGCATCCTATTGTTCGGACTCGGGCTTTGGTCGCTCCTGGTGCATGAGGCACTGCTGCGCAAGCTGATCGCTCTCAACATCATGGGCGGGGGTGTCTTCCACGTGCTGATCGCTGTTGCGCATCGTGGCGACGACCTGCCGCCCGATCCGGTCCCGCATGCGTTGGTGCTGACGGGCATCGTTGTCGCGGTCAGTGCGACGGCACTCGCCTTGGCGTTGAACTCTCGGCTCGAAGAGACCGATGGCGAGGTCGAGCCACGGCCGCAACCGGGGCCGCAACCGGACCAGCAAGCGCCTCCGCCGAGCGCTCCGCGCGGCCACTGACCGCCTCTTCCCGACCACCTCAGCATGCTCAGCGAAACCCTCTATCTGCCGATCGTCGTGCCCCTGCTGGGCGCACTCGTGGCGGTCGCCCTCCCGCGTCACGGCGCTTGGCTCGGTACAATCGCCGCGCTCCTGACGAGCGTCACCGGCCTGTGGGTGACCGCTCAGGTCTGGAGCCTCGGCGAGATCGAGCTCACGCTCGGTGGCTGGGGCCTACCGCTGGGGATTGGCCTCGCCGCGGACGGGCTGTCAGCAGCGCTGCTGGCCATGAGCAGCCTGGTTGGCGCTGGGATCAGTGTCTACGCGCTCGGCTATTTCAGCGATTCCGAGCGGGCTCGGCACTTCTGGCCGCTGTGGTTGCTGCTCTGGACCTCGCTCAACGGCGTCTTCCTGGCGGCCGATATCTTCAACCTATACGTGATGCTAGAGCTGCTCGGGCTGAGCGCCGCCGCGCTGGGTGCGCTCAGCGGTCAGCGCGAGGCGATCGCGGCCAACCTCCGCTACCTGCTCGTCGGTCTACTCGGCTCAATGACCTACCTGCTTGGTGTTGCCCTGCTCTACACCGCCTACGGCACGCTCGATATCGGGCTGCTCAGCGAGCGCATCGCCGGGTCGGCGCTCGACGTGACCGCGCTGACCCTGATGACTGCCGGCCTGGCGCTGAAGGCGGCGCTCTTCCCGCTGCATTTCTGGCTGCCGCCGGCACACGCGAGCGCACCGGCCCCAGTCAGCGCCGCCCTCTCAGCGCTGGTGGTGAAGACGGCCTTCTACCTGATCCTTCGCCTCTGGACTGGGATGTTCGCACCGGTGGTCGACGGCAGCGCGAGCTTGATCCTCGGTCTGCTCGGGGCCGGCGCGGTCATCTGGGGCTCCTGGCGGGCCTTGCGGGCCGAGCGACTCAAGCTCCTGGCAGCCTATTCGACGGTTGCCCAGATCGGCTACCTGTTCCTGTTCTTTCCCTTGCTGGAGGCAATGCCGCCGGGACCGGCCCGCGATGACCTCTTTGCCGCCTGCGTGTTGATGGCCGTGACGCATGGCTTCGCCAAGGCCGGGTTCTTCCTTGCCGCTGGCCTGGTGCAGCGTAAGGCCGGTCATGATCGGATCGATGAGCTCGGCGGTGCCGCGCAGAGCATGCCCGCAACCACCTTCAGCATCGCGCTGGCCGGCACGGCGCTGATCGGCCTGCCGCCGAGCGGCAGTTTCATCGCTAAGTGGGTGATGATGCGCGGGGCCTTCGAGAGCGGTCAGTGGTGGTGGCTGATCGTGATCACGATGGGCACCCTGCTCGCGGCGGCGTACATCTTCAGGGTATTGAGCCGCGCCTTTGGGCTTGAGCCGACGCCGCGGCGCTTCGTCACCGATGCCCGCGCCGAGATCCCGGCGCTGGCGTTGGCACTGGCCTCGGTGGTGCTGCTCGGGCTTGCCGCCGGCCCGCTGTGGTCGCTCCTTGGCTTCAACGGGGTAGAGGCATGAGTCAGCTGCTGACCTGGACCGCGTTGCTGCCGGGGGCGATCGTGCTGAGCTCACTGATCCCCGGCGCGCTGATCTTCCTGCTCAAGGAAGAGAGCCACGTTCTGCGCGGCGTGCTGAACATGACTGGCGCCATCGTCAAGCTGCTCTTGGTCGTGGTGCTGATTTGGGGGGTCTTCCTCGGCGGGATCTTCGAGACCCGCTTGACCATCGCGCCCGGTCTCGACCTGGTGCTGCACGCCGATGCGCTCTCGGTGCTGTTCGTGACCCTCTCGACGGTGCTCTGGCTGGTCACAACGATCTACGCGATCGGCTATCTGGAGCACTCGCCGAACCGAAGCCGATTCTTCGGCTTCTTCAGCCTTTGCGTCTCGGCCACGGTGGGTATCGCGCTGGCCGGTAACCTTCTGACCTTTGTCATCTTCTACGAGATCCTGACGCTCGCGACCTATCCCTTGGTCGCGCATCGCGGTACACCGGACGCCACCCGTGGGGCCAAGATCTATCTGGCCTACACCATGGCCGGAGGGGTCGCACTGCTGATCGGCGCGGTCTGGCTGCGCTCCCTGACCGGCCCGGTGGATTTCGTCGAGGGTGGGGTACTGGCGGACATGCCTGCCGCGCTGCACCCCCAGCTGATCGCGATCTTCCTGTTTCTGCTCGTGGGCCTCGGGGTCAAGGCCGCGCTTGTTCCGCTGCATGGCTGGCTACCGCAGTCGATGGTGGCACCGGCGCCGGTCAGCTCGCTGTTGCACGCGGTGGCGGTGGTCAAGGCCGGCGCCTTCGGCATCATTCGCGTGGTCTACGATGTCTATGGCGTCGAGTTCGCCTCGGAGCTGGGACTCTTGACCATCCTCGGGATCGCCGCGTCGATTACCATCGTCTATGGCTCTGTGATGGCCTTGACCCAGGATGGGCTGAAGAAACGGCTCGCCTACTCGACCGTGAGTCAGGTCTCTTACATCGCGCTCGGCGCCTCGATCCTCGGGCCGATCGCAACCATCGGCGGCGTCGTCCACCTGGTCCATCAGGGCATCATGAAGATCACGCTGTTCTTCTGCGCCGGCAACTACGCCGAGACCCTGGGTGTGCACAAGGTCAGCGAGATGGATGGCGTTGGGCGGCGGATGCCCTGGACCACCCTCGCCTTCACGGTCGGCGCGCTTGGCATGATCGGCATCCCGCCCATCGCTGGTTTCGTCAGCAAGTGGTATCTCGGGCTCGGCGCGGTCGAGGCCGGCGAGTACTGGGTGCTGCTGGTGCTGGCGGCAAGCACGCTGCTCAATGCCGGCTACTTCCTACCGATCCTCTACAAGGCCTGGTTCCGGCCGCCCCCGGAGCGCTGGCCGAAGGAGCATGTCTTTGAGACGCGCTTCGAGACCATGGGTGCGCTGCTCTGGCCGCCGGTGATCACCGCGGTGTTCTGTCTGATCGCCGGGCTGCTGGCGGCAGCGCCCTTCAGCCCGCTGGAATGGGCCACGCTGATCGCGCGGCGCGAGTATGGACTCTGAGGCGGGCTGATGACGGAATGGCTCCTACTCGCCTGGATCTGGCCGCTGCTGTTGGCCGCGAGCTACCTGCCGCGTCTGATGGGTGGCATAGGGCAGCGCTGGGAGGCACACAGGTCTGAGGCCTTGCCCGGGTGGCGCGCGGGTCTGGTGGTGATCGGCATCCTCCCGGCGCTGGCGGCCTGCTGGCTGGTGCCGGTAGACGCGCGCTTGAGTCTGCCTTGGCTGTTCTTGGGCACCGAGCTCGGGCTGGATGAAACCAGCCGCGTGTTTCTCTTGTTCTCTGCCCTGCTCTGGCTCGTGGCCGGAATCCACGCCGCCCAGCAGATCCGCGCCGAGGCCTCAGCGCGGCGCTTCCACGCCCTCTATCTATTGGCCATGGCCGGGAACCTCTGGCTGATCCTCGGCCAAGATCTCTTCAGCTTCTATGCCGGTTTCGCGCTCATGGGGCTCGCCTGCTATGGGCTGATCATCCACGATGCCAACGAGGCGGCGCTCAGGGCTGGACGCGTCTACCTGGGGATGACGCTCTTGGGCGAGGTCTGCCTGTTCGCGGCCCTGGTGCTGGTCGCTCAACAGACCGGCACCGTCGTGCCGACAGCGCAGGATCTGGCCACCATCGATGCGCTGACGGTGTCGCTGATCCTCATCGGCCTGGGTGTCAAGGCCGGCTTGGTACCACTGCATGTCTGGCTGCCAGCGGCCTATGCCGCGGCACCGACGCCGGTCAGCGCGGTGTTGGGCAGCGCCATGATCAAGGTGGCGCTGCTCGGTTGGCTGCGCTTTCTGCCGCTAGGCACCGCGACCCTGCCGGAGCTCGGTGCGGTGATCGCGGTACTGGGGTTGATCTCGCTGTTCTACGCGCTTCCGATCGGGCTCGTGCAGTCGGATGCCAAGGCACTGCTGGGTTATTCAAGCATCAGCAAGATGGGGCTCGCAGTGCTGCTGCTCGGGCTGATCCTGATGCAGCCCGCGCTGGCACCGGCCGGCATCGCGGCCTTGACCCTCTTCGCGGCCTATCATGCCCTGGTCAAGGGCGGCCTCTTCCTCGGGCTCGGCCTGCGCCAGGGTGGCGGACGAGAGGGCTGGGTCGGGGCCGTTGTGCTGATCGGTCTCGCGCTGCTGGCGCTCGCGTTGGCGAGCGCCCCCCTCACCAGCGGTGCGCTGAGCAAGTACCTGATGAAGCCGCTGCTCAGCGCCTCACCCTGGCCCTGGCTGCCTGCGGCCATGGTGGTCGCAGCGGTGGCCACAACCTTTCTCATGGCCCGGTTCTTTTGGATCGCGGCCGCTGTGCCGCCGCACGAATCGGGGACGCGCTGGCGCTGGTCGGTATTGGCCTGGGGCCTTCTGGTTGGATTGGTGCTGCTCTTTCCCTTCGTGCTCGGGCCGGCATCGAGCTGGAGCACGAATCTGATTCCGGTCTCGATCGGTCTGATCGCGAGCGCGTTGGTCGCCCTTGCGGCCTGGGCCAATCCGGACTGGCTGCGCCCGCTGATCGGCCTGATCCCGGCGGGCGATCTGCTGGTGCTTCTGCGCCCGACACGCGACCGCCTGCTGCAGATCAACAACCGCCTGCTCGCGCCGCTGCTCAGTGCAGGCGGCCGACTCGGCGACCAGGTGCAAGCCGCGTTTCGGCGTCTCCTGGAGACCGCGGCGACGGACCCCGAGCGCCGGCTGCGCCACTGGCCCGTCGCCGGCGCGCTCTGGATCGGTCTGCTCGCCCTGCTGCTGCTTGCGCTGCTGGTCGGTCTCGACAACCTCGGCGACCTTCGGCCGCGGTCCATCGAATGAGCGTCTGGCTGCTGCTCATCGCCTGGGTCTGGCCATTGCTCCTCGCCTGGCCAACGGTCGGACGCACGCGTTCTCGGCTCAGGTCGCGCGCTCACGGACACCGAAATGGGGCGCAGCCGGACGCGCTAGAGGACCCCGGCGACGGCTCCGGACCCGAACCGTACCCGGTACGGGGCGGATTTCGGGGCGTGCTGCCGATCCTCGGGCCGCTGCCCGCGCTGCTCGCGGCGCTCTGGCTGCCGGTCGATAGCGAGCTCGATCTCCCCTGGCTGTTTCTCGGAACCGCACTCGGACTGGACCCCATGGCGCGGGTCTATCTGTTGTTCACCGCCACCCTGTGGCTGGCCGCCGGTATCTACACCTGCTTCGCCTTGCGCGACAGCGCGCATGCCGGGCGCTTTCGTGCCTTCTTTCTGCTGGCGATGGCCGGCAACCTCTGGCTCATCGTCGGCCAAGACCTGTTCAGCTTCTATGCCGGCTTCGCCATGATGGGCCTGGCATCCTATGGATTGGTCGTCCACGACGGCAACCCCGCGGCCTTGCGCGCTGGCAAGGTCTACCTGGTCATGGCCCTGGCCGGCGAGGTCAGCCTGTTCGCGGCACTGGTGATGATCGCGCAGCAGACCGGAACAACGCAGCCAACGTCCGAGGATCTCACCCAGCTCAGTGGACTGCCGATCGCGTTGATCCTGCTCGGGCTCGGCGTCAAGGCCGGCCTGGTGCCGCTGCACCTGTGGCTACCGCTCGCGCATCCCGCAGCGCCGATCCCGGCGAGCGCATTGCTCAGCGGTGCCATGATCAAGGTGGCGATGCTGGGTTGGCTGCGGTTCCTGCCGGTGGGCGCCGTGGCGCTGCCAGATTGGGGCGCGCTGTTGGCGGCGGGAGGCTTAGTGACGCTGTTCTATGCGCTGCCGATCGGGCTGGTACAGGCCGACCCGAAGGTGATCCTGGCCTACTCCAGCATCAGCAAGATGGGCCTGCTCATGCTCTGTCTGGGGCTGGTGCTGATGGAGCCGGCGCTGGCGCCAGTCGGTGTCGCCGCGCTTGGCTTCTATGCGGCGCAGCACGGGCTGGTGAAAGGGGGTCTCTTCCTCGGCGTCGGGCTACGCAAACAGGCTGCATCCGCGCGCGCGCAACCCTGGATCTTGGGCGGATTAGTCCTGCTTGCGCTGGCCCTGGCTGGGGCACCCTTCACCAGTGGCGCCGTGGCGAAGGATGCACTGAAGCCCATCTTGAGCGCTGCCGACTGGCCTTGGGTGGCGGCCGCAGTCGTCGTATCAAGCGTCGGGACCAGCCTGCTGATGGCGCGGTTCATCTGGGTTTGTGCGCGCACGCGGTCACATCCGCAGCCGGGCTATCTTTGGCCCGGGCTGGCCTGGGCGCTCTTGGTCGCGCTGATGGCGCTGTTTCCGTTCGTGCTTGGGAAGCCGGCGAGCTGGGTTAGCGGCTGGCTACCGGTCCTGCTGGGGCTCGGTTTCGCCGGCTTGATTGCGCTCGGCGCGCTGCGCAATCCGGACTGGCTGCGGCCGGTAATCGGGCTGATCCCTCCCGGTGATCTGCTGGTGCTCGCGACGCCGATCCGTCGACTGGCGATCACTGGCTGGGGGCTGGTCTGGCGGCCTATCGACGGCGCCCGGATGCGAGTCACTCAGGCCGTCCGCCACCACCTCGAGCAGCGACTCACTCGCCCGGAAGCCGATTCTGAGCGCGGACTGCGGCACTGGCCGGTGGCTGGCGGGCTCTGGCTGGGCATCACCGCCGTACTGCTGGTCGCGCTGCTGGCTGCCAGCACGGTCCCACGCTAATCGGCCTCTGCGCCGACCGCGCCTCTAGCCGGCCAGCCGACGCCTCAGGACCTCATAGAGGCAGATACCGGCCGCGACGGAGACATTCAAACTCTCGACGCGACCACGCATCGGTAAGGAGGCGAGAAGATCGCAGCGTTCTTGGGTCAGGCGGCGAAGGCCCGCACCCTCACTGCCGAGCACTAAGGCCGTCGGACCCGCTAGATCGGTCTCGAACAGGCTGGCCGGGGCGTCATCTGCAAGACCGACCAGCCAGATCCCGCGGGCCTTGAGTGCATCCAAGGTCCGCGCGAGATTCGTGACCTGTACGAAGGGCACGGATTCAGCCGCGCCGCTGGCAACCTTCACCGCCACGGGTGTTAAGCCGACGGCCTTGTCCCTGGGGGCGATCACCGCCGTGGCCCCGGCTCCATCGGCGCTGCGCAAACAGGCGCCGAGATTATGCGGATCGGTTACCCCGTCGAGCACCAGCAGCAGCGGTGGCTGCTCGGCAGCCTCCAAGAGGCGATCCAGGTCCTGCTCGTTGCGCGCCGCCGGCATCCGCACCCAAGCAAGCGCACCCTGGTGATTGCCGCCTTGCGCGGCGCGATCGAGCTCCTCGCGCGTGACCTGACGCACCACGACCTCGACTTCGCGCGCCAAGGCTGCAAGCTCGGCGAGGCGGCGGTCGCGGCGGGCTCGATCAAGCCAAAGCTCCGCGACGCCGTCGGCGCCGAACTTGAGCGCGCTGCGCACGCTGTTGATACCGACGGTCGCAGCGGTGCTCAACGCACGGCTCCTCGCTGATCACGCATGCGCAGATGGCCTATCCAGACAGGGAGTCGCTAAGATGGCAAGCACTGATTTAGGCACTGGCACTGGCGAATCATAGCTGCCGCATCGGGGGCCGATCGCCAGCCGCCGCCGGGGCGCCCGCGGCCGCGCTCGGACCGCGGCGAAAACCCCGGAGTGATGTCGGCATCAGGCTGCCGGCTTCTTACGCCGCCGCGAGCGCGAGCGTCGCTTCGGCGCAGCCTCGACGACGGGCGCAGCGAGCACGAAGTCGATCTTGCGATCCTCGAGGTTCACCGCCGCAACCTTGACCCGCAGGCGATCACCGAGCCGATAGACCTGGCCGGTGCGCTCGCCGGTGAGGCGGTGCCCAACGGGGTCGAAGTGATAGTAGTCGTTGTCGAGCGCGGTGATGTGCACCAGCCCATCGACGTAGACCCCGTCGAGCTCGACGAAGAGTCCGAAGCCCTGAACGCTGGTGATGGTGCCGTCGAACTCCTCACCGAGCTTATCGCGCATGAACTCGCACTTGAGCCAGTGCTCGACGTCGCGCGTGGCCTCATCGGCGCGCCGCTCGGTGCCCGAGCAGTGCTCGCCGACCTGCTGCAGCTCGGGCTTGGAGTAATCGAGATCGGCCGCGGTGCCGCCGGCGAGGATGTGCTTGATGATGCGATGGACAACTAGGTCCGGATAGCGGCGGATCGGCGAGGTGAAGTGCGTGTACGCCTCATAGGCCAAGCCGAAGTGGCCGACGTTGTCGGAGCTGTACATCGCCTGCTGCATCGAGCGCAGCAGCACGGTCTGGATCAGATGGAAGTCGGGTCGCCCGCGCACCGCATCCAACAAGGTCCCATAGTCCTTGGCCGTGGGCTTGTTGCCGCCCGGCAGGTTGAGACCCAGCTCGGCGAGGAATTCGCGCAGATCGGAGAGCTTCTCCTCTTTCGGCGTCTCGTGGATGCGGAAGAGCGCCGGCATCTTCTTGCGCTGGAACAGCCGCGCGGCGGCGACGTTCGCGGCCAGCATGCACTCCTCGATGATGCGATGGGCATCGTTGCGCACCGTCGGCTCGATGCTCGAGATACGCCCCGAGTCGTCGATCACGAACTTGGTCTCGACGGTGTCGAAGTCGATCGCCCCGCGCGCGGCACGTGCCTCGAGCAGGGCCTGATACATCGCGTAGAGCTCGTGCAGATGCGGCAGCAGCTCGGCGTGCTGCTCGCTAAGCTCGGCATCCTCCTCGACCAGCATGGCGGCGACCTGATCGTAGGTCAGGCGCGCGTGCGAGCGCATCACCGCCTCGAAGAAGCGCGTGCGGGTCACCTTGCCGTCGCGGCTCACATAGAGCTCGCAGGCCATGCAGAGCCGGTCGACCTTCGGGTTCAGCGAGCAGAGGCCGTTGGAGAGCACCTCCGGTAGCATCGGGATCACCCGATCCGGGAAGTAGACCGAGTTGCCGCGCTCGAAGCCCTCTTTGTCCAGGGCACTCTCGGGCGTCACATAGGCCGAGACATCGGCGATGCAGACCAAAAGCTTCCAGCCCTTGGGCTTGCGCTCGCAGAAGACCGCATCATCGAAGTCGCGCGCATCGGCACCATCGATGGTCACCAACGGGAGGCCGCGCAGATCGGTGCGCCCGGCCTTTGCGGCCTCGGGGACCTCCTCGCCGAACGCGCTGATTGCCTGCTCGACCTCGGGCGGCCAATGCACGGGCAGATCGTGCGCGCGGATCGAGATATCGGTCTCCATCCCCGCCGCCATGTGCTCGCCGAGCACCTCGGTGACGCGCCCGATCGGCTGGGTGCGCTTGGTCGGTTGATCGGTGATCTCGGCGACGACGATCTGTCCCTGGTCGGCGCCGCCGAGGCGATCGCTCGGGATGATCACATCGTGCGTGAGGCGCTTGTTGTCCGGCACCACGAAGCCGACGCCGCTCTCCGAGTAGAGACGGCCGACCACGCTCTTGGTGCTGCGCTCGAGGATCTCGACCACCGCGCCCTCGAGCCGACCGCGACGGTCCTTGCCGGTGACGCGCGCCACCACCCGATCGCCATGGAACAGCGCGCGCATCTCCTTAGGATAGAGATAGAGATCGTCGCCGCCATCATCCGGCTTCACGAAGCCAAAGCCGTCCGGATGGCCGATCACGCGGCCAGCCACCAGATCGCGCTTGTTAACGAGACAGAAGGCCTCGCGGCGGTTTCGCAGTAGCTGGCCGTCGCGCACCATCGCGCCGAGCCGTCGCTCGAGGGCCTGAAGATCCTGCTCGGCGGAGAGTCCGAGCAGGCCGGCCACCTCGTCGAAGGCAGCGGGCGCGCCGTGTTGGGTCAGGGTCTCGAGGATGAACTCGCGACTGGGAATGGGGTTGTCGTACTTCTTCGCTTCCCGTTGCCGATGCGGATCCAGGTCACGTGCGGATTGGGCCTTTTTTCGTCGTGCCACGCTGTACTCTTGCTGCGTCCAAAGATTCGGCTAGTCTACCGTTGACAAGCCCTCGCTGTCTCACTAAGCTTGCCGACTCGTCACGGCGCCAGGCCGTTGACGCCGCACCCTAGCCGAGGTGGCGGAATTGGTAGACGCGCATGGTTCAGGTCCATGTCTGGGAAACCAGGTGG
>CAZTYV010000054.1:0-19470 GCA_964617675.1 uncultured Halochromatium sp. | reverse complement strand
TTGGCATCAGCGACAGAAGCTCAGTGCGAAGGATGCGCGCGCGCGCCAGTATTTTGGCTTTTCGGTCGCGCTCGCTGACGATACGGCCTTGATCGGCGCCTGGGGTGACGATGAGCGGGGGCCAAATGCCGGGGCGCTCTACCTGTTCCGGCGCCAGGCGCAGACCTGGGTGCAGCAGCAGAAGCTGACCCCGAGCGCGTCCGGATCACGCGTCGGTGTCGCGGTTGCACTGACCGGCACGCGAGCACTCGCGGCGGGCTATCCCGAGGAGCGGCCCGAACGGCGCATCGGCACTGGCTACCTATTCGAGCTCGCCGACCGAGGCCTGAGCCTGAGTGCACAACTGCGCGCGGGCCCAGCCTCGCCAAGCGATCGGATGGCGGTTGCGCTGACGGCGGATGCGGCCCTGCTCGGTCTGAGCCATGCGGATGACACCGGGAGCGTCGCCTTCTTTCGCCTCGGGCTCGGCGCCGATGAGCAGGCGGGTGCTGAGCGTGAGCCAGACTGTGCGCTCGCTGAAGAGACGATTGAGGCTGAATGATGCCCGATTCCGGTTGGTCGATGCGGGTTGAGCGAACGCGCGGCCGATGCGTCATAATCCGGGCACCAGTCCATCGCTTTCTCCCATGGGGCTCGCGCGCCGCGCGCGTGCCCTTGTCGCCGAGGGTCTTCGTTCATGAGCCAAAGCCCGCGCAGATCCCCGCCGTTGCCGGCGGTTGGTCTGTCCATCATCGAGGGCCATGAGGCGGCCGGCAACGACTCGCCGCCGCCGTCGAGCAGCGCAGCGTCCGAGATGGCACGGTTTCGTGAACTGCTGTTCGGTGATGACCTGCGGGCCTACGAGCGCCGCCTTGAGGCCTTGGAGGTCCAACAGGCGGCCGCGCTCGAGCAACTGCGGGCGGAGCAGCAGACGCGCTTCGATCAGCTCGAATCACTGCTGCGCAGCGAGCTGACCCGGTTGAGCCGTGCGCAGCGGCGTGACCGCGAGGAGTGCAGCAGCGCGGTGCAACTGCTCTCTGAGCGGCTCGATCGCCTCGCCCAGGATCTGAGTCAGGCGCTGGGCTCGCGGGTGGCTGACCTCGATCGTCGCCTCGACGAGGAGGGTCGCAGACGCGAGGGCGCGTTGCTTGAACAGGCCAGCAGGCTGCAGTCGAGCCTCGGCGCGCGCGTCGAGGCCCTCGAGGCGGAGTTGAGCGAGGAGCGCGAGCGACTGCACCAGGTCAAGGCCGATCGCGATGAGCTCGCCGCGTTGTTCGGCGAGGTCGCGCAGCGGCTCAACCGCCAGCTCGATCTACCCTCGGGCTAGCAGCCGGCTTGCATGCGGTGGGCGCCTAGCCTCTCAGAGTCCGCGAGCGAGCGAACCTCCATGCGTGCCCCCGACAGCACAGCGGCGCCCTCACCGGGTGGCGCTCAAGGCGCCCCGGCGCAGCGGCCTGGGCGCTCTGGGCTCGGGGCTGTCCGCGAGGCCGACGCCGGTACCTTGGGCGAGCTGCGCGACCTGGTGCTCGGTCCGGATCGCGCACGCCTGGAGGCCATTCAGCAGCGCCTCGATGATCCTGAGCGTCGTACCGAGGAGCTCGCCGCCGCGCTCGCTGACGCGGTGCGCCTGCGCGCCGACGACAAGCACTTCATCGACGCCCTGCAGCAGCCGGTTGATCAATGCATCCAGCATTCGGTCGAGCGCGACCCGCAGGGGCTCGCCGACGCGCTCTTCCCGGTGATGGGCCCGGCGATCCGCCGTGCCATCAGCGAGGCATTGAAGGGGATCGTGCAGTCGATCAACCAGGCGGTCGAGCACAGCCTCTCGGTCAAGGGGCTGCGCTGGCGCATCGAGGCCTGGCGCTCTGGGACCTCGTTCGCGGAGGTGGTGCTGAAGAACACGCTGCTCTATCGCGTCGACGCCGTCTACCTGATCCACAACGACACCGGCCTGCTGATCGAGCACGCGCTTGCCGAGACCCAGACCTCACTGAAGGACGAGGATGCCGTCTCGGCGATGCTAACGGCGATCCAGGATTTCATTCAGGATTCGTTCACCGGCGCCAACGAAGGGCTCGAGAGCGTCGAGATCGGCGCGCGCACACTCTGGGTGCTGCGGGGGCCCAAGGCGACCTTGGCCGCGGTGATCACAGGCATGGCGCCGCGCGCGCTGCGCGAGCGGTTTGACACTAGGCTCCGCGAGCTCCACCTGACCTATCGGAAACAGCTCGATGCCTTCGATGGCGATAAGGGGCCGCTCGCCGGTGTCGAACCGCTGCTGCAAGATTGCCTGACCCTCGAGTATCGGGAATCGGCCGAGGCGGGCGGCGGGGCTGGGAGCTGGCTACCCTGGCTGATCATGGGGCTGTTGCTGCTCGCGGGGATCGGTTGGCTGGGTTGGACGCAATACGCTTGGCAACAGCGGCTCGAGGCGGCGCGCGCGCGCCTCGAGCAAGCACCTGGGATCATCGTCGTCGACTGGCAAGGCACCGACAAGCGACGTGTCAGGCTCCTCGCCGACCCCTTGGCCGAGGCACCGGAGGGTTTGATCGCTGACGCCGAGATTCGCGAGTGGCTCGACCTGCAGGCGCGCCCCTATGTCTCCGCCGATCCGCCGATCGTGCTCGCGCGCGCGGCGCGCCAGTTGAGCCCACCCGCGGGGGTCGGGATGGATCTCGAGGATGGCGTGCTCAAGCTCAGCGGGGAGGCCCCGGTGAGCTGGCTTGAGCGCCTGCGCGGCCTGAGCGTGCTGCCGCCCGGGGTCGACGCGATCGATGTCTCGGCGACCAGACCTCAGGATATGCGGCTGGCGGAGCAGGTGCGCGCGGCGCTCGAGCCGCCCGCCGAGGTTGCGTTGGTGCTCGATGGCGCTAAGCTGGTGCTATCGGGCTCGGCCCCCTGGGCCTGGATCGATTCGGTGGAGACGCGTCTGGCCGCGGTCGATGGCCTCAGTGGATGCGACAGTGCTGAGCTTCGAGCGACCGAGCTTACGCGGGCAGCTGTGATCATCGCGCAATTGGATGAGATCAGCTTCCCGTTCGGCGATAATCATCGGCTGTTGCCAGGGGCCGACGAGCCCTTGGACCAAGCCGCGGCCCTGATCGACGAGCTTCTCGCGCTGCAACGGCTCGCGCCCTTCGAACTGGAGATCGATGTCATCGGCTACTCAGATCAAACAGGTAGCGAGCGCTGGCGGACCTGGCTGCGCGAGCGGCGGGCAGAGCAGGTGATCCGTCAGCTCGGCGAGCGCGGTGTTGCAACCGAGCGACTGCATCCGGTGCCGCGGCCCGGCTTCGAGCCGCCGCCGGAGCCTGCTGTCGCGGCCGAGCAGGCACGGCTGCACACGGAGCTCAGCCCGATGCCCCTACCGAATTGTCGCCCTGGTTAACAGGATGGACAGCCGAAAGATCTGCATCCTCGGCGATTTCGCGGTCGGCAAGACCAGCCTCGTGCAGCGTTTTGTCAATGATCAGTTTTCCGACAAGTACCTGACGACCCTGGGTGTGAAGGTCGATACCAAGGAGGTGCGGGTCGAGAGCGGCCGCGGGCTCAAGCTTGCCATCTGGGATGTGGCCGGGACGGACACGCCAACCCAGCTCTTTCTTCGCTACATCCGCGGTGCCTCAGGCTATCTGCTGGTCGCGGATCGCACTCGGCCCGAGACCCTAGATGCCTGTGTGGCGCTGCGCGATGCGGTCGCGGGCGCCCTGCGTCCGCTGCCTTACGTCTTCATGGCGAACAAGAGCGACCTCGGTGATCAGTGTCGGCTGCAGGCCGCAACGGCGAGCGCGCGGCTGACCGATGCGATCGACTGGATGGACACGAGCGCGCTGACCGGCGCGGGCGTGGAGCTCGCCTTCCGACGACTGGCGGCGCGGATGCTCGATGATCCGTCCTCGAAGGGGTCAGAGTGATGGCGCTACCACTCTCGGTCGGTCGTCACCTGCGCGGGCTCCTGATCGCGCAGGCCCATCCTTGTCTGGTGCGGATCGATCGCGGGTATCGGGTCGTCGAGGTGACCGGTGATGCCGCGCTCTACGAACTGGATAAGCTCGAGATCGGGGTGGACGTCCGCGATCAGCTGCCGCTGTTGCACGGCAGCGACCTCGACGGCGAAGAGCGTTGGCCGATGGTCGAGGTCTGCGCCGGCGTGTATGCCGACGTATTGTTACAGCCGATCCCCAGCGGCGCCCATCTCTTGCTCACCGATGTCACGCGCGAGCATGCCGAGCGCCAAGCGGTACAGCAGCATGCCAACGAGGTCGGCCTGCTCAACAGCAAGCTGCGGCGCAGTCTCGAGGAGCTCGAGGTGGCGCGGGCCGAGCTCGAGGCCCGCAACCGCGAGCTCGATGAGCTGAACCGAATCAAGACCCGCTTCATCGCCGGGCTCTCGCACGAGCTGCGCACCCCGCTGACCGCGATCATCGGACACTCCGAGCTGCTGCGCGAGCGCGTCTCGGACACCTCGAGCGAGCTTGAGCAGAGCCTGATTGCCATCGAGTCGGGCAGCGGCTACCTGATGTCGCTGGTGAATAACGTCCTCGATCAGGCCAGCCTGGAGACAGGCCAGCTGGTGATGCACGCGGCGCCGACCGACCTGGCCCTGCTGCTCGAGGAGACCGCGGCCATGATGCGCCCGATGGCCGCGCAGCGCGGGCTAAGCTTTCGCTACCAGATCCCGGCGACCTTGCCGCATTGGGTCGAGACCGATGCGACGCGGCTGCGCCAGGTGCTGATCAATCTGGCCAACAACGCCATCAAGTACACCGACGACGGCTTCGTTGAGCTGCTCGCGGACTGGACCGACGCGGGGCTGCGACTCGAGGTTGCCGACACCGGCCCTGGCATCCCGCCCGAGCAGCGCGAGCGTATCCTGCTGCCCTTCCAGCGCGGTGAGCGCGTCGGCAAGCAGAGCGGGGTCGGGCTGGGTCTGGCGATCAGCCTGCAGATCATCCGGCTGCTCGGCGGCGAGCTCAGCATCCAGGACCGCGATGGCGGCGGCGCCCTGTTTCGGGTCGAGCTGCCGCTCAAGGCGATCGAGCACGATGCCGCTCGGCAGTCCGCGCGCCCCGGCACTGATCCAGCACGGCCCGCGACCTGGGTGCCGTCGCGGCTGCCAGTGCTGTTGGTCGAGGACTCACCGGGTATCCGTATCCTCTACCGCCATGTGATCAAGGCCCTCGGCTATCCGGTGGATGAGGCGATCGATGCGGCCTCGGTGCGTCAGCACTTCGCCTCGGCGCAGCCGGCGATCGTCATCGTCGATCTCAATCTGGGTGATAGCGATGGCGCCGAGCTGGTGCGCAGCCTGCGTGCCGACGGCTATCGCGGTCTGATCCTGGGCTGGTCGGCCTCATCGCTACGCGACGATCAGGAGCGGATGCTCGGGGCCGGCGCCGATGCCTATCTGGTCAAGCCGGTCCCGCCGCCCGTGCTCAAGGAGACCCTGCGCGAGCTGTTGGAGGCGCGCTTCTGACGCCAACGCCTCCAAGCGGCCATGAGCTGATCGCCTAGCACCAAGAGGCAGGGCGTCAAGACCAGTGTGAGCAGGGTCGCGAAGCTCAGACCACCGACGATGGCGCTGGCCAGCTGCGTCCACCATTGCGTTGAGGGGGCACCGAAGCTGATCGTGCGCCCGATCAGGTCGATATTCATCGACAAGACCATCGGCATGAGCCCGAGCACGGTGGTGAAGGCGGTCAGAAAGACCGGACGCAGCCGGCGCCGGCCGGTCTCGAGCGCGGCGTCCATCGCCTCGAGCGGGTGCGCCGGATCGCCGCGCAGGCGATTGTAGGTGTCGATCAGCACGATATTGTTGTTCACGACGATGCCGGCCAGGGCGATGATGCCGAGCCCGACCATGACGATGCCAAAGGGCTGGCCGGTGATCAGAAGACCAAGCAAGACGCCGGCAGTCGAGAACAGGATCGCGGACAGGACCAAGAGCGCCTGGTAGAGGCTGTTGAACTGGGCCACCAGGACCAACGCCATCAGGAAGATGGCACTGAGAAAGGCTTGGCTCAGGAAGCGCGCGGCCTCGCGCTGATCGGCATCCTCGCCCTTGAATCTGAGGCTGAGGCCCGGGCTGGGCTCGGTCTCGGCTAAGGCCGTGCGCAAGCGCCCGAGCTGGGTATCGACCAGCTCGCCCTCGGCGACATCGGCCTGGATGGTCACCGCGCGGCGGCCGTCGACCCGATGCAGGGTGCCGACCTTGGGCGCGGGCACCACCTCGACGAAGTTGCTGATCGGGACCATGCCGTTGACCGTGGGCACCGTTAGGCTGGCGAGCTGGTCCAGGTTGCGCTCCTGCGCTGGGAAGCGTACGCGGATCTCGACCTCATCGTCGTTGTCATCGGGGCGGTACTCCGAGATCTGGATGCCCTGGGTCACCATCTGCACCGCATTGCCCAACAGGGCGACGTTGGCGCCGTAGCGTGCGGCGCGCTCGCGGTCGACCTTGAGTCGCCATTCGATACCGGGCAGCGGGCGATCGTCCTCGACATCGACGAAGCCGCCGAGCCGATTCATGGTCGCGCGCACGCGCTCCACCTCGGCCGTCATCTGCGCCGGATCGCGCGCACTGATCTCGATCTGGATCGGCTTGCCCTCCGAGGGGCCGCCCTCGGCCTTGCGCGTCTCGATGCGCACGCCGGGGATATCGGCCGTGCGCCTTCGGATGTCCTCGAGGATCAGCGCCGCGGGTTGACGCTGGTCCCAGTCGATGAGCTCGAGCTGAATGGTGCCAATGACGTCTTCGGCCGTGCGGCCTTGGCTGGAGCCGCTGTTGAACGAGCGCGCATAGACGGCCGCAAGCCCTGGTCGGTCGAGGATGCGAGCCTCGACTTGGCGCACGATCGCATCCTTCTCGTGCACCGAGAGGTCGCCACGGGCATGCACCTGCACCAACGCCATCTCGGGCTCAACCTCCGGGAAGAACTCGACCCCTTTGCCGAGCTCGGCGTAGGCGATGTAGGAGCCGACGAGGGCGACCACTGCTGTCAAGAGTGTCTTCCCCGGGTGGTGCAACAGCCGCCCGAGCAGCGCGAGGTAGCCGCGAGCGACGAGGCCGTCCTGGTGCGTTGGCGAGCGTGCGCTCGAGGCGGATCGTTGGCCGCCGAGGGCCGCCCCGAGTACCGGCACGAAGATCAGCGCCATGGCCAACGAGGCACTGAGGGCGATGATCACGGTGATCGGCAGGTATCGCATGAACTCGCCGACCAGTCCGGGCCAGAACAACAACGGAAAGAAGACGGCGAGGGTGGTGAGGGTCGAGGCGGCGACCGGCCAGGCCATGCGCTTGGCCGCGCCGGCATAGGCTTGCGCGGGTGCTTGCCCCGCGGCCAGACGCCGATCGGCGAGCTCGGTGACGACGATGGCGCCGTCGACCAGCATGCCGACCACCAGGATGAGGCTGAACAGCACCACGATGTTGATCGTCAGTCCAAGCGCATTCAGGACCAGCATGGCGGTCAAGAAGGAGCCGGGGATGGCGATGCCGACCAGCAGTGCCGAGCGCGGCCCAAGCGCGGCCAGGATCACAATCATCACGAGCAGGATCGCGGACAGCACATTGTTCTGCAGATCGCCGAGCAGCTCGCGGATCTGATCGGACTTGTCCTGCATATAGGCCACCTGCAGGCTCGCTGGCCAGTGCTCGCGCTCCTGCTCGACCACCGCGCGCACCGCCGCGATGGTCTCAATGATGTTGGCGCCGACGCGCTTCTTGATCTCGAGCGTCACCGCCGGCTGTCCGGCAACGCGAGCAAAGCCGTCCGGGTCCTTGAAGCCGCGGCGCACGATGGCAACGTCGCTGAAGGTCACCACGCGCTCGCCGGCGGTCTTGACCGGCATCGAGAGCATGTCGTCGATCGACTCGACCACGCCAGGCACCTTGATGACGAGGCGCCCGGCCCCGGTATCCACGGCGCCGGCAGCGACCAGGCGATTGTTGCTGCTGATCAGGTCGAATAATTCGCCATAGTTCACGCCGTAGGTCTGCATGATTGCCGGGTCGACGATGACCTCCATCAAGGCCTCACGGTCGCCACCGATATCGACCTCGAGCACCCCGCTAAGCGCCTCGATGCGGTCCTTGAGGTCGCGCGCGATCTGCACCAGCCCGCGCTCCGGCATCGGCCCCGAGAGCGCGATGGTCAACACCGGAAACAGGGCGATGTTGATCTCGTGGACGCTCGGCTCGTCGGTCGAGGCAGGCAGCTCGCTCTGCGCGATGTCGACGCGCTCGCGCACGTCGGCCAAGGCGCGTTTGCTGTCGAAGCCGGCGGTGAATTCCAGCTGCACCGAGGCTTGCCCCTCGCCAGCGGTGCTGGTCATCTCCTTGACGCCCTCGATCGATTGCAGCTCCTTCTCCATCGGCCGGACCAGGAGCCGCTCGGCGTCCTCTGGCGAGATCCCGTCATGGGTCATCGCGACGTAGATGATCGGGACGGTCACGTCCGGCTCGGCCTCCTTGGGGATCGCCAGGTAGGCGGAAAGGCCGGCGATGAGCAGGAAGACGAGCGTCAGCAGCACCGCGCGCCCGCGTGAGAAGGCGAGATCGATCAGACCGTTCATGTCTGGCCGTTGCCGCCGGCGAGGATCGGCTCGACCCGCTCGCCGTCACTCACAAAGCTTTGACCGCGGGTGATGATGCGCAACCGCGGTGGCAGCCCTGAGACCCAGACCCCGTCGAGCTCGGTTCGAACCAGCGCGATCGGGTAGAAGTGGACCTGATCGCCGGCGTCGACCGCGCGCACGCCGATCTGTCCCCGATCATCGAGGGTCAGCACGGCCGGTGACAGGAAATGCCCGGTTTCCTCGCCAACCTTGATTCGCAGCTCGGCACTGACGCCGCTGGCGAGCTGCAGATCCGGGTTCGGGATCTCGGCCTCGACCCGGAAGCTGCGGGTTTGCTCGTCGGCCATCTGGGCGATATAGGTCAGGCGGCCCTCGGCCACCGTGCCGTCGAGCAGCTCGACCGTCACGGGCTGGCCGAGCTGCAAATCGCCGGCACTCTGCTGCGGCACGTGGCCCACGGCCTTGAGGCGGGCGTTGTCGACCAGCTCCAGCACCTCGTCGCCGCGCTGCAGCAGGCTGCCAAGCTCGATGTCGCGGGTCTCGACGACACCGGCGAAGGGGGCGCGGATCTTGAGCCGAGCGATGTCGACGCGAAGGCGCGCGAGCTCGGCCTCGGCGCTGGCCAATGCGGCCTGGGCGGTCTTGATCTGGGTGCGCGCCTGCATGCCCTGGGTGCCCAGGGTCTCGAAGGCGGAGAGCTCGAGCTGACGGGCGGCCCGTTCTGCCTCAGCGCGCGCGAGCTGTGCCGGACGGTCGTCCTCGGCCAATTCGACGAGGATGGTGTCGGCCTCGACCCAGTCGCCCTTCTCGACCGGTAACCGCTCGACCTTGCCCTCGGTCTCGGCGCGCAGCACGACCTGGCGTCTGGGCTCGAGCTGGCCCTGGACACGGACCTCCCGGTCGATGCGCGCGGCCTCGCTCTCGCTGACCAACACCTTCATGGCGGGCACCATCACCTGAGGTTGGCTGGTGTCGGACTCATCCGTCTGAGCCTTGCGTGAGGCGCCGACCAGGGCGCCCGAGAGCATCCAGACCGTGACGGCCAGGGCGAGGCCGATGGCAAGGATTACCGAGCGTTGCATGGCATCGAGCGAGTGGTCATGAGGGATTGCGGCTGGTGGCGGTCGCCCAGTGCTGCTAGGCGTTCGTCGGGTCGAGGCGGGATGATCGCTACAAGGATACAGCGCAGCGGGCCTGCGGCTGTAACGGTGCGTCCATCGAGCGGGTGCCCGTTACAGGATCAGCAGAAGATCGGTGCAGGATCAGCGCTGGTGCTGATCCGAGCGAGCGCAAGGACGGTGCGTCGATGGGTTTCGGCGGTCGAGGTCAGCCCGCCATGCGCTCGACGATAGCGTCGACCTCGGAAAAAGAGAAAGGTTTCTCAAGCACGGCCGCGACGCCAAGATCCTTGAGCCGCTCGGTCTCCTTCTCGCGCAGCTCGGCGAAGCCGGTGATAACGACCGCGCGGCAGTGATGATGTTTACGGCGAAGGCGCTCGAGCAGGTCGACGCCATCGACCTCCGGCAGCACCATATCGATCACCACCAGGTCATAGCCGTTGCGATCGCAGAAGATCTCGGCGAGGTGGCCATCGAAGGCGGCGACGGCCTCGTGACCGCGAGCGATCAGATGGTCCGCGAGGATGGTGGCCAGCAGGCGGTTGTCGTCGACGACCAGGATCTTCATCAGGCGCTCTCCAGCGTGATTGCACACAGGCGCTCGCTGCAGGTTGGGCAGATGCCATGACTGATGCGAGGCAGGGCCCTGTCGGCGAATAGCTGCAGACGCGCGATCGCCTGCTCCACCTCGACCCAAGACTGCTCCGCCAGCACCTGCTTGCACCAGCTGCACATCGACAGCAGGTCCCGCGAGCGTTGCTGGCCGATGTCGAGCAGCGCGACCGTTTCGCGTCGCTCGCTGCGAAGCAGAACGCTCGCGAATTCGACCTCGTTGGCTTCCTCGAGCCAACGCATCCGCATCTGGAGCCAACGGCGGCAATCGGGTGAATCGCAGCGATAGCCGAACTCCATCATCTCGTCCGAGCCCCGCACGCGCTCGATCAGCACCTGATACAGATGGCGGGTCTCGGCATCCGAGATCGCCGCCAACAATGGCTGGCCAATCACCGCCGAGGCCGTGGTTGCAAGGCCGTTCTCGCGCCCGAACTGGGCCCACTCGGCATTGACAAATCGGACGCAGCCGTCCGCCCCGATTCGATGAACGAACTCGGGGCGGGTCTCTTGGGCGCTGCTTGGCTGATTGATCACGCCTTGTAAGCCTAGCAGAGACGGCCGAATTTGCTTTGGATTCGGGCGGTTTTTCGCACCCGGACGGTTCTGGCTACATGCCCGGCCCCATGCGGCCTTGGCCGCGCATGCGTCCCTGGTGGAAGCTGTTGAGCTCGTCGGGCGTCAGCCCGCCATCGCCGTTCGCGTCGATCTGCTCGAAGCTCGGGGCGTTCTCCAATCCGCGCATCCGATAGCCGGCCGCGGAGCGTTCGGCGATGCGCTCGGCGCGCGTCTGCTCGAACTCCGCGCTGCTGATGACGCCGTCGCCGTCGCGATCGAAGCTCTCGAAGCCCATTGGCGCCGGGGAGCCCGGTCCCATGCCCGGTCCCATGCCGGGTCCCATGCCGGTGCGAGGCTGAGCGATGACAGTGGGTGCCATCAGCGCCAGGGACAGTGCCATGCTCAGTGTCATACTCAGGGTCGTTTTCATATGGACCTCCTCGGTCATTGGTTGTCATCCCGTTGCCGTCTCAGTGTGGATCAAAAGCTCGGGGATTATGTGCAACAACCGTGAAAGTCCATGATTTCGACCCAGGTCTGGGCCCGTACTTGCGCGCTTCACCTCGGGCGGCTAGGCTGGCGCGGGCGGCTGCGGTCGAAACCGCCACACATGTTCGATGCGACGGCTCATTGTTTCCTTGCACTGAATTGAGAGGAGTGTCCTTATGCGGCAGACATCAATGGCGATCACGGTCAGTGCCTTGCTGACGCTAGGCGCGGCGATCCCGAGCGCCGCCGTCGCGCAAGCCGCCGAGCCCGCGGTTGCAGGCATGCTGGGCACTCAGCTCAGCGGCACGGTGATGGTGGTCAATCCCGACACTCGGCTGATGACCTTGAAGGATGCCGACGGCGCCTATCATGTCCTGCACGTGCCGCCTGAGGTGACGCGTCTCGATAAGATCAAGATCGGCGATAAGGTCACCATCACCGAGCTGTCCACGGCGCTGATCGAGCTGGTGCCGAGTGCCGATGCGGGCCCGATCGCGAGCAAGCGCAGTACCGATGTCGACCGCCTGCCCGGCAGCAAACCCGGCGGCAGCATCACCGATACGCTGACGGTGAGCGGCAAGGTCGTCGCCATCGATAAGGCGGCCGGCACGGTCACCGTGGAGGGTCCAAATCAGACCCGGACCCTCGATGTCGATGATCCGAGCCTGCTCGATGGGGTCAAGGTTGGCGACGGCGTGATCGCCCGTTTCCAAAACGTCATCATCGGCGAGGTCAAGTAGGCTCCGCCTCTGAGCCCCGATCCGCTCTCGTTGCCGCTGACGCTACTGCTATTCGTCGGCGGCAGCCTCATCATCGCGCTTGTCGGCTCGCGGCTGACCGGTCTCGCCGATCGGCTCGCGGACGTCAGTGGTCTCGGCGAGGCGGTATTCGGCGCCGTGCTGCTGGGGGCCGTGACCTCGCTGCCTGGCAGCGTGGCCTCGATCACCACGGCGCTAGCTGGTCTCGCCGATCTTGCCGTCGGTAATGCTGTGGGCGGGATCGCCGCGCAGACCGCCTTCCTGGTGATCGCCGACGTCGTCTATCGGCGCGCCAATCTCGAGCACGCCGCGGCCTCGGTCACGAACATGATCAACGGCGCGCTGCTCTGCGCGCTGCTGGCCTTGCCACTGTTGGCCGCGACTGGACCGTCGATCAGCCTCTGGGGCGTTCACCCAGCCTCGCTGCTGATCCTCTTGCTCTACGGCTTCGGGCTGCGGCTTGCCTCCCAGACCCAACAGGCGCCTGGCTGGACACCGGTGCGAACGTCACTGACCCGCGAGGACGAGCCGGCCGAAGCCGCCTCTGATGGGCAGGCGGGCTGGCGCCTCTGGGGTGCCTTCCTGATCGCGGCGGCCGTGGTTGCAGTGGCTGGTTGGGCGGTGGGCATCTCCGGCATCGCATTGGTGCACCACACTGGGCTCTCTGAGACCCTAGTCGGGAGCCTCTTCACCGCGGTGGCGACCTCGTTGCCCGAGCTGGTCACCACCGTGGCCGCGGTGCGTCAAGGGGCGCTCACGCTGGCCGTCGGCGGCATCATCGGCGGCAATACCTTCGATGTGCTGTTCTTGGTCGCCGCGGATGTCGCCTACCGCGAGGGCTCGATCTATCACGCGATCAGTGCCCAACCCTTATTCATCATCAGCCTGACCATCCTGCTCACAGCCATCCTGCTGATGGGGTTGATTCGCCGCGAGCGCCGCGGTTTTGCCAATATCGGCTTCGAGAGTGCCGCCGTGCTCGTGCTCTACCTGGCCGGAATGGCAACCTTGGTGTTCTGGTGAAGTGGGTCTGGTGAAGGGGCGAATGCCGTTGGAGGATGCGAGACCATGGTGAAGACGCTGGATGGGTTGCGACTGGAGCCCGGTGACAACTGTTGGCGCGTGGAGAAGGCGCAGCGCGTTGGCCTCTGCGTCGACGGCGAATGCTACTTCGGCTTGCTGCGCCAGAGTCTGATTGCTGCACGACGCTTCATCGCCATCGCCGCCTGGGACATCCACAGTCGGCTCGAGCTGGTGCGCCCTGACCCCGGCGATGGATGGCCGAGCGCACTTGGCGATCTGCTGACACGCTTGCTCGAGCTGCGCCCCGAGCTCGAGGTCTTCATCCTGCTCTGGGACTATGCGCCCATCTATGCGCTCGAGCGCGAGCCCCTGTTCTTTGGCGAGGTGCCCTGGCATAAGGATGCCGACAAGCGCCATCCGCGGCTGCACTTCATCCTCGACAACCAACATCCGCTGCTCGGCAGTCAACATCAGAAACTGGCGCTGATCGATGGCGAGCTCGCCTGGTGCGGTGGCTTCGACATCAGCAAGTGGCGCTGGGATACCGAGCAGCACCGGGCCGACGAGCCGCGCCGATGCGACCCGGACGGTGAGCCCTATCCGCCGTTCCATGATCTCCAGCTGCTGGTCGACGGTGATGCCGCGCGGGCGCTTGGTGAGATCTTCGCCCAGCGTTGGGAGCGCGCCGGAGGCGGTGTGCCGGGCGTGCTGCAGGCGCACGGGGCGGCAGAGGCTGTTGCCGAGACCGGTTTGGATTCCAAGGCTGGACATCAGGATGATCCCTGGCCCGAGGCGCTCGAGCCGCTGCTGCGTGAGCAGCCCATCGGCATCGCCCGCACGCTGCCGGCGTTCGAGGGGCAGGCCGAGGTCCGCGAGATCGAGCAGCTCTATCTGGACATGATCGCGAGCGCGCGTGAGCTGATCTACATCGAGAATCAGTACCTGACCTCACGCGCGGTGGCTGATGCGCTGCGGGATTCGTTGTCGGCGCCCGAGGGTCCTCAGATCCTGATCATCCTGCCGCGCGAGACCGGCCATTGGCTGGAGCAGCACACGATGGACCTGATCCGGGCTCGGCTGCTGAGCGAGCTGCGTGAGGCCGACCCGCATGGCCGGCTGCATTGCTACTATCCCGACCTGCCGGCGCTCGGCGATCAGTGCCTGATGGTGCACGCCAAGCTGATGATCACCGATGACCAGGTGCTGCGGCTCGGCTCCTCGAATCTGAGCAATCGCTCGATGGGGCTCGACAGCGAGTGCGATCTCTGTCTGATCGGCGAGAGCGAGGCAGCGCGCACCCAGATCCGGCAGCTGCGCCGGCGCTTGCTCGCAACCTTCCTCTCGCGCACCGTCGATGAGGTGGCGCAGATCGAGCAGGAGGCCGGGGCCGGGGAGGCGCGGTCCGAGGACGATTCGGGCTCGGCGTGCTGGGGCAGGGCGCTCGCGCGTCTTCTCGGTGACGGGAAGCCGCCTGGGCCATCCGCGAACGAGGACCTTGGGGATGATCGTCTTCGACTGCGGGTGCTCGAGCCGGCCCTCGACCCGGAATGGGATCGACAGCTGCCGGATGAGCGCCTGATCGACCCCGACCGGGCGCTTTCGCCGGAGTGGGTGAGCGACCTCGTGGTGGGCGACGAGCACGAGCCGCACGCGCGCTGGCGCGCCATGCTCGGCATCGGCCTGGTGCTTGCGTTCCTGGCCCTCGCCGCGCTCTGGCGTTGGACGCCGGTCGGCGATTGGCTCGAGCCGCGGCAGTTGGCTGAGACCGCCGGTGCGCTGCGCCACTCGGCCTGGGGCGTGCCGGTCGCACTGGCGTCCTTCGTGCTCGCGAGCCTGGCCGCGGTGCCGGTGACCTTGCTGATCCTGGTCACCACCCTGGTGTTCGATCCACTGCTGGGCGGCGTGCTCGCCTTGGGGGGTTCCGTATTGGCGGCAATCGCCGCTTACGGGGTTGGTCACTACAGCGGCGCCAAGGCGGCACAGGAGCGGCTCGGCGGACGGCTCGGCGATCTGCGCGAGCGCCTGACCCAGCGCGGGATCTTCACCGTGGTCGTCCTGCGCATCATCCCGGTGGCGCCGTTCACCGTGCTCAATCTCATCGCCGGCGCCATGCAGGTGCGGTTTCGTGACTACGTGATCGGTACCCTGATCGGGATGGCGCCGGCGGTGATCGCGATGGCGGTGTTCTCCGAGGGGCTGCTGCAGCTGCTGGGGCGCGCCGACATGCGCTCGCTGGCGCTGGTGGTGGCCGGCGTGGTGCTCGGCGGCGGCCTGCTCTGGCTCGGTCGGCACCTACTGCGCAAGCGTGGCTGATGCGGCTTTAACCGGGATCGACGACCGGGGCCGCCGCGAGCTCGTTGTCGCCAGCTACAACATCCATGGCGCGGTCGGCGGCGACGGGCGCAAGCAGCCGCGGCGCGTCGCCGAGATCATCGCCGCGCTCGATGCCGACCTGGTTGCCTTGCAAGAGGTCGAGACCCCGGTCGATGCCCGGCTCAGGTCCTTCCTCCAGCAGCTGCGCACGCTCGGCTATGAGGTCGTGCTCGGGCATACCATGGCGCTCGGCCGGCACCACTACGGCAACCTGCTGCTGAGCCGACTGCCGATCCTGAGCCAACAGCGGCTCGACCTCAGCCAACCCGGGCGCGAGCCGCGAGGGCTGATTGACGTCGGGATCGACTGGGCAGCGGGGGCGCGCCTGGCAGACGGCGCCGTGCTGCGCTGCCTGGCCACCCATCTCGGGTTGAGTGCAGCGGAGCGTCAGCGCCAGATTGCTGCGATCTTGGCGCATGTTGGTGGGGCTCACCCTGGTGGGGTAGCGACCTCGCCGCCGACACCCCTCGTGCTGATGGGGGACTTCAACGAATGGTGGCCGTTTAGCCGGCGGCTGGCGTCCATCGGCCGCCGCCTCAGCGCGGCGCCGGCGTTGCCGAGCTTTCCTTCCGGTTGGCCACTGTTGGCGCTCGATCGACTCTGGTATGGCCCGGGCCTTGATTGCATCAAGGCCGAAGTCGTGCGCACCAAGGCCACCCGCGCCGCCTCGGATCACCTGCCGCTTCGGGTCCGCTTCAGGCTCAGCCCGCGTTGAGGTGAGCCGCGGGCGGGCGCCGAGGGACGATGAGTGGTTGCTGTCTCGGTGAGTGCATTGCGGCGGCCCCTGGGGCGCTCGCTTTAGCGTTTGTCATCGCCGCCACCGGTTTCTCATGCATCATGCCCCTGACCAGCCACTCGACGGCCGACTCGACCGGCCGTCAGATCAATATCCATCATTTGCAGCAAGGCGCTTGTCCGCCGTTGGAGCCGACTCATGCAAGAGACCTCCCTGTTGACCCAACTACGAACCTGGTTCCTGCAAGGGATCGCCTTGCTGGCGCCACTGTTCATTACCCTGGCCCTGTTGATCTGGCTTGGGCGCTCGGTCGAGGTCTTCGTTGGCGGGCTGCTCAGACACCTAATGCCGGACGCCTGGTACATCCCGGGGATGGGGTTGATGGCCGCGCTCATCCTGACCCTGGCGGCCGGTCTGCTCGCGAACCTCTTCTTGGTGCGTTGGCTGCTCGAGCTCGCCGAGCGCGTGCTCGATCGAATCCCGCTGGTCAAGAGCCTGTTTCAAGGCCTCAAGGATGTGGCCCGCTTCTTCGCGCGGACCGGTGATCAGGACTTGGGCCGCCCGGTGGTGGTGACCTTGCCCGTCGGCGATGGGTCAATCCAGTTAGTCGGCTTCATGATGCAAGAGCATGCGCAGCTGCCCCTCGGCGATACGCATCAGCCGCATCAGGTGGCGGATTCGGGCGCAGGTGCGGAGTCGAGCGCCAGTGCCGACTCAGGGAAGGAGGCCGCTCCTACCGACCTCGTCGCCGTCTACCTGCCGATGAGCTACCAGGTCGGCGGCTACACCCTCTATCTTGAGCGCGAACGGGTGCGCCCACTCGCCGTCGGCGCCGAGCAGGCCTTGCGCTCGGTGATCACTGGCGGCGCGCTCGACGAAGGTGCCAACAGCCACAACGGGCAACATGAGACCATCACCGCGATCGGTGGACGTCGGCGCTCGCGGCAGCACGGATCGTTTGCGGGCAGATCAGGCGGCGAGCATTAGGCTCAACGCTGGGCGGTCGTCGGCGGGATGGCTCACGCCGTCTTTGAGCTGGCTGTGGAGGATCAGTCCTCAATCCAGTGCGACGAGCAGCAGAACCAGTATGAACGCGCCTCCCAGCGCAACAGCCCAGCCTGGGAGGGTCAGGGTGATGTCCGACCGCAGCCAGGCGCGCAGACGATCGACGGATGACCCGGTTGGGGTCTCGGGGGACTCAGACATATCGGAACCTCTCGCGGGGTGCTGCCGACAGACGTAAGGATTGGCACCCCGCAATCAAGCCGCTCAACGGGCAACAGCCTTAAGCTGCCCGCGCGCCTGACCGAGCGCCCGCTGCTCGCCCTGCGCGCGCGGCGACTCAACCATCGACAGCCACCCGCCATCTCGGCCCGCGCGATCAGCAAATCCGCTTGACAAGCACCGCGATCGCCCTTGTGGATAACCCGCCCTCAGGCTCTAGCCGTTGCGCCGCCGCCCGCCTGGCCCGTCCCGCACCAGCGCGACCGCGCTCGGTCACCACTGCTCGCGCAACCCTGAGCACCTCGGATCAAGCGCCTGTTTCAGCGAGAAAAAGCCACCGCTGAACGTACCGTCGCTTCGTTCGATGCGCGTTCGCCACCTAGCGGCGACTTATGCACGGGCGCTGTGGATAACCCTGTGCACAGTCCCTGGATGCGCCACCAAGCCCCCTGATGCGATGACGGTTTTGCGTCCGCGCCTTCAGATCGGTCAGGATGCGACCAGCGCTGCTTGAGGCCGCCGTTCGCGGTCGACCTCGCGCCCGTGCTCGATGGCTCGCGTTCTTGGCATCTCGCCCGTGAAGCCGCCACCGCCATCCGTCCGGCTCGATGCTCGATCGGGGACCGACGCTGGTGGCCAGAGCCGCGTAGACTGTGGGTTGCATCCGCCAGCGGGACCGCCCGCTCGACCGCAAGGGGCTCGCAGAATGATCCATCGCTCACTGAAGTTCATGCTCTCGCTACTGATCGTCGGCCTCGTCACCGCCTGCGCCGGCCAACCGCAGGCTGAGGACACCGCCAGCGATGACAGTGGCCCGACGTTCTATGGCCGGCTTGGCGTCTCCGTCGACCATGCCTCGGTCGACCACGCCTCGGTCGACTAGCGTCCACCGGTTATGCAAGTCGGGGGTCCGGACGGCTTGGTCCCGTCTGGGGCACGCAACATGGGCGGCGGGCGTGTCAACCGCCGTGCCTGTGCTCTAGTGGGCGTTGTCGGATGCCGGCGGCGCTAGGGGTCGAGCACGCGCCTCGAAGTCCCCGATCCCGGCCGCTGATCCTGGTCTCCGCGATTGGCAAGTCCGCTTGACAAACGCTGCAACCGGTCTTGTGGATAACCAAGGCGCTGATGCCGATCGATCCGCTGCGATCCGCCCGGTCCGATTCGCTCGAGCAAGATTCCGGTTAGCCGCCAGACCTGGACCGGCTGCGATGATTCGCGCGTAAGCGACTGTTTCAGGGAAAAAACGAGCGCCGACGCGCCGGCTGCCACTCCACCATGATCCCGTGGACCCGCGCCGAGTTATGCACGAGTGCTGTGGATAAGGCTGTGGACAGCGCGGAGATGCTCCGCCGCGCTGCCTGATGGGGTTAGGGTTTTAGGGCGGTGACCTTAGAGGGTGTTTACAAAATAAGGCATACTGCCACCTTGATCTTACGGGGAGGCAGCAGCGATGTCGAAACGCGGACGAGCGCCGAAACTCACCGCGGAACAGCGAGAGGAGTTGAGTGCGATTGTCGCGGCCCACCGCACCGCGACGCTCGAGGAGATCGGACAGGAATGGCGACGACGCACAGGGATAACGGCGCATGGGCAGACCTTGGTTGCGGCGCTCGAAGCGGCGGGCTGGTCGCGCGTGCGCGACGGGAGCGGGCTTGAGATCAAGCCGGCGGATGGCCAGGCGAGCGGCTACGGATACACCGACGCCCATCGTCGCCTCGAGCCAGAACAGCGCTACCCGAGTTGTTTAACCCACCGCGAATGGGCGCTGGTTGAGGACCTCTTCGACAAGACCGGCAAGCGCGGTGTGCCGCCGGCGTACCCGCGCCGTGTGCTCGTCGATGCCTGCTGCTACGTGGTGCGCACGGGCTGTTCGTGGCGGATGTTGCCGAAGGAGTTCCCGGCTGAGCATCCTCGGCCCCTTGTTCAACGGCTGGCTGATGAGCGATGGCTACGGGGCCTATCGCGAGTTCGACAACCGCCTGCGCTGTCTAGCGCACCTCAAGCGCAAGGCGCGCGGCCTGCA
>CAZTYV010000053.1:4028-19511 GCA_964617675.1 uncultured Halochromatium sp. | reverse complement strand
TGGACGGTCCCCACCGGGATATAGGTCGACTGGTTCTCGGTCAGCAGGAAGGTCTTATCGCCGCAGGTCACCTTCGCGGTGCCAGAGACCACCACCCAGTGCTCGGCGCGATGATGGTGCATCTGGCTCGAGAGCGCCTCGCCCGGCTTCACCGTGAGCCGCTTGACCTGGTAACGCTCGCCGGTAGTGATCGACTCGAACGCGCCCCAGGGACGGTGCACCCGCTGATGATGCCGATGCTCTTTGCGCTGCGCGTCGCTGAGGAATTGAGTCACCGCCTTCACGTCTTGCGCCCGCTCGCGATCGACCACCAGCACCGCATCTGGGGTCTCGACCACGATCAGATTCTCGATGCCCACCGCGGCCAGCAGCCGGCTCTGCGCGATCAGCAGGTTGTTGTGCGAATCGTGCACGAAGGCATCGCCATCGAGCACGTTACCGTCACCGTCCTGCTCACGCACCTCCCACAGCGCCGACCAGGCGCCGACGTCGGACCAGCCGGCATCGAGCGGCAGCACGATGGCGGGATGCTCGGAGGCCGCCGCGGCCTGCGATAGGCGCTCCATCACGGCGTAGTCGATGGAATCGCTCGGGCAGGCCTTGAAGGCATCCGCGTCGAGCCGCCGAAACGCCCCATCGGCGTGCCGCCCGGCCGCCAGCGCCTCCTCGCAGGCCTTGGCGATCTCCGGTCGAAACTGCCGGATCAACGTCAGCCAGACCGAGGCCCGCATCATGAAGATGCCGCTGTTCCAGAGGTACTCGCCGCTGCTGAGATAGCCCTCGGCGGTGGCCCGATCGGGCTTCTCGACGAAGGCATGCAAGCGGTAGGCGGCGCCGTTGAGCTCGGTATTGGACAGCGCCTCGCCCTGCTGGATGTAGCCGTAACCGGTCTCCGGCTTGGCGGGGACGATACCGAAGGTGATCACCGCGCCCTGCTCGGCGAGGACGGCGCCGTCGGCAACCGCGCTGCGGAACGCCTTCACATTGGCGATGGCGTGATCGGCCGGCGCGACCAGTAGGATCGGGTCGTCGTCATCAGCGGCCACCGCACAGAGCGCCGCCAGGGTGAGCGCGGGCGCGGTGTTGCGGCCGAATGGCTCGAGCAGGATCGCCGCCGGCGAGCGCCCGAGCAGTCGGAACTGTTCGGCCACCAGGAACCGGTGCGCCTCGTTGCAGACCACGAGCGGATCACGCAAGAACAGCCCCAGACGAGGATGGGCATCGACGATCCCATCGAGGCGCAGGGCCGTATCCTGCAGCATGGTGAGGTCGCCGGTCAGCGGCAGGAACTGCTTCGGATAGGCCTCACGCGAGAGCGGCCAGAGGCGCGTGCCAGAGCCGCCGGATAGGATCACGGGCTGAAGCTGCATGAGGTCTCCCCTGCGAGTGGTTGCGGCGATCGGCGCATCGGAACGTCCCGGCCGCTGCCGATTCAGCGCGGCAGTATATACCGAGTACCGCAGCCCTAAACCCTGGCCCTGCCCGACAGCCAGCAGCCCAGCCCTGGACCCTAGCCCGCCATGGACCGGCTCCGGCGCCGACCGCACGGGCGCCGCCCGGTGCGTGTCGCGCGGCCGACCTTCACCTCGAGCGCCAGGTTTCACTACAATCCTAGGCCGTCACTCCGTACGGGAGGGTCCGGCCGGTCGCGCGCCCGTCTCGGCAGCGACCTTGGCCGACCCCGCCGCACAGCCGCTCAGACTCAGTCCGCGCAACACACCATGAATATCCTCATCATCGGCTCTGGTGGCCGCGAGCACGCCCTGGCCTGGAAGATCGCACAATCTGCGCAGGCCGATCAGGTCTTCGTCGCGCCCGGTAACGGCGGCACGGAAGCGGAGCCTGGGGTTCGGAACATCCCGATTGATCCGACCGACGCCGAGGCGCTGGTGCGCTTCGCCCAAGAGAACGAGGTCGAGCTCTGCGTGGTCGGCCCGGAAGCCCCCTTGGTGGCCGGCGTGAGCGATGCGCTGGTCGCGGCCGGTCTGCGCTGCTGCGGCCCCTCGCAACAGGCCGCGCAGCTCGAGGGCTCAAAGGATTTCGCCAAGGCCTTCATGCAGCGCCACGGCATCCCGACCGCCACCTATCGGACCTTCGAGAATCGCGAGCAGGCGCTTGCCTACCTGGACCAGATCGGCGCGCCGGTGGTGGTCAAGGCCGATGGGCTGGCCGCGGGCAAAGGCGTGGTGGTGGCCGAGGACCTGGAGACCGCACGGGCTGCCGTCGAGTCGATGCTCGGTGAAGGCCGATTTGGCAGCGCCGGTGCGCGGGTGGTGATCGAGGAGAAGCTGCTCGGCGAAGAGGTCAGCTTCATCGTACTGGTCAGCGGCGAGGAGGTGCTGCCGCTGGCGACCTCGCAAGACCACAAGGCCCGCGATGAGGGCGATTGCGGTCCGAACACCGGCGGCATGGGCGCCTATTCGCCGGCGCCTCTCGTCACCCCTGAGCTCGAGCGACGCATCATGCGCGAGGTGATCGAGCCCACGGTCGCGGGGCTGCGCGCCGAGGGCCTGCCCTACGTCGGCTTCCTCTACGCCGGATTGATGATCGCTGCCGATGGCACACCGCGCGTGCTCGAGTACAACTGCCGACTCGGCGACCCCGAGACCCAGCCGATCCTGATGCGCCTTGACAGCGACCTGCTCGAGCTCTGCCTAGCAGCGAGTGATGGCCGGCTGGCCGAGGTCGAGGCACGCTGGCGCGATGAGGCCGCACTCGGGGTGGTGATGGCGGCCGGTGGGTATCCGGGCGACTACGCCAAGGGTCACCCGATCAGCGGCCTCGAGCAAGCGGGGCAGACCGACACCGCGACCAAGGTCTTCCACGCCGGCACCCAACGCGCGGGTGATCAGACCGTCACCAACGGCGGCCGCGTGCTCTGCGTGACCGCACTTGGCGCCGATGTCGCTGAGGCCGCGGCAAAGGCCTACGCCCTCGCCGACCAGATCCAGTTCGAAGGTGCCTTCTACCGCCGCGACATCGGTCACCGCGCACTCAAGCGCGGAGCCACGCGTTGACCGATGAGGGTCGCGAGCGGCTGAAGCTCAGCGTAGAGCGGCCCGAGCTCCTGCAGGTAGCCGAGGGTGCGGGGCAGGTCAGCGAGATAGCCGCGCTTGCCGTCGCGAACCGCCAGACGCGCGAAGATCCCGGCCGCCTTGAGGTGACGCTGCGCCCCCATCAGGTCGAGCCAGCGCACCAGCTCGGGCCGCTCGGCCGACGTCAACAGCCCCACCGCCTGCGCCTGCCCCGCATAGGCATCGACCCAGCCGAGCACACGCTCGCGCGGCCAGGCGATGTAGCAGTCCTTCAGCAGCGAGGCGAGATCGTAGGTCAGCGGCCCGGCGACGGCGTCCTGCAGGTCGAGGATGCCGGGGCTCTCGGCCTCGGTCACCATCAGGTTGCGGCTATGGAAGTCCCGATGCACCGCGACGCGAGGCTGCTCAAGGGCACTGTCGATGAGCCGCTCGAACAGCGCCTCCAGCGCCTGCCCTTCGCCGTCGCTCAACTCGAGCTGCAGCAGCTCGCCGAGCAGCCACTGGCGAAAGAGATCGAGCTCACGTCGCAGAAAGGCACGGTCGTAGATCGGCAGCCCGTCGACCGGAAGCCCGAGCTGGAGCTTGATCAGCGCCGCGATTGCAGCGCCATAGAGGCCGTCGGCCCGGTCCGGCTCGAGCTCGAGCTCATCAAGATAGGTTCGGCGCCCGAGGTCAGACACCACCAGGAACCCCTGCTCATGGTCCTCGGCCAGGATCTCAGGGGCATTCAGCCCGGCGGCGCGAAAGGCGCGCGCCAGCCGGGCAAAGCGGGCGCTGTCTTCATGCTCAGGCGGCGCATCCACGGCAATCAGCGTCCGCCCCTCAGAGGGGAAGCGCCAGTAGCGGCGGAAGCTCGCATCCGCTGACGCCGGCACCAGCGGCCCGATCGGCTCCGGCCACGCGGCACGAAGCCACTGCTCCAAACGATCTTGACGCGCGTCCGACACGAGACCTCCCAGTGTTCAGCGTTGCTGCGGCTGGCCGTTCATTTGCCGCCATGCCGTGGATGTGCGACCTTACACCGATTTTGCCGCGCTCGACTCGACCCTCGCTCCCAGCCAACGACCGCATGATCGCTTCGGACCGCAGACGAATCCTCATCGGGGTCGCCGCCCTCTGGCTCTGGAGCCCGCTCTGGAGCACGCTCGGGGCTGCTCCAGAAGGCGCGAGCGAGTCGACAACCCAACGTCTAGGCGCGGCGAGCCTGCAGCAAACGCGCGAGGTCGGGGAGGCGCTCCCGGCCGAGCCACCCGCCTCGCGGCTACGAGGCTCGGCGCTGGAGCCAGAGCCAGAGCCAGAGCCGGCGCCGGCTGCTGACGAGACGGCCGGCCCCGCACCCTCATCGCCCGGGCCGTCAGCCGACGAGGGCGCTGCAACGGCGGCGTCGCCAGCAACAGACCGCCAGGATCGCGGACCCGAGCGCGAGCGGCTGCTGCACGACGGCCTCGGCTGGGAGTTCTGTGGTCCACGACCGGCGCGGCTTGGCCCCGCAGCGCAAGCGCCGCCGCTCGCCCCGGAGACCCCAGTCGAGGTCGACACCGGCGCGCTCGCCTACGATAAGGACACCGGCGTCTTGGTGCTCAGCGGCGGCGTCGATGTGCGTCGCGCCCAGGAACGGGTCGTCTCCGAACGCGTCACCTACGACCGCAATACGGGTGACATCGAGACCGAAACCGAGACCCTGCTCGAGCGCCCGGGGCTGCGAATGATCGGCGATCGTGCATTGCTGAATCTGGAGACCAATCAGGGCCAGATGCATAACGTCAGCTATCGGTTCTCCGAGAGCGCCAACCTGCGCGGCACCGCCGACCTGGCCGAGCTCTTGAGCCCCTCGCAAACCCGCTACAACGCCCTGGTCTACTCGACCTGCCCGCCCGGCAGTAACGCCTGGTCGATCAAGGCCTCGACGCTCAAGCTCGATCAAGAGGAGGGCATCGGCGTGGCTCGCAATGCCCGTCTTCGAGTCAAGGGCGTACCGGTGGCCTACACGCCCTACCTGCGCTTCCCGATCGACGATCGGCGTCGCAGCGGCTTCCTGATCCCGACCATCGGCTCATCCGAGGAGAGCGGCTTCGAGCTCGTCGTCCCCTACTACTGGAACATCGCTCCGAACCTCGACGCGACCCTGTCACCGCACTTCCTCAGCGAGCGCGGCCTGCTCATGGGCACCGAGGTGCGTTACATGACGCGCCGGGATCGCGGCCGGATCGAGGCCGAATTCATCCCGAACGATGCCAAGTACGAGGGCGACAGCCCGCGCTGGGCGCTGAATCTCGAGGAACAAGGCACCTGGCTCGGGCGCTTCCGCACGCTGCTCGAATACAGCGCCGTTTCCGATGACCAGTACCTCGAGGACTTCGGCAACGGGCTCGACATCACCAGCACGCGCCGCCTGCTGCAACGCGGCGCCGTCACCTACGCCGGACGCGGCTGGTCGCTGCTCACCGCACTCGAGGGCTATCAAACCGTCGACCCCGATCTCAGGCCGGAGCAACGCCCGTACGGCCGACTGCCCCAGCTGCTGTTCAATCTGAGCCCGGTCGAGATCGGCCCCGGCCTGCGCGCCAGCGTCAACGCCGAGTACGACTATTTCGATCACAACCATATCGTCTATGGTCAGCGGCTCTCGCTCCAGCCGATGCTAAGCTTGCCGCTGCGTCGCAGCTATGGCCACCTAATCCCGCGCGTCTCACTCAACGCCAGCGGCTACGACCTCTCCAACACCGCACCCGGTCAGCCGACCTCGCCTAGCCACAGCATCCCGACCGTCGAGGTCGACGGTAAGTTGGTCTTCGAGCGCGAGACGAGCTGGTTCGGCGAGGCGGCCCTGCAGACCCTGGAGCCGCGGCTCTATTATCTGTACACGCCTTACGAGGATCAGTCAGCGACCCCGGTGTTCGACAGCTCGGTGCTCGACTTCAGCTTCGCCAACCTCTTTCGCAGCAACCGATTTACCGGACGCGATCGCATCGGCGATGCGAATCAGATCACCACCGGCCTGACCTCGCGCTTCCTCGAGGCGAGCACCGGCGAGGAGATGCTGCGGCTCAGCGTTGGCCGCATCCTCTACTTCGCCGACCGGCTGGTCCAGATCGACCGCCCTGCCGAGACCTCGAGCGCATCGCCGGTCGCCGGCGAGATCTCGGCTCGACTGTTCGACCACTGGCGCGGACGCGCGAGCTTCGAATGGGACCCTGATGTGGAGACGGACCAATGGGGCCGGCGCACCTTGCAGCTGCAATATAGCGAGGACGAGGCCCGGCGCCTGGTCAACCTCGCCTATCGCTTCGACCGCGGCACCAACATCGACGACCGCTACGAGACGACGGACCTCTCGTTTCAGATGCCGGTCTCAAATCGCGTGAATCTGGTCGGACGCTGGCTCTATTCCCTTGAGACCGAGGAGACCAGCGATGCCTTCGCTGGGATCGAGTTCGGGCAATGTTGCTGGAAGGTACGCGTGCTTGGCCGCCACTTTAAGAACAGCGCTGAGAGCGCGGCCACCACCTCGGTGATGCTCCAGATCGAGCTCGCCGGCCTCGGCGCCTTCGGCAGCTCCGTCGATAGTTTCCTGCAACGAGAAGTCTATGACTATCAAGTCGACTAAGGGCAAGCGCATGTCCTCATCCCCCCAACGCTGGCTGCTGGCGCTGATCTGGTTGATCGGCACTCAGGCCAGCGCCCAGGTGCAGTCATTGGACGCGATCGTCGCCGTCGTCAATGACGATGTCATCGTGCAGAGCGAGCTGCAGAGCCAGATCGACCTTCTGGTGACCGAGCTGCAATCGCGCGGTGCCACCGTCCCCGAGCGCAAGACCCTCGAGGAGGAGGTCCTCGATCAGCTCGTGCTGGAGCGCCTGCAGATACAACGCGCGCAGACCCTGGGCATCGAGGTCGATGAGGCCACGCTCACCGAGGCCCTAACCAACATCGCCGGTCGCAACGGGATGAGCCTGGCCCAGCTACGTGACGCGCTCGAGGCCAATGGGGTCTCGTTCGAGGACTTCCGCGAGGATACCCAGCGCCAGATCCTGACCTCGCGACTGCAACAGGAAGAGGTCGTCAAGGAGGTTCGGGTCAGTGACCAGGAGGTGGAGCGTTTCGCGGCCACCGAGCGCGATACCTTGATCGTGCGCAACGAGGTTCAGCTCGGCCACATCCTCATCGCATTGCCTGAAGACGCGAGCCCAGAGCAGGTCGAGCAGGCCCGCGCCAAGGCGCAGGGGCTGGTTCGGCGCCTGCGCCAGGGCGAGGACTTTGCCGCCATCGCCCGCGCGAATTCCGATGGCGGCCGCGCCCAGGATGGCGGTGATCTCGGCTGGTTCCCAATCGGTGAGGTACCCAGCCTCGCCGCGCAGCCAGCGCAGACGCTCGGGCGCGGCGAGCTCACCGATCCGATCCGCAGCCCAAGCGGTTTCCATATCATCCGGATCACCGACATCAAGGGCGACGCACCCGAACCGATCACCCAGACCCAGGCACGCCACATCCTGATCCGCACCAGTGAGGTGGTCTCCGACGAGGACGCCCAGCGGCGCCTCGAACAGCTGAGGTTGCGGATCACCGGCGGCGACGACTTCGCCATGCTCGCGCGCGCGAATTCCGACGATACCGGCTCGGCGCTCAATGGCGGCGACCTCGGCTGGGTCAGCCCCGGCGACACCGTACCGGCGTTCGAGCGCGAGATGGATGCGCTGAGCCCGGGTGAGATCAGTCAGCCCTTCGAGAGCCCTTTCGGCTGGCACATCGTGCAAGTCACCGAGCGACGCCAACAGGACACCACCGAGGAGCTGATGCAGCTGCGCGCCAAGGAGGCACTGCGCCTGCGCAAGGCCGAGGAGGCACGGGAGCTGTGGCTGCAGCGACTGCGCGATGAGGCCTACGTCGAGATCCGCCTCGATGAGCTCGAAGACTGAGGTCCCCCGCCTCGCGCTCACGCCCGGCGAGCCGGCCGGCATCGGGCCGGACCTCTGCATCGCCGCGGCCCAACAGGCGCATGCCGCCGAGCTGATCGCCGTTTGCGACCCGCGGTTGCTCAGCGAGCGCGCCGAGGCACTCGGGGTTGAGTTATCGCTGGAGCCCTTCGACCCGGCGCGGCGCGCACGTGCGGCAACGCCCGGGCGGCTGCTCGTCGATGCGCCCGCCCGGCTGCAAGCGCCGGTTCAGCCGGGCACCCTGTGCCGCGAGAACGCCGACTACGTGCTGCAAACACTCACCGCGGCCTGCAGCGGCTGTCTGACTGGCCGCTGGGACGCACTGGTCACCGGGCCGGTGCACAAGGGCATCATCAACGACGCGGGCCTCGCCTTCAGCGGCCACACCGAGCACCTGGCTCAGTGCTGCGCGCAGCGCGCCGAGCCCCCACCGCTGCCCGTGATGATGCTCGTCGCGCCGGGATTGCGGGTGGCCTTGGCAACCACCCACCTCCCCCTCAGAGCGGTCGCGGACGCCATCACCGAGCCGCGGCTCGAGCGCGTCTTGCGGACCCTGGTCGCCGCGCTGCAACAAGACTTCGGCATCGCCGAGCCACGGGTGCTGGTGTGCGGCCTGAACCCACATGCGGGCGAAGGCGGACATCTCGGGCATGAGGAGCAGGAGGTCTTGATCCCGCTGATCGAGCGGCTGCGCGCCGAGGGCATGCCGCTCTTGGGCCCGCTGCCGGCCGACACCGCCTTCGTCCCGCGGCAGCTGGAGCATGCCGATGCGGTGCTCGCGATGTACCACGATCAGGGTCTACCGGTACTCAAGCACCTCGGCTTCGGCCGGGCCGTGAACGTCACCCTGGGGCTGCCGATCATTCGCACATCGGTCGATCACGGCACGGCCCTGGACCTGGCCGCGAGCGGCCGCGCCGATACGGGAAGCTTGCTGGCCGCGATCGAGCTCGCCGCCGAGATGGTGAAGGCGCGCACCAGGGCCAAGCGCTAGGCCCTGAACCCTGAACCCTGAATCCCGCTCAGGCCCGTGCGCTGGTGTTGGTCATCGCGGCCTGCTGCTCGTGGATGCTGGCCTGGACCTGCAAGGCAACCTCGAGGGCTCGCAGCCCGGTGTGGCCATCCACCAGCGGTCGTTTACGCTGCTGTACACACTCGATGAAGGCCTCGATCTCGCGGTCGAGCGGCTGCACCGGCTCCACCATCACCCGTGAGCGCTGGATCTCCCGACGCGCCCCATCACGCGGCTCAGGCACCGCGCTATCGAGCGTCTGCCCGATGAAATCGAGCGACAGGTAGCCCTGCGGCTGGAAGACGCGGATTCGGCGCGTCTTCTTGTCCGAGACGCGGCTCGCGACGGCGTTGGCGACGGTGCCATTGCTGAATTCGAGCCGGGCGCTGGCGATGTCGATCCGCGGTGTCAGCACTGGTGTGCCCACCGCGCGCACATCGACCAGATCGGCATCGACCAAGGCCAGGATGATGTCGATATCGTGGATCATCAGATCGGCCACCACATCCACATCGGTGGCGCGCTCGACGAAGCCTCCCATGCGCTGGGCCTCGATGTAGCGAGGCGCATCGATACGCGCCGCGAGCGCCATCACGCCGGCGTTGAAGCGCTCCAGGTGACCGACCTGCAGGAGCGCACCATGGCGCTCGGCGGTGGTGACGATCTCGGCACCCTCACGGGTGTTCACGGCCAGGGGCTTTTCCAGCAGCACGTGCACACCCTGCTCGAGGTAGGCGCAGGCAACCTGACGATGAGCCGTGGTGGGAACCGCGATGCTGACCGCATCAACCTGGCCGATCAGCGACAGGGGGTCATCGAAGGCCGCACATCCCGCCTCGGCCGCGACGCTCGCGGCGCGCTCGGCCTGGGTATCACAGACGCCAACCAGATCGGCATGCGCCAGGCGGGAGTAGATCAGAGCGTGGAAGCGGCCGAGATAGCCGACACCGACCACACCGACCTTGAGCGGCTCATGCTGGCTCATCGCGCGGATCAGAACCTCCGGGGACTCAGCCGTCGATGATCGGCGGGCTCGGTGCGCGCTCAGCCATCGGCTGAACCTGGCCGCCATAATAGAGACTGATCTGGTAGCCCACCGTCAGGGTCATCCCGACCGCCAACAGTGCAACGAGCAGCTTGAAGAGATCGGGTCGACGGCCGCGGCGCTTCAGGGACATGGTGCTCGATGGGCTCGGTTCAGATCAAGATCAGCGCCGGCTTCAGCGCGTTCATGACTTCATTATCCACGACCGCAAGCCCAATGTCTGCCGCCTAGGTCACATTTGACCCAAAACCTGCTGGTGAGCCGCGTCCATGAATCACGGAATCTCGACCTGGTCAATCCGCCATCCGATCGGCGTGGTCATGCTCACGCTCGCGGTCATGGTGCTCGGCGCCTTTGCGCTCGAGCGCCTCAATGTTGACCTCCTGCCACAGATCACCTACCCCGATGTCCGCGTGCGCGTCCTCGATCCGGGCGTGCCGGCCACGGTGATGGAGGACGAGGTGACGCGCCAGCTCGAGGAGCAGCTCGCGATCACCGAGGGGGTGGTTGCGATCCAGTCGCGCACGAGTGAGGGCCGCTCGGCGATCGACCTCTCGTTCCGCTACGGTGACGATGTTGACCAGGCCTTGCGCGATGCCAGCGCGCGGCTCGACCGCGCGAAACGCTTCCTGCCTGAGACCATCGACCCACCGGTGATCTATAAGCGCGATCCGTTTCAGCTGCCGGTCGCCGAATACCTGGTCAGCTCGCGCCTGCGCGACCCGATCGAGCTGCGCGACCTCGTCGACTACGAGCTCAGCCGGCCACTCTTGACCCTGCCCGGGGTCGCGGCCGCCGAGGTCGGCGGCGGTCTGGATCGGGAGGTGCGCGTCGTGGCCGACCAATACCGCTTGGCTGCACTCGGTTTGGACCTGCTGGACCTGCAAGCTCGGCTGCAAGCGGCGAACCGCGATCTGCCGGCCGGACGACTGCTGATGTCAGACGGCGAGATCAGCGCCCGCACCAGCGGCCGCTTCGCATCGGTGGAGCAGATCGCAGCGCTGCCGCTCGGCAGCGCCGCCGAGGCACCCGCCGAGCAGCTGCGTCTCGGCGAGGTGCTGCAAGTGCTTGATACCGGGGCCGAGGAGCGCCTGCGCATTCGTCTCGATGGCGCGCCTGGGATCAAGCTCTCGATCCAGAAGCAGCCGCTCAGCAACACCGTGGCCGTGGTCGATGCCGTCGACGCCGAGCTCGCCCGTCTCGACGGCGCCGGCCTGCTGCCGCCGGACATCCAGATCACCAAGGTCGACGATCAGGCGCGCTACATCAAGCAGTCGCTGAACAATGCCATCCAAGCGGCACTCGGCGGCGCGCTCTTGGCCATGCTCGTGGTCTACCTGTTCCTCGGCAGCCTACGGCGAACGCTGATCATCGGCAGCGCCATCCCGATCGCGATCCTGGTCACCTTCATCCTCATGGCCGGCTTCGGTCTGAGCTTCAACCTGATGACCCTTGGCGGTCTCGCGCTCGGCATCGGCATGCTCGTCGACAGCACCATCGTCATGCTCGAGAACATCGAGCGCCACCAGCGCCAAGGCGAAGCGCCCTTGCAGGCGGCCACCCTGGCCGCACGCGAGGTCACCGGCGCCATCGTCGCATCGACCTCGACCAACCTGGCGGCAGTGCTGCCCTTCCTGTTCATCGGTGGGCTGGTCGGGCTCCTGTTCCGCGAGCTGATCTTCACCATCTCGGCCGCCATCCTGGCCTCGATGGTGGTTGCGCTAACCCTGGTGCCCGCGCTCGCGCGTCAGGTGCCGATCGGCTCCGAGGGCAGCTTGCGACGCGGGATCGATCGGGCGGTGGCAGCGCTGGAGAACGGTTATCGCTGGCTACTGCAGCGCTTGCTGCCCCGCCCCTGGCTCGTGCTCCCGCTGTTCGTTGCCGCGCTGGTGATCAGCCTGCCCGTGCTGTTCTCGGCCAAACCGGCGTTCCTGCCGACCCTCGACGAGGGCGACGTGCGCATCAGCCTGGTGGCCGATAACGATGTCAGTCTGGAGCAGATGGACGCGCTCGCGGGTCAGGTCGAGGCGATCGTCGATGCGCAACCGGAGACGCGCGCGGTGTTCACGACCATCGGCGGCTTCGTCTTCGGCCGCTCCACCTACGAGAACAGTCATCGGGCCAGCCTCCAGGTCCAGCTGGTGCCGCTCGCCGAGCGCGACCTGAGCACGCGCGACTGGATCGAGCGCGTCAAGGCCGAGATCAAGGCCGCGCAGATCCCGGGGCTGCAGACCTATCTCTACACCAGCGGCATCCGGGGTATCCGTTTCAGCCGCGGCGACGACGACCTCAGCCTGCGCCTCAAGGGCCCTGAGCTCGAGACCCTGGTCGCGCTGGCCGATGCCATCGTCGAGCGTCTGCACGCGGTCGACGGTCTGCGCAACCTGCAGCACTCTAACGAGGAGCCGCTGCGCGAGTTCTCGATCGAGGTCGATCGCCAGCGTGCCGCCAGCAACGGCCTTGATGTGCAGGACATCGGCCAAGTGCTGCGCCTCGCGCTCGAGGGCGAGGTCGTCACCCAGCTCATCGAGGGCGATCGCAGCATCGATGTGCGCCTGAGACTCGACCGCGATCAGATCGCCACGCCCGGCGATCTCGAATCGATCATCCTGTTCGGGCGTGCGCCGGGCGCTGAGCGCCAGTCCGGTGCCGAGAACACCAGCAAGCGCCCGATCCGCCTCGGCGATCTGGCCAAGATCAGCATCCTGCCGCAGCCAGAGACCATCCTGCGCGATCGTCAACAGCGCATCGTCGAGATCAGCGCCTCGATCGGCAAGGATCTGACCATGGCCGACGCCATCGAGCGCGCGCTCGCGGCCGCCACCGAGGTGCCGCTGCCACCAGGCTACAGCCTCTACGAGGCCGGGGGGCTCGAGACCTTGCAGCAGGGTCGCGATATCAGTCGCGTGCTGCTCGCTCTCGCGGTGTTCTTGGTGCTGGTGGTGATGGCGGTGCAATACGAATCGCTGCGCAATCCGCTGATCATCATGCTCTCGGTGCCCTTCGCCCTGGTCGGCGTCGCGATCGGCCTGAGCTGGACCGGCACCAGCCTGTCGATGCCGGTCTGGCTCGGCATGATCATGCTCGCCGGCATCGTCGTGAACAACGCCATCGTGCTGGTCGAGTTCATCGAGCTGCGTCGTCGCCAGGGCGATCGGCGCGATCAGGCCATCGTCGAGGGTGCCCGCCTGCGACTGCGCCCGATCCTGATGACCACACTGACCACGGTCTTCGGCATGCTGCCGCTGGCGCTTGCCATCGGCGAGGGAGCCGAGATGCTGAGCCCGCTGGCCATCACCATCGTCGCCGGCCTGAGCTTCTCCACCCTGGTCTCATTGCTGCTGCTGCCAAGCCTCTACCGACTGCTGGGCGCGGCGGATGCACGCCGCCAAACGGTCGCGAGCGCGGCACCCGCGTCCTAGACCCAGGAGCCGCCCCACCCACCAGCCCTTGAGGGGCAGCGCTGTCTCACGCGAGCGCCGATGCGCACTGGCGCGTCCCGCTTGCAGCCCGGGCGCTGAGAGCGCAATCTTGACCCACGCAGGGGCAGAACCAAGCGCTCGCGCGCCCTTGCGCATCCGCCAGAGCCCCAAGCAAGCCCCGAGCGCCGCGGGGCGTCTTGTTCCACACGCAAAGGACGCCCAGCCTGCAGGCCCTGCCGCCCATGCCGAACAGTCTTGATAACCTGAACACTGCGGACACCGAGCACGCGATCGAGATCGCCGATCGTGTCTGGTGGGTCGGCCATGTGATCCCTGACGATCACTTCCAATGCCATGTCTACCTGCTCGAGCAGGGGGATCAGTCGGTGCTATTCGACCCGGGCTCGCGGCTGACCTTCGCTCACACGTTGGGCAAGATCGAGGAGGTGGTCCCGCTCAACAAGATCCGCTGGTACGTCTGCCATCATCAGGACCCGGACATTGCCGCCGCGCTGCCGCTGATCGACGAGCTCAACACCCGCGCCGATGCCGCCGTGGTCACGCATTGGCGGGCCAAAGCGCTGCTCAAGCATTACGGACTGAAGCTCCCATTCTGGCTGGTGGATGAGCACGATTGGCGCCTCGAGCTCGAGGACCGCACGCTCGAGTTCATCTTCACGCCCTATGCCCACTTTCCAGGCGCCTTCTGCAGCTTCGATCGGCAAACCGGGGTGCTCTTCTCCAGCGACCTGTTCGGCGGTTTTACCGACCGACCTCAGCTCGTGGCGCAGGACGAATCCCACTTCGATGCGGTGCGTCCCTTCCACGAGCACTACATGCCGAGCAGCGACATCCTCGACTACGCCCTGAGCCAGATCGAGCGCTACCCGGTGGAGCTGATTGCAAGCCAGCATGGGTCGATCATCCCGCCGCATCTGGTCGGCTTCATGATCGACAAGCTGCGCCACCTCGATTGCGGTCTCTATCTGCTCGGCCAGGGCGATACCGATATCCAACGGCTCTCGCAGCTCAATCGCACGCTGCGCGATATCACCGAGACCATGCTGCTCTACCGCGACTTTCGCGATATCGCCACGCGGCTGCTCGAGGTGATGCAGCGAACCCTCCCGGTGAGACATATCGACTACTACGCGGCACTCCCGGAGGGCGACATCCTCTCGCTGAAGGCCACCGCGCGTTTCGTTGGCATCGTCACCCCATCGCTCCCGGAGGCTTGCCAATACATCGGCCAGACCCTGACCGATTGGCGGCGCGCCCATGCCGAGGACAGCGCCCTGGTCACGCATCAGCTGTTTGCCGAGGATTTCTGCCTCCATCCCGGGCCGGATGGCAGCTCGCTGATCGCGGTGCCGCTCACGGCGCAGCGTGGCGAGCAGATCGAGGCCATGGCCGTGCTCAGCTTCGACAGGCGCCCGTTGATCACCGCCAGCAGCGCGCAGCTGATCGCACAGATGGCCGAGCCGTTGAAGATCGCGCTCGAGCGCGAGGTGATCTACCGGTCGATCGACCTGGAGCGCGAGCGTGCCTACCAGCGCTCCATCCGCGACCCGCTCACCAAGCTCTTCACCCGCTTCTACATGCAGGATGTGATGAAGCGGCATCTGGCCTTGCAGGAGCGCGATCTCGCGCCGCCGGTGGGCGCGATCCTGCTCGACCTCGATCACTTCAAACAGATCAACGACACCTACGGCCACGGCGCCGGCGACCGCGTGCTGCAGCAGGTGGCTGAGCTGATCCAGTCCCAATGCCGTAGCGTCGATGTGCCGGTGCGCTTCGGCGGCGAGGAGTTCTTGGTGCTGGTGATCGGCCAGCAGCTCAGCGGCGCGGTCAAGATGGCCGAGCGCTTACACGCCCTGATCGCAGAGCATCCGTTCGACATCGGCGGCAGCGAGCCGCTGCAGGTCACCGCCAGCCTGGGGATCGCCCAGCGCGGACCGGATGAGGCGATCGACAGCCTCATCCACCGCGCGGACATGGCGCTCTATGAGGCCAAGGGCGCTGGCCGCAATCGCTA
>CAZTYV010000053.1:0-3928 GCA_964617675.1 uncultured Halochromatium sp. | reverse complement strand
GCACTCAGCACTCAGCACTTAACACTCAGGGCTGGGGCCTCGCCGCCTCGGCGTCGCGCTCAGCGTCCGGCGCGCCGAGCGCGGCGGCTGGCGATGCCGCCTGAAGTCCAAGCGCATCGCGCATGTAGTGCGGAAAGTCGGGGTTGAGCCAACCCGGCTCGGCGAGCTTCTCGGCGGGCGGGCGCAGCCGGGCCGTATAGTCCAAGACCGCCGCTTGCTGCTCCGCGCTGAGGTCTTGGATCTCGTCGGTCATCTTGGAGTCGGCATTCTTGCGCGTGCCGTCGCGAATCGCATCGAACTGACGCATCAGGTACGCGAAGTGCTGGCCCGCAATCGCCGGGATGTGCTCGGCCTCGTCACCCTGCCCCTGGGCGCCATGACAATCCGCGCAATGCTGGGTGTAGAGCGCCTCTCCGGTCTCGAGATCGGCCCCCGGGCCGAGCCCGTTCCCGGCCGTCATCGGCAACTGCGCCACATAGGCGGCGACATCGGCGATCTCTTGCGGTCCGCCCAAGATTCCCGGGACTGAGAAGGGATACATCAGCGGATTGTCGCGATTGCCGGAGCGAAAGTCGGCGAGCTGCTTGATCACCACGGTGCGCAGCTGACCGGCGATCTGAGGATAGGTCCCATCGGGGCTGCCCCAGCCCTCGGGCAGATGACAGACCGCGCAGGTGAGATACACGGTGCGGCCACGCTCCACATCTGGCGTCAGACTCATCACCTCGTCGTACTCGCGCTTGGCCACCTGCGCTGGGTCCTCGGTCGCACTCGCGGTCGGGGTCTCGGCTTGCGCCAGCAGCGGCATCGCGAGCAAGGCGCCCGCGACGCTCGCACAGGCGCGCAGCATTCTTCGGCTCATGCTCTCCTCCTCGGCGTCCCCGGGTCGCACCGCAAGACCGTCTCGCGGCCAAGCAAGATGAGGCCGACCCGGCGAGCTCGTTCGTGACATCGTTCGTTTATGGGTCCGCAACGCCCCTCTCGAGCGGGCACATCGCGAGACCCGAGTATAGCCCCGCCGGTCGGCGCGCGGCTCATCTCGCGCGCCAGTTGCGAGCCTGCAACGGGCAGCAGGAGACGGCGCTGATCGGGGGCCGATGCGCGCCCGATCCTGATCGAGGTTATTCACAGCGCAAGGCTGCAACGGCGCGTACTCGCGCCGATCTGGGGTCAGGTTATCCACAGCTCACGCACAGCCCAGGAACAGGCTTGTACCGACAAAAACACAAGATATAGTGGTTGACACCCAGGATGAGAAATATATATTGCGATCGAAGCCGATCACCCGTGTCGGTTATTAAGCGCCCGTCTCAGCCATTGATCGCCGCCCAGCGCCCTGACCGGCGCCCTCGCTAGCACCCTTGTTCGCGGTGCCCGCGCTTGGCGGCTCGTGCCGCGACTCGCCCGGCCATCGTCGCCCGCGGCCGGGTCGCATCGACAAGACTACGATCCGAACTCGAGGAGTGACCCATGGCCGCCGCCACATCGCCGACCCCGAACCGTCCCGCCGTCGAGCCTCAAGCTGCCCACGGGTCCGAGCCCGCCATCGCGCTCAGCCCAACCGTCGAAGTCGCGAGCCATCGCCCGGGCCAGGTCCAGGTCATCCGGCGCAACGGCAAGGTCACCCACTTCGATCCGAGCAAGATCAAGGTCGCGATGACCAAGGCCTTCCTCGCCGTGGAGGGCAGTAGCGCCGCCGCCTCAAGCCGCATCCATCATCTGGTCGACGAGCTCGCCGAGCAGGTCGTCGCAGCGCTCACGCGGCGCCTACCGGGCGGCGGCACCGTGCACATCGAGGACGTCCAGGATCAGGTCGAGCTGGCGCTGATGCGCGCCGGCGAGCACAAGGTGGCGCGCGACTACGTGATCTATCGCGATGCGCGCGCCCGGGAGCGGGCCGAGAAGGCCGCCACCAAGGCGCCGGCCGCGGCCGAGACTGGGATCAACGTCACCCTCGCCGACGGCAGCACCCGGCCCTTGGACGTCGAGCGCCTGCGTCGGCTCACGCGTGAGGCCGCGGTCGGACTCGATGCGGTCGACGATGCCCTCATCATCAACGACACCTTGCGCAACCTCTTTGATGGGGTCAAGGAGGGCGATGTCGCCCAGGCATTGGTGATGTCGGCGCGCGCGATGATCGAGCGCGAGCCGGCCTACAGTCAGGCCGCCGCCCGACTGTTACTCGACATCCTGCGCCGCGAGGCCCTCGGTGAGCTCGGCATGGCGGTGGGCGTCGAGACCCAGGCCGATCTCGCCGAGCGCTATGCCGACTACTTCGCGGCCTATATCAAGGCCGCGGGCGACCTGGAGCTGCTCGACAAGCAGCTCGCGCGCTTCGATCTGGCCCGCCTCGGCGCCGCGCTCAAGCCCGAGCGCGATCTGCAGTTCACCTATCTTGGGCTGCAGACCCTCTACGACCGCTACTTCATCCACAAGGCCGAGGGGCCGCGCATCGAGCTGCCGCAGGCCTTCTTCATGCGCGTCGCGATGGGCCTGGCGATCAATGAGATCGACCGCGAGGAGCGTGCCATCGAGTTCTACGAACTGCTCTCGTCATTTGACTTCATGAGCAGCACGCCGACCCTGTTCAACTCCGGCAGCCTGCGCCCGCAGCTCAGCTCCTGCTATCTGACCACAGTGCCGGATGATCTCGACGGCATCTACGGCGCCATCAAGGACAATGCGCTGCTGTCGAAATTCGCCGGCGGCCTCGGCAACGACTGGACCCGCGTGCGCGGCATGGGCGCCCACATCAAGGGCACCAACGGCAAGAGCCAGGGCGTGGTGCCCTTCCTGAAGGTCGCCAACGATACGGCAGTAGCCGTTAATCAGGGTGGAAAAAGAAAGGGCGCGGTCTGCGCCTATCTCGAGAGCTGGCACATCGACATCGAGGAATTCCTCGAGCTGCGCAAGAACACCGGCGACGACCGGCGCCGCACCCACGACATGAACACCGCCAACTGGGTGCCCGATCTGTTCATGAAGCGCGTCGCCGAGGATCAGCACTGGACCCTGTTCTCGCCCGACGAGACCCCGGATCTGCATGACCTCACCGGTCAGTCCTTCGAAGAAGCCTATCTCGGCTACGAGGCGCGCGCCGAGCGCGGCGAGCTCAAGGTCAGCAAGCGCATCAAGGCCGTCGACCTCTGGCGCAAGATGCTGGCGATGCTGTTCGAGACCGGCCATCCCTGGATCACCTTCAAGGACCCCTGCAACCTGCGCTACACCAATCAGCACGTCGGTCAGGTGCACAGCTCCAACCTCTGCACCGAGATCACCCTGCACACCAACGATCAAGAGATCGCGGTCTGCAACCTCGGCTCGGTCAACCTGGCGGCACACGTGACCGAGCGCGGGCTCGACACCGCCAAGCTGCGCAAGACCGTGCGCACCGCGATGCGCATGCTCGATAACGTCATCGACTACAACTTCTACAACGTGCCACAGGCGCGCAACTCCAACCTGCGCCACCGGCCGGTGGGCCTTGGCCTAATGGGCTTCCAGGATGCCCTCTACGAGCTGCGCATCCCCTACGCGAGCCAGGACGCGGTGCGCTTCGCCGATCACAGCATGGAGGCCCTGAGCTACTACGCGATCGAGGCCAGCAGCGATATGGCTGCCGAGCGCGGGCGCTATCAGAGCTTCGACGGCAGCCTCTGGAGCCAGGGCATCCTGCCGATCGACAGCATCCAGCGACTGGCCTCAGGCCGCGGCGGCTACCTGGAGATGGACACCAGCAGCACGCTCGACTGGAACGGGCTGCGCGAGCGGGTGCAAACCGTCGGCATGCGCAACAGCAACTGCATGGCCATCGCCCCGACCGCGACCATCAGCAACATCGCCGGCGTCAGCCAGTCCATCGAGCCGACCTACCAGAACCTGTTCGTCAAATCGAACCTCTCCGGCGAGTTCACGGTGGTGAACCCCT
>CAZTYV010000052.1:0-20171 GCA_964617675.1 uncultured Halochromatium sp. | reverse complement strand
CGGCGCAGCAGGTCGGCGCCGCCGAGCGTGTAGCCGGCCAGCACCTGGGCGATCTGCATCACCTGCTCCTGGTAGAGGATGACGCCGTAGGTGGGCTTGAGGATCGGCTCCAGGTCCGGGTGTGGATAGGCCACCTCGGCACGACCATGCTTGCGGTCGATGAAGTCGTCGACCATGCCCGACTGCAGCGGGCCGGGTCGGAACAGGGCCACGAGCGCGGTCATGTCCTCAAAGCTATCGGGCTGCAGCTTGCGGATCAGCTCCTTCATGCCACGCGATTCCAGCTGGAACACCGCGGTGGTCTGGCAGGATTTGAGCAGCTTGAAGGCGTCGGCATCCCGCGGGTCGATCAGGTTGATATCGAGCGGCACCTCGCCCGTGGCCTCACGCTCGGCGTTGATGGTCTTCAACGCCCAATCGATGATGGTCAGGGTGCGCAGGCCAAGGAAATCGAACTTGACCAGGCCGGCCTGCTCGACGTCATCCTTATCGTACTGAGTGACCAGGTTCTCACCGCCTGGCTCGCAGTACAGCGGCGCGAAATCGGTGAGCTTGGTCGGCGCGATCACCACCCCGCCAGCATGCTTGCCGGCGTTGCGGGCGATGCCTTCCAGTTTTCTCGCCATGTCGATGATGCCGGTGACGGCCTCGTCGTCCTTGTAGGCCGCGGCCAGGTCGGGACTCTCCTCGAGCGCCTTATCGAGCGTCATCTTCAGCTCGAACGGCACCATCTTGGCGATCTTGTCGACAAAGCCATAGGGATGGCCGAGCACGCGGCCGACATCGCGCACCACCGCCTTCGCCGCCATGGTGCCGAAGGTGATGATCTGCGAGACCGCCTCGCGCCCGTATTTGCGCGCGACGTAGTCGATGACCTCGTCGCGGCGATCCATGCAGAAGTCGACATCGAAGTCGGGCATCGAGACGCGCTCGGGGTTCAAGAAGCGCTCGAACAGCAGATCGTGCTCGATCGGGTCAAGATCAGTGATCTTCAGCGCATAAGCCACCAATGAGCCGGCGCCGGAGCCGCGCCCCGGACCGACAGGGATGCCGTTGTCCTTGGCCCAGCGGATGAAGTCGGCAACGATCAAGAAGTAGCCTGGGAATCCCATCTGGCAAATCACATCGAGCTCACGCTGCAGGCGCTCGTCGTAGACACGGCGCTGCTCGGCGAAGCCAGGGGCGTTGCGATCGAAGGTCCGATCGAGCCGCCACTCCAGCCCGGCGCGCGATTCCGCCGCCAGGTGCTCGTCAATCGTGCATCCCTCGGGCACCGGTGAGTCGGGGAGAAAGGTCTTGCCAAGGCGCAGCTCGAGGTTACACCGCTTAGCAATCTCGACGCTGTTCTCGAGCGCCTCGGGCAGATCGGCGAACAGCTCGGCCATCTCTGCGGGCGTGCGCAGGTATTGCTGCGGACTATGTCGGCGCTGACGGCGCGGGTCATCCAGGGTGTGTCCGCTGTTGATACAAACGCGCACCTCGTGGGCATCGAAATCATCGGCAGCGAGGAAGACGACATCGTTGGTGGCGACCACGGGGACGTCTTTGGCCAAGGCCAGCTCGACGCTCGCCTCAACACAGCGCTCCTCGTCCTCGCGGCCGGTGCGCATCAGCTCGAGGTAGTAACGGTCGCCGAAAGCCATGAGCCAGTCATCGAGCAGGCGCTCGGCGGTGTCGCGATGGCCGCTCAGTAGTGCCCGCTGCACATCTCCACGGGCCCCACCCGAGAGTGCGATCAGCCCGGTGGCGGAGGCCAGCACCCAATCGCGCTCGACCTGCACAGCACCATCCTGGCGCCCCTCGAGGTAGGCGCGCGAGATCAAGCGCGTCAACGCGGTATATCCGCAATCCTCATGCGCCAAGAGCAGCAGTCGGTGCGGCTTTGTCGGATCATCCGGATTACGCACGGCCAGCTCGCTGCCGACGATGGGCTTGACACCGGCTGCCAGCGCCGCTTTGTAGAAGCGCACCAGGCAGAACAGATTGCTATGATCGGTGACCGCAACCGCGGGCATCCCAGCCTCAGCCACGGCCTTCACCAGCGGCTTGATCCGCACCAGGCCGTCGACGAGCGAGTACTCCGAGTGCAGGTGCAAATGGACGAAACCGGGCTCAGGCGGCAAGGCGCGCTCCAAGGGTCAGCTGGGCGGAAGGCGCCCTAGTCTAGCGGCTCGACTCCGCGGTGTCGCCGGCTCGCACGGCGTGAATGGGTTTGCCCACCATCGCCGGTCAACCGGCGTGGCCCTCGTCGAGCGCGCAAGCACCGTCGGCGCAGCGACGCCGAAACCGACGTTCGGCGAATCGCACGTAGGCCCACTCCAGCGGCCGACGCAGCCGCAGCCCAGTGACCAAATGCGCCAGCCATCGCCAGCGCGGCAATCGCCGCCAGATGGCGACGAAGGCATCGACGCCGCTGAGCAACCGTCCGTTAGTCTCCAGCACATGCAGGCGCCGCATCGCGCTGGACAGGTCCAGGCCAACGGCGGCGAGCGCCTCGCCGTCCTGGGTGATATCGATCCACTGGATGCGATTGGCACGGTCGATCTGTCGATAATGAGCGATCTCACGGCTGCACAGCGGGCAGCCGCCGTCGAAGAACGTTTTCAGTTCCGTCATGGTCTGATGCGGTGTTGTAACGGGTCTCTCCGAGGTTGTACCGGCCTCGCACCGGATCAACGCCGACCCGCGATCACCTCCCTGCAATCCCTGCCCGCCATCGTCTAAGAGCCGAGATTGACCGATGCAGCCAAACCTTCCAAATCGGATTCTCGTGGCAGCGCTCGTCGTCATCCTGACCAGCGGCTGCTCGAGCGTTCAACTGGCCTACAACAGCGCCGACTTCTTCATCGAGCGCTACGCCGATGACTACCTTGGCCTCGACGGCCCGCAGAGGCGGGCGTGGTCGCCGTTGCTGGCGGCGTCACTCGATCAACATCGCAGCCAGGAGCTCCCCTACTTGGCGGCCTTCTTCGGACAGGCGGCCCAGGATGCGCGGGATGGCTTCACTCGCGCTGAGGTCGACTGCCTACTCGATCAATTCGAGCTCCTGTACCAGCGACACTTTCGCCTCGCCGCATCGACGGCCGCACCGTTGCTGGCCGACCTAAGCTCGGCACAGATCGATGCGCTCGCGGAGACCTTCCGCGACGAGCACGAGGAAGACGCGGCCGAAGCGACCGCGGAGGGCGCCGCACGACGCGCGCGCAAGCGAGCCGAGCGCTACATCGGACAACTGCAGTGGTGGTATGGGGATCTAAGCTCGAAGCAGCGCGGCCTCGTGACCGACATTAGCCGCCGGATACCGGACACCGCACCCGCTTGGTACGCCTATCGTCACGCCAAGCGCGACGAGCTCATCGCGCTGCTGCGCGCTGGTGCCTCGGAGCAGGCTATCGAGCGGTTCTTGCTTCGCTGGCTGGTCGATTACGACGACCTACCGCCGCCGTTGCTCGACGCGCGACCCGCACTCCGCAGTGCGTTCGCGACGCTGCTGATGCAGCTGCAGTCCAGCCTCAGCGATACGCAGCGGGCGCGATTCATCGGCCGCCTCGAGGGACTCGAGAGGGACTTCATGCGGCTGCAAGCGCGCCCGCGGCAAGCAACGCTGCAATGCAATACGGCAATCGACGGGCCCAGCCTCGGCCAGACCCTCGATCGAGCAGAGACCCCCTGACGCCGAACCAGCAGCCGCTCGTGCCGCGGCTCAGCTAACAGAGCCCAGACTCGTCGCCTTAGGCGGCGATCTCGACCAGGTAGCGCTCTTTGAACTGCTGGCGATCCTCGGGGCTGCCCGGGTCAAAGCCATTGGCAGACATCTTTTCCGAGAGCCAGCTCGGCAGGCGCCCCCGAACGTAGATCAGGTCGGGGTTATCCGGGTCGGCGTAGCGCGTATAACTGCCGCGGCCACTTGCACCGCTGCTGGCGCGACGTCGCTTCTTCTGGCCATCGCCGATCAGCTCCGCGATCTCGGCCACATCGTGGCCACGCTCGATGATCAGTTGCTTGAGCTCGGCCGCGAGATCCTTTTTTTCGGCCTTGCGCCGATCTTGCAGCGCCCGACTCAAACGCTCCCTTTCTTCGGCGAGCCGCTCGAGTTGAGCCTGAATTTCTTCGGCGCTAGCTTGTTGATGGTCCATTAATGCTCCTCGATAGGGTTTTGAGTGGTGAAGACAAGACCGATCTCCCCACAGGTCAATCGGTCATGACGGAATCATCACTCTTCAGCACTTAAATTTCAAGAGTTATTCGACGAGAAGCGTCAATCATCGCTATTGCGGCGGCGCTGGGACATTCCGCATCTCAAGCTCGGCCGAGGACATCGCGCGTTATCGGCGTCGCACCTGACCCAGCCTGGGGAAACGCCACCCTTTAGCGTTTCGAGTGCTGCCGTTTGCCCTGTGTCTTTTAGCAGGCGGCGCCGCTGGAGCAGACCTTGCTCGAGCATCCTGCACTCGACATCAGCGCGATCAAAGCGCCTTAGCACCTTTCTGCACCCGCTTGACCAGGTAATAGCCGCCAACGAGGGTCCCCAAAAGCGCCGCCAAACCGAGCATGTACATGGCCGGATCACCTTTCCCCTCCAGGTCCAGCACCACCACCTTACGCGCGAGCGCGGTGATGGCGATCAGCAGCATCATCTCCACATGAACGGATTTATCCACCATGTACATATAGATACTTGCCATGAGTTCGATCGCGATCAGGACGATCAAGAACATGCCGAAGACCTCGAACAGCTCATCGAGACCAAGCAGGAAGCCGTCGGTACTAATCAGGTCCGAATAGAGCACGAAGCAGAGCTCGATCAGTGAGATCACCGCAACGATGGCGATCAGCACCAGCATCACGAAGGCGAGACTGCGCTCAAAATAGTGGAACAGGGCATGCAAGAGTGGGTGTCTTGGCTTCGGCTTCGACCAGCCGAACGGATCGAGCGACGGCAGAGCCGAGCCGCCGAGAGGCTCGGCATCGGCGCCCTCCTCCAGAGCCTCCGGGGCCTCGCCGCCGGCGGGAAGAATGCGGGCAAGCGCACCGGCTTGGGCAAAGGCGGCGTGCAGCCGCGCCGCGAGCTCAGCGTCCACCCCGCGCTTGACCGTCACCGCTGTGCCACTAAACAGATAGCTAACGGCAGCATCAGAGAGCTTGAACAGTCCCTGAACGCGCTCGCGCGCCAGGGCCGGGTCAGTCCCCGGGATCAGCTCGCCGGCGAACTCCAGATCAAAGCGCACGTTGCTCGTCATGGTCTGCGACCTCGGAGGGCTTACCGAATCAATCGCTCGGGCGCATATGCGGAAACAGGAGCACGTCGCGGATTGAGGCCGAGTCGGTGAACAGCATCACCAACCGGTCGATCCCAATCCCCTCACCCGCTGTCGGTGGCATGCCGTGCTCGAGCGCGCAGATATAGTCCGCATCGAAATGCATCGCCTCGAGATCACCAGCCTCTTTCTCGGCAACCTGACGACGGAAGCGCTCGGCCTGGTCCTCGGGGTCGTTCAGCTCCGAGAAGCCATTCGCGATCTCGCGCCCGGCGACGAAGAATTCAAAACGATCGGTGACGAAAGGATTGTCGTCGTTTTGACGCGCGAGTGGGGACACCTCGGTCGGGTAAGCGGTGATGAAGGTCGGCTGCATCAGTCGGCCCTCGACCGTCTTCTCGAAGATCTCGACCTGAATCTTGCCGAGTCCGTACGCTGGTTTGATATGAATCCCCAGTCGCTCCGCGACGGTGCGGGCGCGATCGATTGAATCAAGGTCATCAGCCTGGAGGTCCGGGTTCAGGCGCAAGATCGACTCATGGACCGTCATCCGTGAAAACGGCTGCCCAAGATCATAGACCTCACCTTGATAGCTGAGGCAGGTCGATCCTAGTACCTGCTCGGCCAGCTCACGCAGCAGCACCTCGGTGAGGTCCATCAGATCATGGTAGTCGGCGTAGGCTTGGTAGAGCTCCAGCATCGTGAACTCAGGGTTGTGACGCGTTGATAACCCCTCGTTACGAAAATTGCGATTGATCTCGTAGACCCGCTCCAGGCCACCAACGACCAGGCGCTTCAGATAGAGCTCGGGCGCGATGCGCAGAAACAGCTGCATATCGAGCGCGTTGTGATGGGTAATGAACGGCCGCGCGACGGCTCCTCCGGGGATCGCCTGCATCATCGGCGTTTCGACCTCGAGGAAGCCGCTTCGGTTGAGAAACTCGCGGATCGACTGCACCACTTGTGTGCGCACCCGAAAGGTGCTGCGCGTCGACTCGTTCATGATCAAGTCGAGATAGCGCTGCCGGTATCGGCTTTCGGTATCGGCTAGCCCGTGCCATTTTTCCGGCAGCGGACGCAGCGACTTGGTCAATAGCCGCAGCTGATCGACCTTAATCGAGAGCTCGCCGGTCTTGGTGCGAAACAGCTGCCCGGAGACGCCGACGATGTCGCCGATGTCCAGCTCCTTCTTGAACCAGGCGTAGTCGTCAGCCCCAAGCTGATCACGCTGCACGAACAACTGGATCCGACCGCTCATGTCCTGGAGATGGGCAAAGCTGGCCTTACCCATCACGCGGCGGCTCATCAGACGGCCAGCCACCTTTGCCCGTACGTTGCGCGTCTCGAGCTCAGTGGCGTCCATCTCGGCATAGTGCGCATGGAGCTCACCGGCAACCACATTGCGTCGGAAGTCGTTGGGAAAGGCCACCCCTTGCTCACGGATCGCGCTGAGCTTTTGCCGGCGCTGGGCGATGAGCTTGTTCTCATCAAGCTCTGGCGATCCTGGCTCGTTGGGCGGGTCGTTCGGCTGCATCTGACTCATGTTTCGTCCCGTTTTTTCATCTGACTGCCCGGCCGCGCGATCGGCGCACCGCTCAAGGCCGGCGATCGGAGGCGCCCTCGTCTCGGCGCATCAGCGATCCTGCTTAGAGACCGCTCTTGAGACTCGCCTCGATGAATAGATCGAGCCCACCGTCGAGGACGGCCTGGGTATTGCCGGTCTCGATGTTGGTGCGCAAGTCCTTGATTCGAGACTGGTCCAGGACGTAGGAGCGGATCTGGCTGCCCCAGCCGATATCGGACTTGCTCTCCTCGAGCGCCTGCTGCTCACTGCGGCGCTTCTGCATCTCGAGCTCATAGAGCTTGGCCTTGAGCTGCTTCATCGCCTGATCCTTGTTGGCATGCTGGGAGCGGCCGTTCTGGCATTGGGTCACGGTGTTGGTCGGCAGGTGGGTGATGCGCACTGCCGATTCGGTTCGGTTGACGTGCTGACCGCCAGCCCCGGATGCACGGTAGACATCGATCCGAAGGTCGGCCGGATTGAGCTCGATCTCAAACGAATCATCGATCTCGGGTGAGACGAAGACCGCGGCGAACGAGGTATGGCGACGGTTGCCAGAGTCGAATGGCGACTTCCTCACCAGCCGGTGCACGCCGGTCTCGGTGCGCAGCCAACCAAAGGCATAGTCCCCCTGCACCGAGACGGTGGCAGACTTGATCCCGGCGACCTCACCGGCAGAGACCTCGGTCAGCTCTGCCTTAAAGCCGTGGGTCTCCGCCCAGCGCAGGTACATGCGCAGCAGCATCTCGGCCCAGTCCTGGGCCTCAGTGCCGCCAGAGCCAGCTTGGATGTCGATAAACGCGTTCTTAGCGTCCATCTCCCCCGAGAACATCCGCCGAAACTCGAGCTCCGCGACACGCTTCTCATGTGCCTCAAGGTCCGCGACGACCGCATCCACCGTCTCGGCATCGTCCTCATCGGCCGCCATGGCAAGCAGGTCGTCGGCATCGATCAGGCCCGCATCGATCGACTCCAGGGTGTCGACAACCGACTCGAGCGCGGCGCGCTCTCGGCCTAGGGATTGAGCACGTTCGGGGTCGGACCAGACCGCAGGCTGCTCAAGCTCACGCAAGACCTCGACGAGCCGCTCCTTCTTCTCCGCAACGTCAAAGATACCCCCTAAGGAGCTCGAGGCGCCCCTTGAGGTCGGCGATCTGCGCACGAACCGGGTTGATGTCTTCCAAGAGACTCTCCGCTGAATAAAAACAGTCAATGATACCGCAACCCGAGGCGCTGTCGCAGATGAGAATCAGCCGTGCCCTATCGATCGTCTATACTGAGGCACCGTCCCTCTGCAACTGCGAGCGACCACCCCAATGGCACGCCTACCCCGCTTTGTGCTCCCCGGCCTCCCCCAGCATCTGATTCAACGCGGTCATCATGGTCAGCCCATCCTGCGCGACGAGGAAGACTATTGGTTTCTCTGGGGCCGGCTGCGCGATGCGGCAGCGAGGTTTCGCTGCGATGTGCATGCCTACGTCCTGATGCCGGATCACTTCCATCTCCTGCTCACCCCGTGGCGAGACGATGCGCTCAGCAAGCTCATGCAGTACACCGGGCGCTACCTGGCGCAGTACATCAACCAGCGTTACGAGCGCAGCGGTCCGCTCTGGGACGGACGCTACCGAGCGACCCTGCTCGATCCCGATCGGTATCTGCTCCCGGTCAGTCGCTACATCGAAACCAATGCCGTGCGAGCGGCGATCGTTGACGACCCCGCGGCGTATGATTGGTCGAGCTACGGGGCCAATGCCCTGGGTATCGGTGATGAGCTGCTCAGCGCGCACCCGGTCTATCTGGCGCTCGGTGAAACCAGCGAGCAGCGCCGCCGAGCCTATCGGGGCCTCTCCCATACGCCTCTAGACGACTCGCTGGTCAATCAGATCCGCAAGTCGACCCATAAGGCTTGGGTGCTCGGGGACGACGAATTTTGTCGCTCGCTCAAGAGCAAACTCAACCGCCGGGCCTCCCCCCGCGCGCGCGGCGGTGATCGACGCTCGGCAGCTTATCGCCAGGCTCGACAGCCAGTCGCGGCGGCCACCGCCACCGAGCCATGAGGGCTCAGGCCATCGGCTGCGCGCAATCAGAAACACCCAATCCGACGAGTAAGCACCTATGTCGATGATACACGTTGCTCGCCCCCACCATCTCGGGCTTGACGCTGCCCGAGCCGAGGTTGAGCGCATCGCCGCACGCGTGCGCGACGAATACGGGGCTGAGTATCATTGGAACGGCGATGTCCTGCACTTCAAACGCTCCGGGATCTCGGGCAAGATCGCCGTCGCAGGAGATTCGATGGACCTGACGATTCGCCTCGGCCTGTTGCTGACGCCGATGAAACGACAGATTGAAGATCGCCTAGTCAACAAGATCGACGAAGCGCTCGCGCGCTACGAGCCAAAGTCCAGCTGAGGTGGCGTGGATTTGTTGCGTGATCACAACCATTAGACGCTCTCGAGAAAGGTTTTCGATCGCACTGACTGGGAAACGATTTTTTCGGAAATCCCTCTTGTCTTTCCGGTTCTGCCGTCCTATCCTGAAGCAAACGGGGGACAGCTGGTGCGGGGGAACGACGCCTGGGATCGGGCGTCGGCACCAGCATGGCTAGTGATCGAGCAGGCGTAAGGCCACATCGGGGTGAAGGCGATGAGCAGGCACGAGAAGAGCTGGGCCGGGGCGGTTGATCGCCAGCGGCAAGCGGATGAGACGACCGCCGAGATAAGCCGTCGGGGCTTCATCGGCGCCATCGGTGGCACGACCGCAGCCCTACTCTTGGGCGTGTCTGCACCGAGTGCGGCCGCCCGTGGCCCCACGCTCCAGAGCCAGGTGGTTCAGCTCGTAAAGCGGCAGCGGGCACAAGGGTTGATCCGCTCAGACGAGCGGACGTCCTGGTCGGTCTACGACTTCACCGGCGGCAAGAAGCTCGTGTCCATCAATGAAGAGGTGCCCATGCAGGCGGCGAGCATGCTCAAGCCGTTCGTGGCCCAGGCCTTCTTCTACACGATGCAGGATCGTGGCTCGCAGCTGCGCTACACAGGCTCGATCCGCGACACCATGGAGAGCATGATCAGGGATAGCAGCAACACCGCGACCACCGAGATCATGCAGATTGTTAGCCGCTACAACGGCAACAACGGACCCAAAGATGTGGAACGTGTGCTCAAACGCCATGCACCGAGCGTGTTTCAGCAAACGAGCATCGTCGAATACATACCGGCCAACGGCCGCACCTACCGCAACCAGGCCTCGGCGCGCGATTACAGTCGATTCCTTTGGGCGCTCTGGAACAACCGCATGCCTCAGGCACAAGAGGTGCGGCAATTGATGGCCTTGCCGAACCATGACCGCATCACCAAACGCGTGAGCGGGATGTCATCGAACGTCAAGGTCTACGACAAGACCGGCTCGACGGCGATGCTGTGCGGCAACATGGGCATCATCGAGTGTCATGACCGACGCGGCCGACCCCGCCCATATACCTTCATCGGCATCATCGAGAAGGGCCAGCGCACCAACCACTACGGAACCTGGATCACGAATCGCAGCAATGCGATGCGCGAGGTGTCGGGGCTTGTCTACCAATACATGCGCCAACAACACCAACTGGCCTGACAACAATCTGACCGCGACCTGAGAAGAGGCCGACCAGTCGGGGCCTTGGGCGAGAGCATCCGCCCGATGCGTGTTGCCCCCTAACTCAGCATTCTCAGACCCAAGACGTCTTGCATGTCGAATTGCCCGCGCTCTCGCTCGGCGATCCATAGCGCGGCTCGGCAGGCGCCGCGCGCAAAGGTCATTCGATTAGTCGCCTTGTGCGCGATCTCCACCCGCTCGCCATCTGCGGCGAACCAGACGCTGTGCTCGCCGACCGTATCGCCTGCACGGATCGTCTCAAAGCCGATGGTTTGAGGATTGCGCGCGCCGGTGTGCCCCTGCCGTCCGTAGACCGCGACCTCGTCCAGATTTCGACCGAGCGCATCGGCAATGACCTCACCCATCCTCAGCGCCGTGCCAGAGGGTGCGTCGACCTTGTGCCGGTGATGGGCCTCGATGATCTCGATATCGACATCATCGCCCATCACCCGAGCGGCGAGCTCCAAGAGCTTGAAACAGAGGTTCACGCCCACGCTCATATTCGGCGCTAGGACGATTGCGGTATCCAAAGCCGCCTCGCTGATCGTCTCGCGCTGATCGGCCGTGAGGCCGGTGGTGCCGATGACCATCCGGCAGCGGGCATCGCGACAGAGCTCAACGTGATGCATGGTTGCGCGCGGGGTCGTGAAGTCGATCAGGACGTCGAAATCCGCGAGCACCTCGTCGAGATCAGGGCGTACCGGCGCGCCGATGTGCCCGATGCCGGCGAGCTCCCCGGCATCGACCCCCACCAGGGCGCTGTTAGACTGCTCGGTGGCCGCAGTCACCCTCAGGCCGTCAGTCGCCTGCGCGGCGGCGATCAGCGTGCGTCCCATTCGACCACCCGCACCCGCCACAGCAACTCGAATCGCCTCCATCAGCCCCTCCCGTGATGTCATCTTTTCCCGACGGTGACCTCAGAAGATACCAGATTCGAGACGCAGCGACAGATGAGGCCAGGCCCCTGGTCAGTGCTGCTCGCGCTCTGGCGTCCATTCCTCCGAGACGACACGATTACGGCCCTGCTGCTTGGCGGCAAAGAGCAGCGCGTCAGCGCGCCGGTAAAGGCTCTCCCAGTCATTCACAACCGCAGATTCACGACCACTAACGAGGCTGGAGCGCGCGCAGATGAGGCCGATGGACAGCGTCGCGACTGGAGCCGCGGAGCTCGCGGGATGAGGAATCGCCAATGCCTCGCACTCAGCGCGGATTGACTCCGCCAACATAAAGGCTTGACGACAATCCGGCGTGCGAAGGATCACTCGGAAGCGACCATTGCGAACAGGAAAGACGAAATCTCCACCGCGCCGGCTCCGTTTTTGAATCAAGGAGCGCACCTGAACGAGGAACTGCTCGCCTTCCCGATAGCCAACCGCGTCAACGTACTCTTTGAAGTGATCGACGTCGATCACGAGGACCACGAACGGCGTCTGCTCACGAATCGCGCGACGCCACTCCTGCGGCATCACCTCTTCGAACCGATGCTGAAGCGCAAACCGTTCACCGGAGCCATCCGCAGTCAAGTGACCAATCCGTTGATTCGCTTCCACCACCAACTGCTCGAGCCGCTTGCAACGCACTCGACAGCGCATCAAACCCGCCGCCAATAGCACCAGCAGACAACCGAAACCGAGCCAGAGCCACATCAACATGCCGGATCGGCCAGTATCGGACGGACGCCCTTAAAGCCCCATCTTCTCGAAGAAGTGCTTAACGCCGTCGATCCAGGAGCTCGAGTGTGGACTGTGGTGCTTGCCACCGGCGCTGACGCTATCTTCAAACTCACGCAACAGCTCCTTTTGCCGCTCGGTCAGGTTCACCGGCGTCTCCACCACCACCCGGCAAATCAGATCACCCACCGGACCACCACGCACAGGCTTCACGCCCTTGCCGCGCATGCGGAAGAGCTTCCCGGTCTGGGTTCCAGCCGGCACCTTCAGCACGACCTTGCCGTTCAGGGTCGGCACCTCAAGCTCACCACCGAGCGCCGCCGTAACGAAGCTGATCGGCACCTCGCAGAACAGATGGCTGTCCTCGCGCTTGAAGATCGGGTGATCCTCGACCACCACCTGCACGTAGAGATCGCCGGGCACACCACCATGCTCACTCGGCTCGCCTTCCCCGGCAAGGCGGATGCGGTCGCCGGTATCCACCCCGGCCGGCACCTTCACCGAGAGGGTCTTTTCCTCTTTCAAACGACCGACGCCGCGGCAGTGACGACAGGCCTCCTCGACCACCTTCCCGGTACCTCGGCACTCCGGGCAGGTCTGCTGGATCGAGAAGAAGCCTTGCTGCATGCGCACTTGGCCTGCGCCGTGGCAGGTCGGGCATTCCTTAGGGCGTGTTCCAGGCTTAGCGCCACTGCCACCGCAATGATGGCACTCCACCGTTGTCGGGATGCGGATCTTGACCTCCTTCCCGGCGACGGCCTCTTCCAGCGTCAGTGAGAGGTCATAGCGCAGATCAGCGCCGCGCGCCGTGCGTCGACCGCCACCACGGCCACCGAAGATGTCACCGAAGACATCGCCAAAGATGTCGGAGAAGCCGCCGCCGGCAAAATCACCTGGCCCGCCGCCGAACCCACCTTGGCCGCTCACGCCAGCGTGACCGAACTGATCGTAAGCACTGCGTTTTCGGGGGTCGGTCAAGACGTCGTGCGCCTCCTTGGCCTCCTTGAACTTGGCGAGCGCCTCGGCATCGTCCGGATTGCGGTCCGGATGGTGTTTCATGGCCAGACGCCGAAACGCCTTCTTGATGTCCTGCTCACTGGCATTTCGGCTCACGCCGAGGACGTCGTAGTAATCGCGCTGGGACATTCGCGTAATCGGTCAGTCGTCAGGAATAAAGAGTCCGGGCCGCGTATCGACACAAACGAAACGGCGCGTGGGCCTGCACCCACGCGCCGCTGCCTGGCCTCAGCGCAGGCGCCCGGGTCGTGCAGAGGCTCAGTGCTTGTCGTCCTTAACCTCTTCGAATTCCGCATCAACCACGTCGTCGGCGCCCGCCTGGCCGCTCGAGCTGCCCGAGGCCCCGGCGCCCCCGCCAGTTGAGCCTCCGCCCGATTGACCGCCCTGGTCTTGAGCATACAGGCGCTCGGCCATCTTCGCCGATGCATCACCGAGGGCCTTCGTCAGCGAGTCGATCTTATCCTTGTCCTCGCCCTTCATGGCCTCTTCGAGCTCCTTGATCGTACTCTCGATGCGGTCCTTCTCACCCGCCTCCATCTTCTCATCCCCGAGCTGATCCATCGCCTTGCGGGTGGCATGAATCATCGAGTCGGCCTGATTACGCGCGCCGACCAGCTCATGGAACTTACGGTCGTCCTCGGCATGCGCCTCGGCGTCCTTGACCATCCGCTCGACCTCGTCATCGGAGAGACCTGAGCTGGCCTTGATCACGATCGACTGCTCCTTGCCGGTCGCCTTGTCCTTGGCGTGGACGTTCAGGATGCCGTTGGCGTCGATGTCGAACTTGACCTCGATCTGTGGCACACCGCGCGGCGCCGGCGGGATATCCGACAGATCGAAGCGACCGAGCGACTTGTTATCGGCGGCGCGCTCGCGCTCACCCTGCAGCACGTGCACGGTCACCGCGGTCTGGTTGTCGTCGGCGGTCGAGAACACCTGATTGGCCGAGGTCGGGATCGTGGTGTTCTTCTCGATCAGTTTGGTCATGACCCCGCCGAGGGTCTCGATACCGAGCGACAGTGGCGTCACGTCGAGCAGCAGCACGTCCTTGACACCGCCGCCGAGCACACCGCCCTGAATCGCGGCGCCCACCGCCACGGCCTCGTCCGGATTGACGTCCTTGCGCGGCGTCTTGCCGAAGAACTCCTCGACCTTGGCTTGCACCTTCGGCATGCGCGTCTGACCACCAACCAGAATCACCTCGTTGATGTCGCCGGCACCAACACCGGCATCCTTGAGCGCGGTTCTGCAGGGACCGATGGTCCGATCGACGAGGTCTTCGACGAGCGACTCCAGCTTCGAGCGGGTCAGCTTGACGTTCAGGTGCTTCGGTCCGGTCTGATCCGCCGTGATGTACGGCAGGTTGATGTCGGTCTGCTGGCTCGAGGAGAGCTCGATCTTCGCCTTCTCCGCGGCCTCTTTGAGGCGTTGCAGCGCGAGCGGGTCGTTGTGCAGGTCGACCCCCTGCTCTTTCTTAAAGGTTTCGGCCAGGAAATCGATGATGCGCAGGTCGAAGTCTTCGCCGCCCAGGAAGGTATCACCGTTGGTGGAGAGCACCTCGAATTGGTGCTCACCCTCGATCTCGGCGATCTCGATGATGGAGATATCGAAGGTGCCGCCACCGAGGTCATACACGGCGATCTTTTGATCACCGCGCTTCTTGTCCATCCCGTAGGCGAGCGCCGCGGCGGTGGGCTCATTGATGATCCGCTTCACGTCGAGGCCGGCGATACGCCCCGCGTCCTTGGTCGCCTGTCGCTGCGAATCGTTGAAGTACGCGGGCACCGTGATCACCGCCTCGGTGACCTTCTCGCCGAGGTAATCCTCGGCCGTCTTCTTCATCTTCTGCAGGATCTTGGCCGAGATCTCCGGCGGTGCCATCTTTTTGCCATTGGCCTCAACCCAGGCATCACCGTTGTCGGCCTTGACGATCTTGTAGGGGACCATGTCCTTGTCCTTGCCGACGATCTGATCCTCGTACCGGCGCCCAATCAGACGCTTGATGGCGAACAGGGTATTCGTCGGGTTGGTCACGGCCTGGCGCTTCGCCGACTGACCGACCAGCACCTCGTTGTCGCCGGTGAAGGCGACGATGCTCGGGGTGGTGCGATCGCCCTCGGCGTTTTCGATCACCTTCGGCTTGTCGCCTTCCATCACCGCAACGCATGAATTGGTGGTACCGAGATCGATGCCGATGATCTTTCCCATGGTCTCTCTCCGCTCTAAAAACTGATGTGATGTTCTTTGAATGCGCCCAGGTCGCGCTTGCACGTTGGCGAAGCAGTTGGGGCAAAACCCTGTGATTCTCAAGCGTTCTCGCTTAGCCGGTCTCCGAGGCGCTCGACCTAACCCTGGCGGGACTGATCTGCGGCAGCTAAGCCGCCTGCGAGACCATGACCAATGCCGGGCGTATCAGCCGACCGTTGAGCAGGTAGCCGCTCTGGACCACGTTGACGACGGTATTCGGCGGCACGTCAGCGCGCGGCTGCATCGACATCGCCTGATGGTAGTCCGGATTGAAGCGCTCGCCCTCAGGCTCCAGACGCTCGATACCGAACTTCGCCATCACGTCGCGCAGCAGCTTCAGCGTCAACTCCGTACCCTCGCGCAGCTTGGCGATGTCAGCGTCTGGCGCCTCGGCCGCGGCCTTGCCGAGCTCGAGACTGTCGCGAACCTGTAGCAGCTCTTTCGCGAAGCCCTCGAGCGCAAATTTGTGCGCGTTCTCGAGCTCCTTCGCCTGTCGGCGTGCCATGTTCTCCATCTCGGCACGAGCCCTAAGCAGCTGGTTGTGGGCGTCATCGGCCTTGGCCCGAGCGTCTTCAAGCAGCATCGTCAGCTCGGTCGGGTCCGGTCCCGGTGGATCGTCCTCAGCCTGAGCTGACGCCTCGGCCGTCGACGCCGATGCCTCGACCTCGGGGTCTGCACCGGGATGGAGATTGGGATCGAGATTGGGATCTCGATCCGCGGCGGAGCCCTCGACGGAGAACGTCTCCTCGTGCTCGAGGTGATCGCCGATCGACTCGGTGCGGCGCGGCGCCTCATCCGGCGTCATCTGTTCGGGCTGTTGCTCCCGCGTCTGCTGTGTCATCTCTAACCTCTCCCCGGCCCTAGGGATCAAGCACCCCGCCTGCATCGCACAGCGAAGGCGTCTCGTCTCCCGGCCGATCTGATCGAGTACGTTGTCTTAGCGACCCCTCAAGGCAGCCGCGAGCAGCTTCGCTGTCACGTCGACCACCGGGATCACTTGTTGGTAATTCATGCGCGTCGGACCAATCACGCCAAGCACGCCAAGCACCTGATCCTCGACGCGGTAGGTCGCGGTCACGACGCTACAGTCGTCGAGCAGCTCGTAGCCAGACTCCTCACCGATGAAGATCTGTACCCCCTCGGCCTCAATACAGCGGTCGAGCAGATCCAGGATCTGGCGCTTCTCGGTAAAGGCATCGAAGAGGGCCTTTAGCCGGTCCATGCTCGACAGCTCGGTAAATTCCATCAGATTGGTCTGGCCGGCGATCATCACGTCGTCCTTGTGCTCGGCAGCCTCGACCACCCGCTGTGCCATCATCACCGCCCGCATCATGAGCTCATCCATGTGCGCGTGGGTGCGTTTGAGGTCCGCCATCAGCTGACGTCTGACCTCTCGCATCTCATGACCGTTGAACATCCGCGTGAGCAGGTTGGACGCCTGCTCGAGCTGGGCCGCGCTCAGCGGGTGTTCCGTCTCGAGGATACGATTGTGGACCTCACCGTCCCCGGTCACCAGGATCGCGAGCACACGGCGACCCGAGAGCGCGACGAACTCGATCTGTCGAAAGACGTCCCGCTCGTGACGCGGCACCATCACGAGACCGGCGAGATGCGTAACGCCGGAAAGCGCTCTTGACGCAGTCTCGATCAGGCTCGCCGTATCGGTCTTGGCCGAAAACTGGTCACGGAGCATCGCAACATCGGCATCCGTCAGCGGCGCGACCTTGAGCAGGCTATCGATAAAGAGTCGGTAACCGGATGCAGTCGGGATTCGACCCGCTGAGGTGTGCGGCGACGAGACGAGACCCAGGTCTTCGAGGTCGGCCATCACATTACGCACCGTCGCCGGACTGAGCTCCAGTCCAGTGTCGCGCGCGAGGGTTCGCGAGCCGACCGGTTGCCCGTCGCGAATGTGACGCTCGACGAGGGCCTTCAGGAAGTGCAGAGCGCGCTCGCTGACTTGACCCTCAGGAAAACGACTGCTAGATCGAGAGTCGATCGACACAAGATGTTTGCTCGCTAAAGGCTGTTCGCAAAAATAGAAATCGTCTCGCTCGACGCAGGATCACCGTTGTTAGCACTCATCGCCCCCGAGTGCTAAAGCGTCAATCTAAGATGCTGGCCGGGTGATGTCAAGAAGGAGACCCTGGCCGCTGTTGGCGCGCCCCGAGGCGCGTGATAACGTTGCGGCGAGTGAGGTGGCGCAAGGGCGCGCTGCCCCGTTGTGCCCGAGTCGTCCTCACCCTAGCCCGCCAAGGGGTCGTCCAGCATCGATGGCCTGGTTCCAAAACGTCGGCATCATTGCCAAACAGCACCCCGATCCCCGGATTCTGACCACGGTTGAGCGCTCGGCGAGCCTGCTCAAGGCGCAGGGCGTCAGTATCCACTTCGAGCAGACGACGGCGGCGTTGTTGAACCGAAGCGATGGCGTCGAGATCGAGCGCATCGGCGCCAGCTGCGATCTGGTGCTGGTCATCGGCGGCGACGGCACCTTCCTGCACGCCGCCCGGACCTTGGCTGAGCATGATGTCGCACTGGTCGGGATCAACCTCGGCCGGCTCGGCTTTCTCGTCGACATCCTGCCCGATGAGATCGAGCGACGCCTGGAGCAGATCCTCAACGGCGCCTACGACGCCGACACCCGCATCCTGCTCGATGCCCGCATCGGCGAGCAAGCCGTTCCCGAGCGCGCGCTTAACGATGTGGTGATCCACAAGTGGAACTCGGTGCGCATGATCGAGTTCGAGACCTATATCGATGGTCAGTTCGTCAATGCCCAGCGCTCTGACGGGCTCATCGTCGCCACGCCCACCGGCTCCACGGCATATGCCCTCTCCGGCGGCGGCCCGCTGGTGCATCCGCGCCTCGATGCCCTGCTCTTGGTGCCGATCTGTCCACACACGCTGAGCAATCGGCCGCTGGTGGTCCCCGGCAGCAGCCGCATCGAGGTCCACATCTGCAACCTGGAGCCGGAGCAGGTCCGCCTGACCTTGGACGGCCAGGTCGACCTCCATCTCAACTCGGGCGCCGCGATCAAGATCGAGCGCAGCGCGCGTCGGATCAGGCTGCTGCATCCGCGCGATCACGATCACTACCGCATCCTGCGCGCCAAGCTCGGCTGGGGCGGCCACAACCACGCTGATTCACCGTGCTGAACCTGATCACCGTTCAGGACCTGGTCATCGTCAGCCGGCTCGAGCTCGAGCTCGGGTCGGGCATGACCGCGCTCACCGGCGAGACCGGGGCCGGCAAGTCGATCCTGATCGATGCGCTCGGGCTGGCGCTCGGCGACAAGGCCGACGCCAGCCTGATCCGTGGCGGCCGTGAGCGTGCCGAGGTCAGTATTGATGTCGAGATCACCGACAACCCCGCCGCGCGTGCGTGGTTGGTCGAGAACGCGCTCGATGACGATGAGGCATGCCTGATCCGGCGCGTGCTGGTGCGTGAGGGCCGCGCCCGGGCCTATATCAACGGCCGCGCGGCGAGCAGCGCTCAGCTGCGCGCGCTCGGTGAGCTGCTGGTCGACATCCACGGCCAGCACGCCCATCAATCGCTGCTGCGAGCCACGGCGCAGCGCGCGCTGCTCGATGGCTACGCCGCGCATCCGCTATTGACCACCGAGGTGGCCGAGCGTCATCGGCAGTTTCGGGCGCTCGATCAGCGCTGGAAGTCCCTGACCGAGGCGCGCGCCGAGCGCGAGCAGCGCCTGGAGCTGCTGCGCTTTCAGCTCGAGGAGCTCGATGGCCTTGCGCTCGGCGAGCAGGAGCTCGAGGAGCTCGACGCCGAGCAGCGCCGGCTCGCGAATCTCGGCCAACTGCAGGCCACGGCCGCAACACTGGTCGATCTGCTCTACGAGGGCGAGCAATCGCTGCGCGATCACCTCGGCCACGCCAGCGCCGACCTGACGGCGCTGAGCGCGATCGATTCGAGCTTGAGCGAGACCCGCGAGCTGATCGATGGCGCGACAGTCCAGATCGAGGAGGCGGCGGCCAGCCTGCGCCACTACCTCGACGGGCTCGAGATGGACCCGGCCCGGCTCGGGGTCGTCGAGCAACGGCTTGGCCGCATCCATGATCTCGCGCGCAAGTACCGCATCGCGCCCGAACAGTTGCTGGCCTTTGCCGCCGAGCGCCGCGAAGAGCTCGAGGCGCTCGAGCAGGCCGATCAATCGCTCGAGACGCTGGCCAGCGAGCGCGAGCAGGCCCGCGCCGCCCTGCTCGAGTGCGCCGAGGCGCTGAGTGCATCGCGCCGCGCCGCCGCGCAGCGCCTGAGCGAGACCGTGAGCGCGGCGATGCAGGAGCTCGGCATGGGCGGGGGGCGCTTCCAGGTCGAGGTCGAGACCGGGGATGCCGATGCCATCAATGCCCAAGGCCTCGATAGCATCGCCTTCCTGGTCAGCGCTAACCCTGGACAGCCGCTGCAGCCGCTGGCCAAGGTCGCCTCGGGCGGTGAGCTCTCGCGCATCAGCCTCGCGATCCAGGTCGCAACCGCCGCGGTCGCCGGCATCCCGACCCTGGTCTTCGACGAGGTCGACGTTGGCATCGGCGGCGGCGTCGCCGAGATCGTCGGTCGCTTATTGCGCCGCCTCGGCGAGAGCCGCCAGGTGCTCTGCGTTACCCACCTCGCCCAGGTCGCCGCCCAGGCCCATCAGCAGCTGCGCGTGCAGAAGTCCTCACGCGAGGACCAGACCTTCACCCACATCGATCCCCTCGATACCGAGCAGCGCATCGATGAGGTCGCCCGCATGCTCGGCGGCACCGAGATCACCGAGACCACCCGCGCGCA